>WBUO01000093.1 GCA_008933675.1 Dechloromonas sp.
TCGTTTTCATGTCTTCTTTCACCCCGTTGCCGCCGGACAGTCAGGCCGAATTCTGGCGGGAGGCTGTCCTGTCAGCTCGCAGTGGCTTCGTGGCATGTGACATGCAGGAGATGATCGTTGCCTGGAATCCGGCCAGCGAAACCATCTTCGGCTGGCAAGCTGATGAAGTCGTCGGAAGATCGCTGGCCGATACAATCCTGCCCGGAGGAATCCGCGGGAATACCAGCCACGAACTGTCGGGCCTGCTGGGCAGCGGCAATACGGCGCGTAGCGGATTGCGGCGCCGGGTCAGGGTTCGGCGTCGGGATGGCTCGCTTTTCATGGCCGAGGCCGATCTGATGCCGATCGACGTTGATGACGGACATTTCGTAAGCTGTTTTGTACGCGATATTAGCGAGACAGTGCAGGCCGAGCAGCAACTGATGCAGGCACAGAAGCTGGAGTCGATCGGCCAGTTGACCGGAGGCTTGGCGCACGATTTCAACAATCTGCTCGGCATCATCATTGGCAGTCTCGATCTGGTGACGCCGGTGATCGAGGACCCGCAGCAGCAGGAATTGGTCGCTGCATCCCTGGCAGCAGCCCATCGCGGGGCAGATATCACCAGAGCACTGCTTTCGGTGGCCCGCCGCCGCGCCTTGAAACCGCAGCCGGTCGACGTCAATGCATCGATCGTCGATATGCTGCCGCTGCTGCGGCAGAGTGCCGGACGGAAAATCAGCCTGGAGGTCTCGGCGAACGCGCTGGCTTCGGTATGCAATATCGAAGCGGGGGGCTTGAATAGCGCACTGGTCAATCTTGTCATCAACGCCAGGGATGCCATGCCGAATGGTGGCAACATTCTTGTCTATGCCTATTCGATGGAGATACTTCCTGAGTCATTGGCTGCTCCGCTTGAGCTCAAGCCGGGGCCTTACCTGGTGGTTGGTGTTGATGACAACGGTAGCGGGATGTCGCCGGAGGTGGCAATCCATGCCTTTGACCCATTCTTTACGACCAAGCCTCGCGGGCAGGGCACAGGCCTCGGATTGGCCATGGTTTACAGCTTCGCTCGCCAGTCGGGGGGGACGGCCCGCATTGAGAGTGCTCCCGGACGTGGGACGTCCGTGCAGTTACTGCTGCCCGCGATATCTGCAGCCTCCGTCGATGGCATTGCAGTTTCTTGCTCGGCTGCCTGAACTCGAGGTTGTCCAGTATTGCGTCGGGTAAGTCTGTGGATAAGCTCGGGAGAAGTGCCGGAAGTCGCTGAGCTGCAAGACAAAAACGGCACTGCCTAAAAAACGGGCAGGGCTCAGGGCTGTTTGCGGGTCTGGCGTTTGCGCCGTTTGGGAGTCAGCAGCTGGGTTTCGATGACTTCCGCCGGCAAGGGGCGGGAGAACAGGTAACCCTGCAGCTGGTCGCACTGCAGGCGGGCGAGGGTTGCCTGCTGGGCCGGCGTCTCGACGCCCTCGGCAACGACGTTCATGCGCAGGCTGTGGGCGAGCGCCAGGATGCCGGTGACGATGGCGACTGCATCCTCGTCGTCGGGAATGTCCTGGATGAAGGAGCGGTCGATCTTCAGCGTGTTGGCAGGCAGGTGCTTGAGGTAGGCGAGCGAGGAGTAACCGGTGCCGAAATCGTCGATCGACAGCTGGATGCCGAGGCTGCGCAGGTCGCGCAAGAGGTCGATGCTTTCGCTGGCGTGTGCCATCAGCACGCTTTCGGTGATTTCGAGGACCAGCGACGAGGGCGGCAGGCCGCTGTCGCTCAGGGCGCGCTGGACGATCTCGCGCAGATTGGGTTGTTCGAGCTGGCGGGCCGAGAGGTTGACGGCGACGTGCAGATCGGCGAGGCCGCTGTCGAGCCAGCTGCGTGCCTGCAGGCAGGCGCTGCGCAGGACGCGCTCGCCGAGCGCCAGGATGAGGCCGGTTTCTTCGGCGATCGGGATGAACTCGGCCGGCGAGACGATGCCTTCTTCCGGGTGCAGCCAGCGGACAAGAGCTTCGACGCCGGCGATCCGGCCGCTGGCGGTGTCGATCACCGGCTGGTAGAAAACGGTGATCTCGTCGCGTTCGAGTGCCCGGCGCAGATCGTTCTCCAGCTTGAGACGGTCGGAGAGTGCCGATTCCATGGCCGATTCGTAATAGCAGAAGTCGCTGCCGGTCTGCTTGGCGCGATACATGGCGGTGTCGGCATGGCGCAGCAGGTTGCTGACGTCGGCGCCGTCGTCGGGATAGAGCGAGATGCCGATGCTGGCAGTCATGACGATTTCCTGGCCGGCGATCGTCAGCGGTGCCGAGACGGTGCGGCAGATGTTCTGGGCGACGCTGGCGGCGACGCCGGGGTTGGGCAGATCGTCGAGGAGGACGGTGAATTCGTCGCCACCCAGGCGGGCGACGCAGTCGTCGGCGCGGACGCAGCCCTTCAGGCGCTGCGCCATGGTGGCCAGCAGCTGGTCGCCGGCTTCGTGGCCGAGGGTGTCGTTGATGTATTTGAAGCGGTCGAGATCGAGGAAGAGCAGCGCGAGCGTACTGTTGTGCGCCTGGCTCCGCTCGATGGCGTGCTTGAGCTGGTCGACGAAAAGCAGGCGGTTGGGCAGGCCGGTCAGGGTGTCGTTGTAGGCCAGTTGCTGGACGTGGCGTTCGGCCCGGTTGGCGTCGATGACGCGGCGGACCCGCTGGTTGACCACCGACAGGTGGATCGGTTTGGGGATGAAGTCGCTGGCGCCGGATTCGAAGGCGCGTTCGATCGACTGGCGGTCGTCGAGGGCGGTGATCATCAGCACCGGGATGTCTTTCCAGCGCGGATGGCGCTTGACGGCGTGGCAGGCGGCGAAGCCGTCCATGACCGGCATCAGCGCGTCCATCAGGATGGCATCGGCGGCATTGCTTTCCAGCCAGGCGAGGGCTTCCGTACCGTCCGCCGCTTCCTCGACCCGGAAGCCGCTGCGGTGCAGGGCGTGGCGCAGTGCCGAGCGCGTGCTGCGGTCGTCGTCCACCACCAGCACGACGGCGGCGTCGGCACTCGGTTCGGGCAGGCTGGGCGGCTCGTCCAGTTCGGCCATCAGGGTCGGTTCGATGATGGCGAACTCGGTGCGCAGGCGCAGCAGCAGCTCGCTGCTGTCGTCCCGTTCGCCGGCTTCGGCATGCAGTTCCATGGCGCGGGCGGCGCTGGCCATGGCCAGGGCGCCGAGATTGCCGGCAGCGCCCTTGATGATGTGGGCGATCCGCCGCAGCGTGTCGGTATCGCCTTCGGCAATGGCGCCTTCCAGCTCGTACAGGTAGCCCGGCATGTCTTCGAGGAAGGGGCGGATGGCTTCGCTGACGGTGTCGCCGAGGCATTCGCGCAGGCGTTCGAGCACGGCGTTGTCGAATGCCGGGGCGCCGGTGTCGGCACTTGCCGCGGGCTGCTTCTCCGGCGTGCCCGACCAGTGCAGCCAGCGGCCGAGATGGTCGGTCAGGGCGTCGAGCGTCAGCGGTTTGGCCAGATGGTCGTCCATGCCGGCGGCCTTGCATTGTTCGATGTCGCTGGCCTGGGTGTTGGCGGTCATGGCGATGATCGGAATGCGGCCGCCGCTGGCGGCCTCCCGCTCACGGATGGCGATGGTGGCCTGGATGCCGTCCATTTCCGGCATCGAGCAGTCCATCAGGATCAGATCCCAGGTACCTTCCTGCCAGCGGCTGACGGCTTCGACGCCGTTGCGGGCAATGCTGCTGGTGCAGCCGAGCAGGCGCAGCATGCCGGTGGCGATGGCCTGGTTGGTGGCGTTGTCTTCGGCGATCAGGATGCGGGCGCTGCGCTGGAGCCGCTTTTCGGCGGGGGCCGGCGATTCGTCGGGGAGACGGTTGCCGGCGCGGCAGGGCAGGGTGAACCAGAAGGTGCTGCCGCTGCCCGGCTGGCTGACGACGCCGATCTCGCCGCCGAGCAGATGGACGATCTGCTTGCTGATGGCCAGACCGAGGCCACTGCCGCCGTAGCGGCGCGTGGTCGAGGTGTCGGCCTGGGTGAAGGAGTCGAAAATGGCGGCCTGCTGCTCCTCGGCGATGCCGATGCCGCTGTCGCGGACTTCGAAGAGCAACTGTCCGCCGTCTTCGCTGCATTCGACGCGCAGGCTGACCGAGCCGGAGGCGGTGAATTTGAGCGCATTGCCCAGCAGATTGATCAATACCTGGCGCAGGCGGGCCGGATCGCCGGCGAGGACCGGCGGGATGTCGGCCGCCAGCTGCGCCTCGAGTTTCAGGTTCTTGCCGGCTGCGCTACTGGCGAACATGCCGATGACGCCGTCGATCAGCGGTTGCAGCGCGAAATCGCTGGTGTCGACATCCATGCGGCCGGCTTCCAGGCGGGAGAAGTCGAGGATGTTGTTGATCAGTTCCAGCAGGTATTGCGAGGAAGCCCAGGCGAGATCCAGCAGTTCGTTCTGCTCGGGTGTCGCCGGTGCGTTCTTCAGCATGTCCAGCGTGCCGATCACGCCGTTCAGCGGCGTCCGGATTTCATGACTGACGGTGGCGGCGAAATCCGCCTTCAGCCGGGCGAAACGCAGGGCGCTGTCGCGGGCGGTGCGCAGCTCCTGTTCGCGTTGCTCCAGCGCCTCCATCATGCTGTTGAAGGCGTGCGCCATCTCGGCCAGATCGCGCGGGCCGGAGAGGTCGGCGCGCAGGCCGCTTTCGCCGGCTTCGGCACGTGCCATGGTTGCCGACAGGGCGGACAGCGGCCGGGTCAGACGTTTGGCGAGCAGACGCAGGGCGAGGACGAAGAGGGCGGCGAAGGCGATGCCGGCGGTGAAATTGACGAGGAAGACTTCGCGTACCAGCTGTGCGAGCGTCGCCTTGCCTTGTTCGACCACGACGAAACCGAGCAGGATGTCCTGGCGGGCGGAGGTCTCGAATGGCGTCTCGGGATCGGAAACCGACCAGACCGGGGCGACGAAGCGCCAGCCGTCGCCGGTCTCCGCATCGAGGTAGGCTTCGTGGGCAAACGGGTCGAGGGCGCGGGGCGGCTCGGGAAGTTCCAGCGCCTTGCCCCGTTCGAGCAGGACGCGACCGTCGGTATGGCGGATCTCGATGCGCGTGATGTCGGGAAAGGCGGAGGCGGCGACAAAGGCCTCGGCAACGTTGTCGGTCGAGCCGAAGACCAGTGCCAGACGGCTTTGCGCCGCCAGGTTCTGGGAGATGCGCAGGCCGTCCTGGAGCTTGCTGGCGTGCAGCTGGCGGCTGCCCTGCCAGGAGGTGGCGAGGGCGGCAAGCAGCGAGGCGCAGAGCACGCCCAGGGCAAAGAGGACCGCCAGCTGGCTGCGGAATGTGGTTTTCCGGAAACGCCGGAAGACACCGGAGAGCCAGGCCATGCCGGTTATTGCTCCGGGAAGAGCAGGCTGAAGCTGCGCTGCTGGATGGCCGACGGTTCCAGACCGAGGTGGCTGGCCGTACGCGTGTTGAAGGCCGTCAGCACGTTGCGCAGCGGCAGGACGCCGCGCACGGCCGGGTTGCCGCTGGCCAGGCCGACGGCCGAGGCGGCGAGGTTGCGGCCCAGTTCGACATTGTCGGGATAGAGGGCGAACAGGGCGCCGCGCCTGACATGGGAGACGTTGCTGGAAAACACCGGGATGTTGCGCGACCAGGATTCCTGCAGGACCAGCGGCAGGACCAGCGATTCGTCGACGGTGGCACTGTCCTGCGGCAGCCAGAGCGCATCGCGCCGCCCGTCGGCGCTGGCGAAGATGCCCTGGTAGAGCGCCAGGGCGCTCTTCAGGTCGGCGGCCTCCTGGGCCATCAGCTCGAAGCCCTGGGCGCGGGCTGCGTCGCGTGCCAGCCTGATCAGCCAGGCGTTCTGGCGCGGGTCGAAGACGACATGGATGCGCTGGGTTTTTGGCGACAGGCTTTTCAGTTTGGCGAACAGCAGGGCCGGATCGGGGGCCAGGCTGAGGATGGCGCCGTTGCGGCCGTCGTTCTCGGGAGCGGTGAGTACGCCGCCGGCGACCACGCCGATCTCCCGGTCGAGGCTGCCGGCAGCCCGCAGGCCGTTGCGGCCGAGGGCGATGACGACGCGGATGTCGCGCCGCTTCAATTCGCCGGAGAGGGCCGCGGCATCGAAGTTGGAACCGACGGCATAGCTGGCGACCTTGGTCTCGGCGTTTTCCTCGATGCCTTCGATGATCTTCGAAAAAACGCTGCGATAGGGTTCGCCGATGTCGGGATAGAGCACGGCGATCGGCCCGATGCTGCCGCCGGCCGCTGCCAGCCTGATTGCCCCGCCGCGCTGCGCGGTCAGCATCAGGACGCGGCCGAGCCGTGGCTCTTCCAGGTCTTTCAGCGTGAGGCGGATGACTTCGATGCCGGGATAGTTGTCGATCCCGTTCAGTTGCCCGGGGAGATTTTCCGGAACGGGTGCGTCCTCTTCGGCGTAGATGACGGCGATGCGCGTGATGTCGGCAAGCACCGGCATGCTGCCCCCGGTCATCGACAGGGCGAGGAGGATGGGCAGCAGAAACGGTTTCATGACAGAACTATAGGCTGAAACGGGCCTGGAGCCAGAATGTTCTGCCCGGCAGCGGCAGGTCGTAGGTGATGCCGCTGCCGGTTCGGCTCGGTTCGCGGATGTCGGCGTTGAACAGATTGTAGACCGAGGCCGAGAAATCCCAGCCGCTCTTGCTGCGTTCGCTGCGCAGCGTGAGGTCGGTCGATGTGTAGTCAGGCAGGTCTGGGCGGGTATCGCCGGCTGCACGCCGGCGGTCGGCGACGTGATTGACCTGGGTGCTCAGGTGCCAGCCGGGCAGGAAGCGCCAGTCGGCACGGGCGTAGAAATGATGGTGCGGTGCGTAGCCGGCGTCCTCGCCGGTGCTTTCGTCGGTGTTGCGCTGATAGGCGTAATGACCGGCCAGTTGGAGGTTGTCGGCGGCCGCCCAGCTGATTTCCAGTTCGCCGCCGTGGCCCTTCTGCTTGCCGCCGTTGCGGTAGGTGTTGCCGACCTGATTGATGATGTCGGTGATCCGGTGCTGGAACAGGCTGAGACTGCCCTGCAGGTTATGGCGGATCTGCCAGCTGAGGGCGGCTTCCAGTGTCTTGATCTTCTCCGGTGTCAGCGACGGATTGCCCATGGCGATCGGGTTGCCGGTCGCGTATTGCTCGACGAAGGATGGGGCGCGGTAGGCGCTGCCGTACATCAGCTTGGCGGTGAGATCGTGGCGGGCTTCCCAGACCAGGGCCAGGCGCGGGTTGGTGGTGCCGCCGAAGTCGGAATACTTGTCGTGACGGATGCCGCCGGTCAGCGTCCAGTCACGGGCGAAGTTCCATTCGTCCTGCACGTACAGGTAGTTGAGGCGGCGTTTGTGGGGCGCGAGAAAGAGGTTCTCGCCGGTGGCGCGGTACATCTCCAGCGGTGTCGGCGTCGGACCAGGAATCAACAACGTGAAGTTCTTGCTCTCCCGCGTCTTGTAAATTTCCATCCGGTCGTGGCCGACGCCGAAGCGGATGCGATGCCCGGCCAGGCCGGAATAGACGCTGGCGGCGGAAAAACGCTGCTGGCGTTCCCACTTGTCCGGATCGCCGATCATGCCATTGGGGAAGCTGTCGAAAAAGGCGCCGCGGGGATAGAGGATGGCCGGTGTCGTGATCTCGTTGGCCAGGTGCATGAAGGCAGCCTGCAGTGTCAGGCTGAAGTCGCGGGCGAAATTGGCGTCGTTCCAGGAAACGTCCGAAGTAAAACGCTCGCTGCTGCCGCGCCCGGTCGGGTCCAGGGCGCCGGCCACGCCGACGCCGACGCCGATATCGTGGCGCTGGGTATAGGCGGTACGCCAGCGCAGCCTGCCGTAGCCGAGATCGAGCTGTGCATCGATGTCATCGTGGCCCTGGTTGACCGAGCCGGGGGCGAGTGAAGCGGGTGCCGCGAACCCCAGGTTGTCGATGGCGGTCTGGGCGTCTTCCCGGATGGTTCGCCGTTGCCCGTCGGTGGCGCCGATCTTCAGATAGCCGGCAATTTCCAGATCGCCGACGCGGCTGCCGTGCTGGAACCAGGTATCCCAGCGGTTGAAGGAACCGGCACGGGCGCCGACGATCGTGCCGTCGATTTCGTCGGCGGTCTTGGTGATGATGTTGATCGTGCCGGCAAAGGCGTCGGCTCCATAGAGTGCCGAACTGGGGCCGCGGATGACTTCGATGCGGGCGATATTCTCGACCGGCAATGCCACTGGCATGTCATTGCGGCTGCCCTGGTACACGCTGGTCATTGGAATCCCGTTGACCATCATCAGGACATGCGGATTGGATTCGGTGAGTATGCCGCGCATGCCGTAATTTGCTGCGTAGGACAGGGTTGAACGTGAAACATGCAGGCCGGGAACGGACTCCAGCGCTTCATCGACGGTGGTGGCGCCCATGCTGGCGATATCTTCGGCGGTGATGACGGTGGCTACCGAGGGGGCGTTCTTGATCTGCTGCCGGGCGCCGGTGGCAATGGAGACGAAATTCTTGTCGCCGTAGGCCAGCGCGAGGTCTTCCTCCTCCGCCAGCGGCTGGGCCAGGGCGATGCTGGTGCTGCCGGCGAACAGCAGGCCGGCGAGCAGACGGACCTGAAACATGTTTTATCTCCCTGAACCGGTCATGGGTTTTTGTTTTGCGAGGAATCTAAAGGAAAGCCATTACCTTGGCAATTGTTGTGCGGACAAGAATTAACATTGTTTCAGTCATTTCCGGAAGGCCGGGAATCCAGACGCTTCCTCGATCCACGCCGGCACCCCCCGAGAATACTTCGTGCGGGTTGCGGCGAGGACGGATTTGCTTGCCGGCCGGCGGAATTCACGAAATCGTGCCCGCCTCTCGCCAGGGACGGCGTGCCGGACCTTCGTGGCGCAGGGCGCTGCAGCGCAGTGGGAAGGTTGCCTGGGCCGGTCGCTCGCTGGCCTCGATGAAGCATGGCGGCATGCCGGCCAGGAAAGAGGGCAGCAGATAGAAATAGTATTCGCGCGGTGACAGCCCCATGTCGAGCACCAGGGCGGCAGCGAGCGCGGCGTAGTTCATGCGCATCCGCCAGCGGCCGGCAAGGAGGATCGCCTCGATGGCAAAGGCGAGTTTCAGGTATTCGCCGTCGGCCAGACCTTCCTTGCGGGCCAGTTCGAGGACGACGGCGTTGCGTTCGTCGGCAGCCGATTTGGCAACCGGCCGGCCGTAGCCGCCGATGCTGCGGTTGACCTGCAGTTCCCCGGCGACCACCTCGGCCAGCGGGCGACCACTCTGCACGGCGGCCCGGGCGCGAACCAGGAAGTCGGCGATGGCGACGTCGACTTGACGGCCGTAGATGGCCGCTTCCGAGGTGGCGATGGCCGCGCAGACGCCGAGTATGCCGGTGCTGCGGGCGCTGCCCGCCAGAGCCGCCACCCGGTTGTTCCACAGGCGCGCATCCGGATAGCTGGTGTTGACCCACATGGCGTAGAGCAGCCTGATCTGGGCTGGCGTCTGCCGGCGACCGGTGACGCCGAACAGGTAGAGATCCAGCCAGCTGGTGTCACGCAACTCGGTGTGCAGGTCGTGGCCGCGAAAGACGGCGCGCTCGCCGGGAAAGCAGCCACCGACCGTCGTGCGTAGCGGCCCTTCCCAGGCCTCGAGAGGGCTTGTTCCGTTCATGGCGTTTCTCCCGGAGCGGCTGGTGGGCCGGGGTCGTTGATGATGTCGATGGCAAAGAACGGGAAGTGCCGGAAGCCGCTTTCCCGCTGCTCCAGGGCATGCGCCGCAGCACCCGGCAGGCGCAGCAGCAGCGTCAGCATTTCACCGGTCGCCGGGGCAAAACCCAGGTCGCCGAGGGCGGCAGCGATGACGCCGGTCATGGCCAGCGGATGGCCGCTGGCCTCTTCCATGGCGGCGCGCTGGGTGTGCAGCCAGGCCGTATTGCCGCCGGGCAGCTGGCGGGCCAGCGCTGCCAGCGTCTGAAGGACCGGTATGGCGCAGCTTCGGGCGTACGGCGAAAAGCCGGGGGGGTGCTCGGCTACCGGCCAGACCTCCATCTTTCCGGCGGGCGGCGGCGTCAGTAGTGCCGTGTGCCAGGCTTGCGGGTTCCTGCCGCAGGTGTTCCACAGGTTCATGCACAGGAAAACTTCGCGGGCCCCGCCGGAAACGCCGGCTCCGGCTGCCAGGGCTGCCATCAGCACGGCGGCGCCAGGTGAGCCGCTGACACCGGCGCACATGGCGGCATGGGCAGACGGGTCGCGCGGGCCGGGGTTGGCGATGGCAATGGCGAGGATTTCCAGGGCGCGGGCAGACGGCGGTGCAGGGCGTTCGCCGCGAAAGAGCAGGTAGAGATATTCCGGGTAGCTGGCCAGTTCCAGGATTTCCCCGTAAACGTCGTAGCCGCTGCAGAAACAGGCCTGGGCGGTAAACGGGTCGTCCTCGCTCGCTTCTTCCTCCCACAGGCGGCTATGGATGACGTCCTTGCTTTCGGCGTTCATCGGCGTCCTTTCTAGAGGAGGCTCATGCCGCCGTCGACGACGACTTCCTGGCCGACGACATAGGACGCGTCGTCGCTGGCCAGGAAGAGGATTGCCCGGGCGACTTCGTCGGGTTCGCCGAAGCGGTGGCTCGGCGATTTCTGCACGATCTCGTTCTGGATCGCCGCGCTGATTTCCGGTGGCAGGCCGAGGCGGTCGAACATCGGTGTGGCGATCGGTCCCGGACTGACGGCATTGACCCGGATTCCGCGCGGGATCAGCTCCAGCGACAGCGAGGCGACGAGTGAGCGGAGCGCCGCCTTGCAGGCCGCGTATACGCTGAAATTGGGCGAGCCGAGGCGGTTGGTGATGGAGGTGGTGATCACTACCGAACTGCCTTTGCGCAGCATCGGCAGGGCCTTTTGCAGCGTGAAGAAGACGCCCTTGAAGTTGACTGCCAGTGCCTCGTCGAAGGCGGTTTCGCTGACCGCTTCGAGGGGGGCCGGCGCGGCCGTGCCGGCGTTGAGAACGAGCAGGTCGAGGCCGTCGAAGTGCTGGCCGATTTCGTTGAGGGCGGCGTCGATGTCGGCCGTCCTGCCGATGTCGCTGCGCAGGATCAGGGCCTGCGGGCCGAGAACTTCGCGGGCCCTGGCCAGGCTGCCGGCACTGCGGCCGGTGATGGCCACGCGGGCGCCCGCAGTCTGGAAGAGCTGGGCGGTGGCCAGGCCGATGCCGCTGCTGCCGCCGGTGATCAGGGCGTTCTTGCCCGTGAGTTTTGACATGGTGTACTCCTGACTGGAAAGATGGTGTGTCGCCGGGACTGCCTTTGCTCAGTCGGGGAGGACTGGCGGCAGCGTCGGGGTGGCGGGGATGTCGGTGCCCAGCACCTGCATGCGCAGGTTCATCGGCGGAACTTCCTCGCCGTCGATGAAGACATCGAGCAGGGTCGGGCCTTTCTTGCTGCAGATGGCTTCGATATCGAGTGCGGCCATGTCTTCGGGTGAGCGAACGGTGTAGCCGTCGGCACCCATGGCACGGGCCATGGCGGCGAAGTCGGTGCTGGGCAGCTGGAAGCCGATGCGTTCGGCGCCAGCCAGGCGCTGGCCATGCTTGACCATGCCCAGTGCCTGATCGTTGAGGATGACGAAGATGACCGTCAGTCCTTCGGCGACGGCGACCGATATCTCCTGGCCGTTCATCATCAGGCTGCCGTCGCCGGTGATGCAGACGACCGGCGATTGCGGATTGCCGGCGGCGGTGCCGATGGCGCCGCCGATCGCCCAGCCCATCGGGGCGAAATCCATGGTCAGGCGCAACCAGCCGCCGGCACTCTGACGGCGACCGTTGTCGCGGCGGCGGGTGCCGAGGCTCAGGCGCCGCTCGCCGAAACGGCGGTCGGCCGGCGCCAGGTAGTGGATCGCCCAGGCGACGCTGTTGCCGGCGTCGGCGAGAAAGCGCGTGTTCGGTGGGAACAGCTGGCCGAGCTCGTGCATCAGGCGTTGCGGCGTGATCGGTGTCGCCGGACTGAGGCGTTTGCCGGGGTCGGCCAGCATTTCGCCGGTGGACCATTCGGGCAGCGCCTGCGGGCCGGCGTCGCGTCGGCGGGGCAGCTTGAAACTGCCCTTTTCTCGCATCTTGTGGGTACGCTCGATCAGCCGGTCGAAAATGCTGAGCAACCGGCCGCGCACGTGCAGGCGGGCCATCGGCGAGCGCGCCAGATGTTCTGCCGATTCGTCGATATGCACCAGCTTGCGGTTGAGCAGGGTGTCGCTCCAGCCGCTGCTGGTCCATTCGTTCATGCTGGTGCCGACGGCCAGCAGCAGGTCGACGTCGGGATCGCCGAGCAGTGTGCCGGCGGTGTGGTGGCCGGCAAAACCGAAAACGCCGCAGAACAGGGGGTGGTAGGGGCTGACCAGTCCCTTGCCGTCCGGTGTGGTGACGACGGGGATGTTGTGCAGCGTGGCGAACTGCAGGATGGAACCGATCGCTTCGCCACACGAACCGCCGATCAGCAGCCGGACGTGACCGGCATGCTGGAGGTGCTCGAGCAGTTCGTCGGTGGCTTCGGCATCGAGCAGGGAGGTCGGGCGCAGCTTGTCGGTGATGTTGTACGAGGCCTGGCGGACCGGACTGGGGCTCTTCAGGATGTCCAGCGGAATGCTCAGGTGGACCGGGCCGCGCGGTGCGCGCATTGCCCGCTGCAGCGCGGTGATCAGTTTCGACTCGATCTGCTCGGGGTGCGAGACCAGCGAGTTGTAGCGGGTGCAGTGGCGGAACATGCCGAGCGTGTTGATGCCGGTACAGGCCGATTCCTGCAGGGCACGCCGGCCGAACGAGGGGAGCGACGGCTGGCCGGTGATGACGAGCATCGGGATGCCGTTGTCGAAGGCACACGCGACGCCGGTGATCAGGTTGGTGGCGCCGGGGCCGGAGGTGGCGCAGCAGACGCCGATGCGCCCCGTTTCCCGGGCATAGCCGTCGGCCATGAAGGCGGCGCCGGCCTCGTGGCGGGCGACCATCGGTCGCGGGCCGCCGCGTCGCGCGCTGCGCGCCAGGGCGTTGTAGAGTGGTTCGATGGCGCCGCCGGGGATGCCGAAGACGTATTCGATACCCATCTGGGCAAGATAGTCGACGATCAGGTCGGCGACCTGCGGGACTTCGTCCGGCGCTTCTTCGACGCCTGCGATACCTGGCTGCAAGCTGCTCTGGCTGTTCATGGATGTTCCCCTGGAAATGCTGTTTTTATGGTGCGCGATATGCGAAGTGGCAAATATCTACGACTTTTGTCATAGGCACCGTGATTTATTGCACAGCCTTGGCAATATTTCCTGAGTGTGTCTTTGGCGGGTTTTCCCCCGTCTTCCTGGCAGCCTGCTCGTCTGTTTGTGAACCGGGTGTTGCAATCGTGTCATCGCTGTTGTGTGGAACGGCGGCGCTACGGGATGGTGCGTGAGGTGCCGCTGCCATCCAGGACTGGCTGGTGTCAAACGGAAGTTCACAGCAAGCCATCTAAAAGATAAAATATATAAGACTTGATCGGGTGCTATCCGGAAGCCCTGCTGAACCGATTCCCCCCGACGCTGTCGTAAAATGTTCCGTTACGTCAGGAATCCCCCAGAGCAACCCCCTTTACGAAAGGAAGTCGCCGTGCTTGAAGCCTATCGCGCCCACGTTGCAGAGCGTGCAGCCCTCGGTATCCCCCCGCTGCCCCTGTCCAAGCAACAGACCACCGAACTGGTGGCCCTGCTGAAGAATCCTCCCGCTGGCGAAGAAGCCGCTCTGGTCGAACTGATCACCTACCGCGTGCCGGCCGGTGTCGACGATGCCGCCAAGGTCAAGGCCGAGTTCCTGGCCAAGGTCGCCAAGGGCGAAGAAGCCTGCGCACTGATTTCCCGCGAGAAGGCTGCCGAACTGCTCGGCACGATGCTCGGCGGCTACAACGTCAAACCGCTGATCGACCTGCTCGCCTGTCCGACCTGCGGCGCCGTCGCCGCCGAAGGCCTCAAGAAGACCCTGCTGGTTTTCGACTATTTCCATGATGTTGCCGAACTGGCCAAGGGCGGCAACGCCAATGCCAAGGCCGTCATGCAATCCTGGGCCGACGGCGAGTGGTTCACCTCGCGTCCGGAAGTCCCGGCTTCGCAGAAGCTGACCGTCTTCAAGGTCACCGGCGAAACCAACACCGACGACCTGTCGCCGGCCCCGGATGCCTGGTCGCGTCCCGACATCCCGCTGCACGCGCTGGCCATGCTGAAGAACCCGCGTCCGGGCATCGAAGCCGACGAGCCGGGCTCGCGCGGTCCGATCAAGCAACTGGAAAAGCTGGCTGCCAAGGGCAACCTGATCGCCTACGTCGGTGA
>WBUO01000094.1 GCA_008933675.1 Dechloromonas sp.
GTGCCGACCTGCGCTACAACCTGGAAATCACGCTGGAACAGGCAGCCCACGGCACGGAAACCAAGATCCGCATCCCGACCATGGAGGAATGCGACGTCTGCCACGGCTCCGGCGCCAAGGCCGGCACCCAGCCCAAGACCTGCCCGACCTGCGGCGGCTCAGGCCAGGTGCGCCTGCAACAGGGTTTCTTCTCGATCCAGCAGACCTGCCACAAGTGTCACGGCACCGGCCGCTTCATCGCCGACCCCTGCAAGAACTGTGGCGGGGCCGGACGGATCAAGCAGCACAAGACGCTGGCCGTGAAGATTCCCGCCGGTGTTGACGAGGGCGATCGCATCCGGCTTGCCGGCGAAGGCGAACATGGCGTCAACGGCGGCCCGCCGGGTGATCTCTATGTGCAGATCCATCTCAAGCAACACGCCGTATTCACCCGTGACCACAACGACCTGCATTGCGAGATGCCGATCTCCTTCACCACGGCAGCGCTCGGTGGCGAGATCGAAATCCCGACCCTGGACGGTGCCGCCGGCATCAAGATTCCGCCGGAAACCCAGTCCGGCCGCATCTTCCGCCTGCGCGGCAAGGGCATCAAGGGCGTCCGCAGCCACACCCACGGCGACCTGATGTGCCATGTCATCGTCGAAACCCCGGTCAACCTCACCGATCGCCAGAAGGAACTGCTGCGCGAACTGGAAGAATCCAGCCGCGACAGCGGCGCCAAACACAACCCCCGCGCCAAGTCGTGGATGGACAAGGTGAAGGAATTCTTCGGAGAGTGATTCCTTCACCTTGCAGCGCAGGCTGACCGGCTTGCCGGTCAAGGCACACAGTGCCGGCCGGAGCTACAACCCCCTGGGAATTCTTCGGAGAGTGATTCCTTCACCTTGCAGCGCAGGCTGACCGGCTTGCCGGTCAAGGCACGTAGTGCCGGCCGGAGCTACAACCCCCCGGGAGTTCTCCGGAGCGTGATTTCTGCTCCTTATAGCGCAAGCCTGACCGGCTTGCCGCACGTAAAGAGCCATGGCGCATGACCATGGCTCTTTTTTTTGGCGAAATCGATGCGCCCGCATTCATCTGCCTGCTGCTAGAATTTGCCGATAGCCAAAGGGGAGAGACCAACCATGCGAGTCCTGAAGCAACTGGCTGCGGCCAGTGCCATCGTCTTCACCGCACTGAACGGCAACGCCGACCCCGGCGTCACCGACAACAGCATCACCATCGGCATGTCCGCTCCGTTCAGCGGACCGAATGCAGCCTACGGCCTGGACATGCGGCAAACCATCCAGAGCTATTTCGACCAGCTCAACAAGAGCGGCGGCATCAACGGCCGCAAGCTGGAACTGGTCGCCCTCGACGACGGCTACGAAACCGAGCGTACCGTCGCCAATACAAAAACGCTGCTCGGCGAAAAAAACGCCTTCGCGCTCCTCTCCTATTACGGCTCCAGCCCGACCACTGAAGCGATGAACAAGGTCTTCGGCCCGGCCAAGGTACCGCTGGTCGGCACCATCTCCGGCGCCAGCAGCTTGCGCGAACCGATTGCCAGCAACCCGAACAGCCGCTACATGTTCAACGTCCGCGCCAGCTACGCCGACGAAACGGAGGCCATCGTCAATCAGCTGGTCTCCTTCGGCCTGAAGAGTATCGCCGTCTTCTACCAGAATGATGGATTCGGGCAATCCGGTCTCGATGGTGTCACCGCGGCCCTGAAGAAACATAATCTCTCCCCCTCGGCCGTCGGCACCGTCGAGCGCAACTCACTCGATGTCAGCAAGGCCGTCCAGGCAATAGCCAAGGCCAACCCGCAGGCCGTGGTCATGGTGACACTCTACAAACCGACGGCGGCTTTCGTTCAGGCCATGAAGAAGGCCGGGCAGAATCCGATGCTGATGACCCTCTCACCGGTCGGCACCGAGCAGCTTGCCCAGGAGCTGGGTGCCGCTTCACGCGGCATCGGCGTCTCGCAAGTCGTGCCCTACCCATGGAATGACACGGCCCCGGTAGTACGCGAATACCAGAAGCTGGTCGCCAAGCCGGGCAGCTACTCCTACTACGGCATGGAAGGCTACCTGATGGCCAAAACCCTGGTCGAAGGCCTGCGCCGCGCCGGCAAGGAACTGTCCCGGGAAAAACTGCAGGCAGCTCTGGAAGGGATGAGCGCCGTCGATTTCGGCGGCTATCGCATCAACTACTCGGCCAACGGCCGCCAGGGATCACGCTTTGTGGAATTGACGGTAATCGGTTCCGGCGGTCGTGTGTTGCGCTAGGAACTCCGGATATCGATGAAACGACGGCCCGCATGCGGGCCGTCATTCATTGCGGGATCGACTCAGGCGCGGCGCCAGCTGGTGCCCTGGACACTGTCGTCGAGGACGATGCCGGCATCCTTGAGTTCGTTGCGGATGCGATCTGCCTCGGCGAAATTCCTGGCTTTCTTGGCGGCAGCACGATCGGCGATCAATTGCTCGATGGCCCCCTCACTCAAACCGGAACTGCCGGCTCCGCCCTGCAGGTAGGCCATCGGCTCGCGCTCGAGAAGACCGATCACACCAGCCAGGGCTTTCAGCAATCCGGACATTTCGCCGCTGCGCTGGCGGTTGACTTCGCCAGCCAGTTCGAACAGGACGGCGATCGCCCCGTGCGAATCGAAATCCTCGTTCAGGGCAGCAGCAAAGCGGCTGGCATATTCGTTCTGCCAATCGATGCTCACCGTGGCCGGCGGCACGTCGCGTAGCGCGAAGTAGAGACTGTCCAGACTACGCTTGGCATCGTCGAGATGCGCATCGGAGTAGTTCAGCGGGCTACGGTAGTGGGCGCGCAGGATGAAGAAGCGCACGACTTCCGCGTCATAGCGCTCGAGTACCTCGCGGATGGTGAAGAAGTTGCCCAGCGATTTCGACATCTTCTCGTTGTCGACGCGGACGAAGCCGTTGTGCATCCAGTAATTGACATAGCTGCAGCAATTGGCCCCTTCGGACTGGGCAATCTCGTTCTCGTGGTGCGGGAACTGCAGGTCCTGGCCACCGCCGTGAATGTCGAAATGCTTGCCGAGCAGACTGGAACTCATTGCCGAGCACTCGATGTGCCAGCCCGGCCGGCCATCGCCCCAGGGCGACTGCCAGGCCGGCTCGCCCGGCTTGGCGTGCTTCCACAGGACGAAATCGAGGGGATCCTGCTTGGCCGAATCGACCTCGACGCGTTCGCCGGCGCGCAGGTCGTCGAGCGACTTGCCGGAGAGCTTGCCGTAGCCGGGAAACTTGCGCACCGCGTAATTGACGTCACCGTCACTCGCCTTGTAGGCCAGCCCGCCGGCCTCCAGCTTGCCGATCAGGTCAAGCATCTGCGGCACATACTCGGTCGCCCGTGGCTCATGATCCGGGCGCAGGACACCCAGCGCATCGGCATCCTCGTGCATGAAGGCGATGAAACGATCGGTCAGCTGCTGGATCGTTTCGCCGTTTTCAGCAGCCCGCTTGATGATCTTGTCGTCGATATCGGTGATGTTGCGAACATACGTCACCTCATAACCCGAGGCCTTCAACCAGCGGTAGACCATGTCGAAAACCACCATGACCCGCGCATGCCCGAGGTGACAATAGTCGTAAACCGTCATGCCGCAGACGTACATGCGGACCTTGTTGGCTTCGATCGGGACGAAGAGCTGCTTTTCGCGCTTGAGTGAGTTATGGATCTTGAGCATGCCGTTATGCATCCGTGGCCGCGCCGGGATGCTCAAACCTATGGAATCACCGGCGTTTTTGATAGAATCGGAAGATTGTAAAACCGTGAAATTATAGCATAGCGATGACCATCAAATCCTTGGCACAGCCCCGTTTCCAGCAGCTCAAGACGCTGCGCGCACTGACGATCGGCCTGGCCATCGGCTTTGCCGCACCGGCTTTTGCCGACAACCTGCCGGAAGTCCAGCGCCTGATCAAGCAAGGCCAGTACCCGCAGGCACTGGAAAAGGTCGACGTCTACCTGAACAGTCGCCCCAAGGATGCCCAGGGCCGCTTCCTGAAGGGACTCATCTTCACGGAAATGAACAAGCCGACCGAGGCCATCGCCATCTTCACGCGCCTCTCCGAGGATTACCCGGAACTGCCCGAGCCCTACAACAACCTGGCCGTGCTCTATGCCCAGCAGCGGCAGTACGACAAGGCGCGCACGGCGCTGGAAATGGCAATAAGGACGCATCCGTCCTATGCCATCGCCTATGAGAATCTCGGCGACGTCTATGCCAAGCTGGCCAGCCAGGCCTATGACAAGGCCCTGCAACTCGACAGTTCGAATGCCGCGACGCAGAACAAGCTGGCCCTGATCCGCGACCTGATCACGACTTCCGGCAAGGGCAATGTCAAGCCAACGGCAACCGTCGCCGCAGCACCAGCCCCGGTTGCCGCAGCCCCGGCAAAACCGGCCCCTGCTCCGGCTCCGAGTGCCAGCATCGTCACCACCACCCCGGGGGCCGCAGCCCAACCGCTTGCGGCACCGACGCCCGCGCCGGCTCCGCAAGCCCCGAAGCTTGCCGAAAGCAAGCCGACCCCGGAAGCTGCTCCGGCGCCGGCTCCCACAGCCAAGGCCAAGACGGGTGACGACGAGGTGCTGAAGGCCGTAAACGCCTGGGCCAGCGCCTGGGAACGCAAGGACATGAAGGCCTACCTTGGCGCCTACGCCGCCGACTTCAAGACGCCGAGGGGCATGTCGCGCAAGGATTGGGAAGCCGAACGCACCAAGCGCATCGCCGGCAAGGGCGGCAAGATCAGCGTCCAGATCGACGGACCGGAAGTCGCCCTCAATGGCGACAGCGCCACCGTCAAGTTCCGCCAGCATTACAAGGCGCCCGGTCTGAGCAGCTCGGCCAGCAAGAGCATGGTTCTGGTCCGCTCGGGTAATCGATGGCTGATCAAGGAAGAAAACGCGCGCTGATGCCCAGCCGCAAGTCCCTGATCATCGGCCTGGTGCTCTGCCTGGCCGGCGCCCCGCTGATTTACCGGCAGTTTTCGCCGGCTGACGAGGAAGTTGCACAGCACACAGGCCTGCCCGGCCAGGAAGGCGGGCCTGCCCAACCGGCCGGTGCCTTGCCGGCGACAGTTTCCGACTCCGGTCCGGAAACCCAGTTGCTGAAGATTTTTGCCGAAATCGAGGCCAATCGCCTCGGTGCCGCACTGCAACTGACCGAGGCACTACTGCGTCAGTATCCCAACTACCGGCTGGCCCATCTGATCAAGGGCGACCTGCTGCTCGCCCGGGCTCGACCGATCGACGCTTTTGGCGCGGCCAGCGACGCGCCTGCCGACAAGGTTGCCGACCTGCGTGCCGAGGCGCTCGTCCGTCTGAAGGCCTACCGCGAACGACCGGAAGACAATTTCGTGCCGCGCTACCTGTTGCAGATGCAGCCGGACCAGCGTTTTGCCGTCGTCGTCGACACCCAGCGCTCGCGCCTCTATCTCTACGAGAACGACCGCGCCAATGGCGGCCGGCCGCGCTTTGTCGCCGACTACTACGTGACGCAGGGCAAGCTCGGTGCCGACAAGTACGTCGAAGGCGACAAGAAGACGCCGATCGGCGTCTATCACGTCACCGCCAACCTGCCACGGCAGAAGCTGGCTGATCTCTACGGTAGCGGCGCCTTCCCGATCAATTACCCGAATGAGTGGGACCGTCAGCAGGGACGAGGCGGCAGCGGCATCTGGCTGCACGGCACGCCGTCCGACACCTTCGCCCGGCCGCCGAAAGCCTCGGACGGCTGCGTCGTGCTGACGAACCAGGATCTCGACGCCGTCGCCAAGAACCTGCAAGTCGGCCTGACGCCGGTGATCATCAGCCCGTCGGTCGAATGGCTGTCGCTCGACGACTGGACGAAGGAGCGTGACGAGTTGAACGCCACCATCGACACCTGGCGCCAGGACTGGGAAAGCCGTGACACGGAGCGCTACCTGAAGCACTATTCGCCGCGCTTCAAGGCCGGCGGCCAGGACTTCGCCGCCTTCGCCAGCCAGAAGCGCCAGGTCAATGCCGGCAAGGAATGGATCAAGGTGAGGACCGACAACCTCTCCGTTTTCCGCAATCCGGGCAAGGACGAAGTCGTGGTCGTCACCTTCGACCAGGATTACCGCAGCAACAACCTGACCAACCGGATGAAGAAGCGCCAGTACTGGCAACGTGAAAACGGCAAATGGAAGATCATTTACGAAGGGAGTGCCTGATGTTGAAGAAAGTAACCGCCCTGGCCGCCGGCCTGCTCGCCTCGCTGGCCGTCTGGGCCGCGCCAACCGTGGAAATGACCACCAACCTCGGCAAGATCACGCTGGAACTGTATCCCGAGAAGGCGCCGAAGACGGTCGAGTTTTTTCTCTACAACGCCAAGCACGGCTTTTATGAAGCCACCATCTTCCACCGCGTGATCAACGGCTTCATGATCCAGGGTGGCGGCTTCAACAAGGCCATGGAAGAGAAGAAAACGCTGACCCCGGCGCTGCAGAACGAGGCCACCAACGGCCTGACCAACGACCGTGGCACCGTCGCCATGGCCCGCACGCAGGATCCGCATTCGGCCCGCGTGCAGTTCTTCATCAACCTGAAGGACAACGACTTCCTCAATCACCGCACCACCGGCGACCCGCGCGGCTGGGGTTATGCCGTCTTCGGCAAGGTCGTCCAGGGCATGGACGTGGTGGACAAGATCGCCAAGGTGCCGACCGGCAACCAGGGCTACTACCAGGACGTTCCGACGACCCCCGTGGTCATCCAGAGCGTCAAAATCATCTCCGAAAAATAAGGATCCCCAATGATCAAGCTGACTACCAACCAGGGCGTCATCACCCTCGAACTGAACGCCGAGAAGGCGCCGAAGACGGTCGCCAACTTCATTTCCTACGTCGAGTCCGGCCACTATGACGGCACCATCTTCCACCGCGTGATCAAGAACTTCATGATCCAGGGCGGCGGCATGGAGCCGGGCATGAAGCAGAAGGACACCCAGGCACCGATCGAGAACGAGGCGGCCAACGGCCTGAAGAACAAGCGCGGCAGCATCGCCATGGCGCGCACCAACGACCCGCATTCGGCCACCGCCCAGTTCTTCATCAACACCGTCGACAACGACTTCCTCGACTTCAAGGCGCCGTCCGGCCAGGGCTGGGGTTACTGCGTGTTCGGCGAAGTCGTCGACGGCATGGACGTGGTCGACAAGATCCGCGCCGTCAAGACCGGCAACAAGGGCTTCCACCAGGACGTACCGGTCGAGGACGTGATCATCGAAAAAGTGGAAATCGTTTGATCCTCTTCATTTCCGATCTGCATCTGTCGCCCCGGTCGCCCGGGGCGACTGCTTTGTTCCTGCAGTTTCTCGCCGGCCGCGCCCGGGAAGCCGAAGCACTGTACATCCTCGGCGACCTGTTCGAGGCCTGGATCGGCGATGACGACATCGGCGAGCCCTACAACGCCGGCATCGTCGCCGCACTACGGACCGCCAGCGACGGCGGTCTGGCCATCAGCGTGCTGCACGGCAACCGCGACTTCCTGCTCGGTCCCGGTTTCGCCGAAGCCGCCGGCGTGCGCCTGATCGACGACCCGACGGTGCTATCCACCGCCGAATGGCAGTTCGTCCTATCGCACGGCGACGCGCTGTGCCTCGACGACACTGCCTACATGGCCTTCCGCAACCAGGTACGCAATCCGCAATGGCAGGCCGCCCTGCTCGCCAGGCCGCTCACCGAGCGCCGTGCCATCGCCGCGCAGCTGCGTGAAGCCAGCGAGGCCAGCCAGCGCGGCAAGGCCGATCCGTACACCGACCTGCAGCCGGCCGCCACCGAGGATTTCCTCCGTGCCCACGGCTACGCCACCTTCATCCACGGCCATACGCACCGGCCGGCAACGCACGACCACATCGTCGACGGCATCCACGTCGAGCGCTGGGTGCTTGCCGACTGGCACGAGGACCGCGGCGAGTGCTTGGTCTGGGACGGCGAGCACCTGAGCCGCGAGGCCGTCTGAGCATGTCCCGCGAAGTCTTTCCCCCGCTCGACGACGACCTGCTCAACTACGAGCGGGTCGAGTTCGATCCGGCCGACTACATCGCTGCCGACGAAGCTTCGAGGGTCGACATCGATGCTCGGCAAAAACGCCCATCGCCCGTCAAGGACGCCCTCGCCATCCTGCGCGAAATCTTCGGCTACCCGGCCTTCCGCGGCGCCCAGGCCGAGATCATCGGCCACGTTGCCGGCGGTGGCGACGCCCTGGTGCTGATGCCGACCGGCGGCGGCAAGAGTCTCTGCTACCAGATTCCCGCCCTGCTCCGTCCGGGCTGCGCCGTCGTCGTCTCGCCGCTGATCGCGCTGATGCAGGACCAGGTCGACGCGCTGATCCAGCTCGGCGTCAAGGCTGCCGTGCTCAATTCGACGCTCGACTGGCGGGAGGCACAGGCCGTCGAACAGGCGATGTTCAGCGGCAAGCTGGATCTCGTATACATCGCCCCCGAGCGCCTGTTGCTCGACCGCACGCTGGCCATGCTCGACGCGCTGTACGAAGCCGGCAAGCTGGCGCTGTTCGCCATCGACGAAGCGCACTGCGTGTCGCAGTGGGGCCACGACTTCCGCCCGGAATACCTGCAGCTGTCGGCGCTGCACGAGCGCTATCCGCAGGTGCCGCGCATCGCGCTGACCGCCACCGCCGACCAGGCGACGCGCAACGAGATGCTGCAGCGCCTCGGCCTCACCGAAGCACGCGTCTTCCTGTCCAGCTTCGACCGCCCGAACATCCGCTACACGGTGGTCGAGAAGGACAACGCGAAGAAGCAGCTGCTCGGATTCCTGGCCGGGCGCCAGGGCCAGGCCGGCATCGTTTATTGCCTGTCGCGCAAGAAGGTCGAGGAAACGGCCGCCTGGCTGTCCGAACAGGGCTACCCGGCGCTGCCCTACCACGCCGGCCTGCCGGCGCCGGAACGCGCCGCCAACCAGCGCCGCTTCCTGCGCGAGGAAGGCCTGGTGATGTGTGCGACGATCGCCTTCGGCATGGGCATCGACAAGCCCGACGTCCGCTTCGTCGCTCACCTCGACCTGCCCAAGAGCATCGAGGCCTACTACCAGGAAACCGGTCGCGCCGGCCGCGACGGCGAGCCGGCCGAAGCCTGGATGGCCTACGGCATGCAGGACGTCGCGCTGCAGCATGCGCGCATCGCCGAATCCGGCGCCGGCGAAGGCCAGAAGATCCTCGAATCGCAACGCCTGACTGCACTGCTCGCCTATTGCGAGGCGCCGCGCTGCCGCCGCCAGGTACTGCTCGACTACTTCGGCGAGGAGCGCGAACCGTGCGGCAACTGCGACGTCTGCGCCGAACCGCCGGAACTGTGGGACGGCACGCAGGCGGCGCAGAAGGCGCTGTCGGCCATTTTCCGCACCGGCATGCGCTTTGGCGTCACGCACCTGACCGACATCCTGCGCGGCAAGGCGACCGACAAGATCCGCCAGTGGAACCACGACCAGCTGCCGACCTTCGGCGTCGGCAACGACCTCGACGAGCACGCCTGGAAGAGCGTTTTCCGCCAGCTGGCGGCGGCCGGCCTGGTACATGTCGACATGGCCGAGCACGGCGCGCTGCAATTGACCGAGCCGGCGCGCGAAGTGCTCAAGGGCCAGCGCCGGGTGCAGCTGCGGCGGCCGGCCAAGCGCAAGTCAGGCAGCTCGCGTAGCAGCACCACCGTGGTCAGCGACCTGGCGCCGGCCGACGAGGCGCTGTTCCAGCTGCTGCGCAAGTGGCGAGCGGATACGGCAAAGGAACAGGGCGTGCCGGCCTACGTCATCCTGCACGACAAGACCCTGCGTGAACTGGCCGAAGCCCGGCCGGTCAGCCACGGCCTGCTGGCCGGCATTACCGGCATGGGAAGCGCCAAGATCGAGCACTACGGCGCGGAACTGCTGCAGCTGATCCGCAGCGAAGCGTAAATCTCTGCCGGAAGCCGGCAGGCATTCCGGCGAGGCGGACAGGCTGACTGCCGGCGGCTTACATTCCCAGCGACTTGAGGAACTCGTCCTGCTCGTTGCTGGCCGTCGCCGGTGCACCCGCCGGCGCTGCAGCCGTCGCATTGACCTGGGCAAGCAGTTCGTCCGGGTCCGGCGCCTCGTGCTGCTCGAAATCGTTGAGCTTGATGAATTCGGTGCGGTCGATCGCCAGCTCGAGATAGAAGATGTTGTTGCGCCCGGTATAGAAGGTCACCCGCCGGGCCTCGGGCTTGTCCAGATTGGTGTCCACGCTGAGCATGACCTGCTTGTTCAGCGCCAGCATCTTCGGCTGGTTCTGCGTGATGTGCGTCTGCAGTTCGCGCGCCACCTTGCCGGTGAAGTCGCCGACGATCTGGTTCATCAGCTCGCCCATCACGTTGGCCACCTCGTCGGAGGTGTGGGAAGTCGCCAGATCGCTGCGCGACATGCCCATGTTCACCATGTAGCTCTCGTACAGCTCCATCGCAGCCTGGGACGAGAAGTTGATCACCACCAGCCCGGAAAAGCCGCCGTCGAAGAGCACGAAGCAGCCGATATCGGGTTTCAGGCAGGTCTTGGTGATGCGCTGGACCATGCCGGAGTAACGGATGTCCCCCTGGGTGGCAATGCTGAGTACCTTGGTCACGGAATCGCACAGGCTGCGCAGGATGTCTTCGGTACCGAAAACGACGATATCTTCTTTTTGGCTCATGGCATTGTTGTCAAGGAAGTGGCTGAGGAAGGCACCGGAAACGGGCGCCCGTTCGGTCGGACGGCCCGCGAGCCGGGCATGGCGACTAGCATAACCGCGGACGACCGCGGCGGCTACCGTCGCACAGCCATGGCCGGAGATTTCCCGACAGGCAGCCGGCAAAACTTGCTGTCGATCATTTTCGCCGCCAGGCTTTTTGCCTAAGCTTGCCGCCATGAACCCAACGCGTCGCCAGTTGCTCCTCGGCTCTGCCACTGCCCTCTGTGCCCCATCCCTGGTCCTCGGTGCGACGCGGCCGCGCGTCGTCGTCATCGGCGGCGGCTGGGGCGGTCTGGCCGCTGCCCGTGCGCTGGCCGACAGCTGCAACGTGCTGCTGGTCGAGCGCAATCCGCGGTTCGTCGCCTTGCCTCTGGGCAATCGCTGGCTCGCCGGACGTGCCGGCAGTAGCCGCCTGTACCATGACTATGCGGCGGCTGCCCGGCACTACGGCTACCGCCACCTGGCCGCCGACGTCCAAGCCATCGACCGCGCCAGCCGTCGCATCAGCACCTCCGGCGGAGCGCTGACCTACGACTGGCTGGTGCTGGCCAGCGGCATCAGCGAGGACCCCGGCGCCCTGTTCGCCTGCGATGCCGCTGCCGTTCGCCATTACCAGACGCATTTCGCCAGCACCTACAGCGCCGGGGCCAGCCTGGAAGCCCTGCAGCAGCGCCTGCAGGGCTTCACCGAAGGCGAATTCCTGCTGACCCTGCCGCTGGCCCCCTACCGTTGTCCGCCGGCGCCCTACGAGCGGGCGGTGATCATCGCCCATGCCATCCGCTCGAGACAACTCAAGGCCCATCTCACCGTGGTCGATCCGAACCCGCCGTGGCCCGCCTACCAGCGCATCTTCGCCGAACGCTTCCGGCAACAGGTGAGCTATCTGCCGAACACCCGGCTGCGCCAGCTCGACCCCTATCGGCAGGTGGCCACGCTGGACATCGACGAGCTGCGCTTCGCCGCCGCCATCGTCATGCCGCCGCAAGGCGCCGGGTCGCTCTGCCGGGAAAGCGGGCTGACCGCGGCGGACAGCGCCTGGGCCGCCACCGATCCGCGACATTTCGCAGCCATCGGCGATGAGCGGGTATTCATCGTCGGCGACAGCGTCGGCAGCGTCTCGCCGCTGTTCGGTCACTACCCGAAGACCGGCCAGATGGCCGCCAACATGGGGCGCATCGCCGCCGCCGAGATCCTCGCCCGCATCGCCGGCCGGAGCAACGAGCCGGCCTTGCCCGACAGTACCTGTTACGCCTATGTGGACCTGGAGCCCGCCGAGTTCGTGCGCATCGACACCCGCTACCGGCTGCGGGGCGACGGGCTGCTGGCACAAACCATCAACCAGCAGCGCAACCCTTACCCGAATGGCGAGGATGAAATCTGGTTGGCGGGCCAGCTGCAGGAACTGCTCGACCCGGCCGCCAGCTGACGCTCAGTGGCGGGCCCAGATCGAGGTATCGCCGTCCGGCTTGACCAGCAAGGTGTCGTACAGTTCGCGACGAACCCGGCCCTGGCCGGTATCACCGTCGAGCATGGTGCACGCGGTATCGCAGGTCGGGCTGGAGAACTCCCGCCCCGGCGCCCCCAGCGGCAGGCCGGGCACGGCCAGACCGCGCGCCGGACGCTTCTCGCGCAACAGTTCCTTGATGTCCTCGGCCGGCACATGGCCCTCGACGAAGTAGCGGCCGACCGTCGCGGTCGGTTCGGCCTGCAGATGCTTCGGTACTTTCAGGCGCTGCTTGACGGCGGCCATATCCTGGCTGGCCTTGATCGTCACCGTGAAACCGTTGCTCCGCAAATGCTCGGCATAGTCGATGCACGCCAGGCAGACCGTCGGGGTATACAGGGTGACCGGCGGCAGGGTCTCCCCGGCCCGGGCGCACGCTGCGGCCAGCAGCAACAGCGGCAGGCTGCGCCTCAGCATGGCCGGCCTGCCTTGCAGCCCTTGAGCAGCCATAGCGAGATGACACCAGCCGCCTCGTCAGCCTTGACCTTGCGGGCCATGGCGGCAGCGTCGCGGCCGGCATTGTTCTTGATCAACGGATCGGCGCCGGCTTCCAGCAGCCTTTGCACATGACTGGCGCGGCTGGCATAGGCGGCCATGTGGATCGGCGTCGAGCCGTCGCCATCCCGCGCATTGGGATCGGCACCGGCAGCCAGCAGGACATTCATCGCGGAAAGGTCGGGATTCATCGCCGCCAGATGCAGCGGTGTCGAGCCCAACAGCGTCCGGGCATCGCGCAGCCGGGCGTCGTCCCGCAGCAGGGTCGCCAGCGCCGGACCAGTACCCTGGCGGGCGACGACATGGACGGGCAACTCGCCGGCCCCGGCAATGGACTCGGCAAACGCGCTGCCGGCGAGGCAGAAAAACAGGCAGGGCAAAAAGCAAAACAGACGCATGAACGACTCCCGGGAGATGCGCCGATTATCGCCAATCGACGTGCGGATGCTTGAACCTCAATCAAAAATCCGGTTAACCGGACGGCTCAGCGCAGATGCTGCTCAGCCACCGTCGCCAGCTCGCCCGGGAGATTGCCTGCCGCCAGCGCGCGACGCAAGGCTTCGCGGCTCTCCGGCAGACGTCCGTCGCTCTCCAGCGCCAGACCATAACCCAGCCACCAGCGACCGTCAGCCGGTGCCAGCCGGGTCGCCCGCTGATAATGGGCTGCGGCCTGCCGCGGTGCGCCGAGGCGCGACTTGATGTGACCCTGGAACCCGGCATAGTCGGCGTTGTTCTCGGCAAAGCTCTGCGAACGCACCAGGGTGCGGTCGGCCGCCGCCAGATCGCCCTGCTCGAACTGCAGGCGCGCCAGGGACATTGCCCAGCCGGCCTGGGCCGGCTGCAGTTCCAGGCCTTCCTGGAGAATCCTGACTGCCTCGTCGATCCGTCGCCCCTCCAGCAGATTGCGCAACAGGGCCTGGCGTGCCTGCTGATGGGAAGGATCGTGGCGCAGCGCGGCGCGCAGGGCCTCCCGGCCCTCGTCAGCCCGACCCGCGGCGAAGGCTGCTTCAGCCCGCCGCCAGTCGATGTCGGCACGGTCCCGCGGGGTTGCGCTGGCGGGACTCTTCTCGATACGGACCGGCTCCGCCGGGCGCGCCGCTGACGCCACCTCCGCCTTGGCCGCCTCGGCCTTGACCGGCTCGCCCGGCGGCCTGGCAGCCTCTGCCGGCAGCACCGGCACCGCTGGGCTGCCCGGCGAAACTGCCGGTGCATTCTGATCCATGACCAGCGTCTGCTCGACCACAGGCAGCGACAACAGCTCATGCGCCAGCTTCATGTTCTCCGACAAGGCGGGTACTGCCGGCACGGCCGCTGCCGGCTGTGCAGCGGGAGGCGCCTGCGGGGCCGGAGACGCCGGCACGGGCTCCGCCGGGCTGGCCAGCAGCATGGCGCCGTAATGCGTCTCCCATTGCCAGGCCGCCAGCGCCGTCACCCCCAGCAGGACGATCAGCAAACCCAGGCG
>WBUO01000095.1 GCA_008933675.1 Dechloromonas sp.
CGAGACGTCGACGTGCATGGCGGACGGGACAACAATGTCGGTGTCGATGAAGAACGGAGCCTGCCCGCCGATGTCGATGAAGCCGAGGCGCTGATCTCCGAAGGCCGATATGGCGCTTCCGAAGTCGAAGATGGCGGCGCCCAGAAGCGAGGATGCCGGCGCGGCTCCGCCGTCGAAGACGAAGGCTCCGAAGCCGCTCGCGTCGCCGCAGTCGTAAATGTCGAAGTTGCTGTAGGTGAAGGTGAATACGTAGCGGCCGTCGAAGTGTCCCGCGATGAAGGTTTCGGGCGAAAGCGCGCGCCATTGCTCGCGCGTGAAGAGGTTGCGGGACATGATCTCCGCGTTCTGTCCGGAGATCATGGCGAGGCCTTCACCGGACGGGTAGAGGGCGCCATAGCCGACGTCGACGATGCCGCGGCGGGAGAGGCATGGCAGGGACTTGTCCATCTTCTCCATCGCCATGCTTTCGGGGTGCGTGCCTTGGGCGATGTAGGGGTTTGCGGACGTGAGGATGGCAAGGCTCGAGCCGAAGGCGGCGAGCCCGATAATCGCATGGTCGACGGTCAGGGTGTATTTGATGGGCCAGGCGTGGGGCTGGTAGGGCTCGGAGAAGTAGACCTCCTTGCCATCGAACGCGGCCATCATGCCGTTCGGCATGGCGGTCAGGCCGAGAAGTCCGGCGGGCGGCGTGTCGTAGTCTGTGGATGGAATGACCTCCTGCAAGGGCGCGGTGGCAAGGGTGTGGTCGTAGGACGCGGTCGCGGCGGGGATTTCTGCGACGAAAAACAGCTCGGTGACGCCGCTTGCGGTCGTCTGGGACCGATAGATGCGTTTTGCGGTGATGTTCCGTCCCGCGGGTGTCGCGGCAAAGGCGTTCACGCGCACGGTGACGTCTGCGGACGTGTCGAGGGCGGTGGAAAGAGGCGACGGCGGGCTCTCCTCGCCGAAGCCCGTGACCCATGTGTAGGCGTAGTAGACCGTCTCGAGCAGGGATTCGTTCGGGGTGGCGAGATCTGCCACGGTCGGGGCCGAAACAGGAGCGGGAAGGGCGAGGGCATATTCGACGCCCGCTACCATCATCTTCGGCGCGCCGCTGCCGGTATAGTAGATGCGGTCGTCGGCGATGGGAGCCGTGGCGACGTCAACCTCTGTTGCCCATCCGCGCCATGTGCTCCCGTCGAGATAGATCGAGAGGACGGTCGATCCGAAGGTGTGGACGTTTGTCGTCTGGCGCACGGGCCCAAGGGAGCCGTCCTCGAGGCGCGTGTTGCGCGCGATCTGGGCGAAGTTTTCCGGCAAGAGCTTCGGGTGAAGCCTTGGGATTGCGCCCTTGAAGTCCCGAACGGCGAAGAGCATGGCCTTACCTTACCCTGCCGCGCCCGACGGTGCCGGTGGTGAGCCACGGGCTGCGGGCGGTCCTCGGCCGACGGCGCTGCTGGCCAGCGCGGAAGTCGGTATTCATGGCGTCCATGCGCGCCCGGAACTGCGCCTGGAAGAACTGCGCGCGCGCGGCGTCGGTAAATGCCTCGTCGGGGAGGATCAGGGCCGAGGCGAGCGCGCCCATGGCGAGATATTGGGCGTGATGGTTCAGCATGAAGTCCGGGAGCATGTTCCGAAGCGGGTTGCCGTCGAAGATCGGCGCGGCGCGGGGCTTGAGGAATAGGCGCAGCGTGAGAACGCCGGCCTTGCACGGCAGGATGATGGCCTCGTCGGGGTGCTCCTGGGTGATGTAGTAGGGCGGCGTGTCTCCGGCGGGCTCGGCCAGCTCCTCGGCGGTGAAATCGCGATATGAGGCCGGCGTGAGTGGCGAGGTCAGCCCCTCGAACTCGGCGACCTCGATCTCGTGGACCACGGCATTGATCGGCGTCGGGATGGCCGAAGGGTTGGCGGTGACGTTGATCGTCGCGGTGTGGCGCCAGCATCGTGTCTCGATGCAGAAGGTGACGGCGGCCTGCCGCAGGTGTTCGATGGCGATGGGAACCGGCAGGGAAGGCGCGTGCTGCCTGACGAGCGGCAGGAAGTCACGGATGTCGACGTCGGCCATGTGCTACCTCACGTTCTGGGCGTCGGGTGCGACGCCGCGACGTTCATGATGATGTCCTTCTGCACCTTCTCGCCGATGGCGATCTGGAAGGCCTGGAAGTGGGCAGCGGACAGGGCGGCCGCACCGGGCTCCGCCGCGTCCTTCTGGTAGGCGCGGTAGAGGAGATAATCGAGGAGCGGCCCCATGAACTCGTCGCCGAGCGGAATGGCCATGCTGTAGGAGGCGATCTGGTCCGGGTTGACGGGCGCGGCGATGGGAACGGGGGTGACGGCGAACTCGGCGCGGATCTTGCCGGTTCCATCGTTCGGCGGGCAGACGTGGAAGGCGTCCGGGTCGGCGGGATCGTAGAGGACGTGATCGACGACCGAAGAGGCCGGGTTGATGGCAGGGTCGTGCCAGCCCGGCATGTAGCCGTCGAGAAGCTGGCGCGAGACCGGCGTGACGGCACGGCGCGCGGGGACGAGGGAGGCGATGGCGCGCACAAGCGTCGTGGTGCCCGCGGGAATGGCCTGCTCGCTGCCGGGGGCAAGATCGACCGTCATCATCTGCACGTTGGCGTTGGGCTTGGCGTTGCAGATGCGAATGGCGCCGTCGTTGACCCATCCGAGACGTTCGGGGAAGGGCCAGCGGACGGCGCCGGTGTCGTTCAGGACGGCGGATGCACGCTCGAAGAGATCCTGCACCGTGTAAGGCATGACGCCCGCTCCCTCTCAGTTGAGGGCGGACGCCGGATCAGGCGGCGCCCGCCTCGACGGCTTCCATGATCTTGGCCTCGATGGTCGCGCGGGATGCCTTCGGATGCGGCGCGCGGCCGACCTTTTCGACGTGGAGCGCTGCGAGGGCCTCGTCGGAAAGCGCGGCGAGGTCGATGATTTCACCGTTGTCCTCGCCGCCTTCACCGCCCTCGTCGTCCGTCACGTCGATCCGGTCGATGATGTCGTCATCATCGGTTGCGCCGGCCGTCGGATTGCCTGTGATGGGGGCCGGGAGCACGGCCGGGTCGTCGATCTCCGCGCCGGCCGGAATGAAGCCGTCCACGGACATGAGGCGCTTGATGTGCCTGGGGTCGGTGACGTCGCAGACGTGTGCGCCGGAAGCATCGGGCTGGAAGTGGTAGGACTTGCCGTCGCCCATGTCGATGTGCGATCCGCCCGTGCGCTTCAGGGTCAATTCGATCTTCATGCGGGTTTCCTCTTTCGGGTCTTCACGATTGGCGCGCGCAGCCGTTCTCGCCGCGCGCGCCCAAGGTGGGTGTCGTCAGTAGATGTATTCGACGAGGATGCGGAGCTTCTTGCCGTCGCCGGCGGTGATGTTGCCGGCAAGCGTCGCGCCGATGCCGCGGTGCGACTGCGTGGACGTGACCTTGAGGCAGTTGAGCTTGGTCGCGGCGACTTCGGTGTCGTTCACGGAGGCGGCCGTGAGGAAATTGGTCGAAGCGCCGGCCAGCGCACGCGCGTTGTCCGGGTTGCCTGCCTCTCCGGTCAGGAGGCCGATGGTGGCGGTGGTGGCGCCGAGGCCTTCGCCGATCGAGACGACGTTGATCGGCTTGGCGTAGGCCGGGAGCGGGCCAAGCTCGAGGACGTCCGAGGCGGCGGTGTAGCCGACGCTGGTGAAGTCGAACTCGTAGACGACGGCGACGACGGAACCGGCTTCGCGCGGGTTGATCGCTTCCGAACCGCGGCCGCCGAACTTGCCTTGCTTGAGTGCCATGGTGGTTGTCTCCTAGTGGCCTTGGTTGTTGCGCTGCGGGGCGGCGTGAACCGCCCCGCGATGCCTCGTCAGACGGTGGCGGCGTAGGTGTCGACGGCGACGACGCCGAAGTCGCGGCCGTTGAACCGGGCCTTCTGGACGCCCATGATGTTCCCGCAGTAGAGCACCGCTTCGTTCCCGGCGTCCTTGGTGTCCTCGACCCAGGAGAAGCGTTGGCCGCTCGGCGTGCCGTAGGCCATGACGCCGGCCTGCCGGCCGAGGAAGAGGGCGCGCGCGGCGGGCAGGTTCACGCCGACGCCATAGTCGTTGAACCGGATCACCGACTTGTGCGAGTGCAGGATGACGTCGTCGATCATGCCCAAGCCGCCCCTGAATATCGGGTTGGATGCGCCCTGAGCGGTGGTGGCGGCCTTCTGGATGTCGAACCATCCGGCGTTCGCATCCGTGCGGAGCGAGTGCTTCTGGAGCTGCGACATGACGAGGACGTAGTGCTCGCCACCCGAGACGGTCGTCGGCAGGAGGTTGGCGTTCTCGGGATCGAGCGCGCGCATCATCGAGGCGTAGGTCGAGAGGCGCTCGACCAGCGTGCGCGTCATGATGTCGCCCGACGTCAGGTTGTTCTTGGCGGTTGCGGAGCCGCCGTAGATGAGGTGGGCGGAGTCGGGGGCGCGGAACGTGTTGCCGGCATGGCCCGTGTAGTCGAGGGCGAAGCCGTCGAAGTCCGGGTTGATGCCACGGGCGCCCGACATGGTCATGAAGATGAGGTTGTCGACCCAATGGGTGAAATACTGCGAGAGGCGGTCGCGGCCGAGGCGGCGGATCTTGAGCACGACGCGCTTGCGCGACATCTTGCCGCCCAGCGAGACGCCCTTGCGGACCTGGTCGACGATGATCTCGTCGCTGTAGAAGCGCAGGGCCTCTTCCTTGCCCTCGACGCGCTCGTCACCTACGGAGACGTTGCCGCGCAGGAGCACGGCGAGATCGAAGCTGACGCGGTCGCCCTGGTCGGCCTCCAACTCGTTCTTCTGCTGGATGACGTTGTTGTCGTCCATGCCGATGAACTTCTGCCAGTAGGACTTGGTGAGCTGCTCCTTGAGAACCTGCGGCGACCAGTGCTTGACGGCCGACGGATGACCCCAGGGGAGAACGGTTTGCGCCATGACGTGGCTCCTGAATGCTGGTTTGACCCTGCATCGGTCACGTCTTGCGCCTCAGCTCGATGTCAGATGGATACCAGATTTAGCCATCGTTGGGAAGATGGCTACGAATTGCCGTGGGTTGCGCGTCCCCTGCCCGCTTCTCATGGCGAATCTGGACGCCGGCCGGCGCCTCGAAATTGAGCGAGAGGCTTGCGTCCGGGTCTTGACGGACAACGATGACGACCTCGGGGAGGTCGCCACCGCCGATCTTGACCGTATCGCCCTTTCTGAGGCGCCTGACGAGCATCGCGGTCGTCACCCAAGCTCTTCGAGGTCGGTCGTGGAAATGTGGCCAGCGAGAAGGGCTCGCTCGATGGCGTCCGGGTCGCCGCTGTCGAGCACCTTTTCGAGCTTCTCCCTCTTCCCGCCGTCGCCGCCCAGATCGGATGAGGGAGCGCGCGCGAGCGTCTTCGGCGGACCGGGTCGCTGCGCGGCCGGCGGCTTCGGCTGATCCTCGGCCGCCTTGGTGGTCGCATCCGTCTTGGGCGCGTCGGGCGTGGCATTGGCGGTGCCAGGAGCCTCGACGGGCGGAATGTTGCGACCGCGCGCGATGGCGGATTCGACCTGCGCTGCGTAGAGCTTGTGGGCCTCGGCGAGCTTGTCATAGTCGCTCATGCCATCGAAGAGCGGATTGCGGTCGATCGTCTCGAGCGCGAGGTTGAGCCCGGGCATGTGCGCCTCGTTGTTGAGGCTCGGGTTGTCGGTGAGGTAGCGATGCACGGCCTGCTCGAAGCCGATCTCGGCCACCTTGGCCGAAACCTGCTGGCGGATGGAGCCGTCGATCTCGGCCATCTTCGCCTTGAACTCCTCGGCGGTGATCTCCATTTCCTCGTATTTCGCGGTGATCTCGGCGCGCTGCGCCTCGGCCGCCTTGGTGGCGCGGTCGACGGCCTCGAGGTAGGTTTCGGCGGAGACTTCCGGGGCGGCCGGCTTCTGCGCGTCGGGCTTCGTGGCCTCTTCTGCGGCGCTCTGGGCGGCCTGAGCCTCCTCGGCGGCCTTGGCAGCGGCGTCCGCGTCCGAGGCCTTCGCCGGTTCTTCCTCGCCCTCGGCGCTGTCCTCGGCGCCGTCGGCCTCGCCCGTGTCGTAGGAAATCCCTTCCGCCTCGCGTTGCAGCCGCTCGCGGATCGTCTCCTGCGCGGTCTTGATGTCGGCCGGGTCGAACTGGTCGTCCTCGCCGAGGTCGAAGCCTTCGTCGGCTTCCTTGAGGGCTGCGATCTCCTCTTCGCTCATCGTGGCGATGATCTCGGAGAGGGGGTTCTTCTCCTGGGTCTGCATGTCTACGTCAGCCATCTTGGCCTCCTTGCTGGATCAGGCGACTGGTTGCGCCATCGGGTCGGTTTGTTGCGCCGGTGCGGCCATGGCCTTTTCCTCGGCCTGTGCCTGGGCGAGGGCATCCATGGCGGCTTCCTCTTCGGCCGGCTCCTTGTAGCCGGCGCCGGCAAGCACGGCGTCGGCCATTTCCGCGGCCGGGCGGCTTTGCAGGATCTCGAGGGCAAGGGCGAGGGCCTTGGTCTGAGTGTCGATGTTTTCGCCGGCCATGGAGCGGACGAGTTTCTGCGCCTCGACGCTTGCCTTGTCGGCGCGCGCGCCCTTCTCGGCCGCCTCTGCTTCCATCTTCGCGATCTCGGCTGTCGCGGCGCGGTCCTGCATTTCGGCAGCCCGTGCCTTCGCGGCATTCCGCGCGTCGCGTTCCGGATCCGGCGCGTTCGGATCGGCGTCCGGGTCCTCCTGTCCGGTGAGGTTCCTGACGCGACGGACGATCTCGTCGCGATTGGGAATATCCATCCCCTCGAGGATGAGGTCGATGGTTTCCATAAGGAACTGTGGCGCTGTCGACGCGAGGGCTTGCACCGTATCGAGGAGAAGCGCGGTGCCAGCCTGGCGCAAGGTGGCCTGCCACGCATCCTCGCTGATGATGTAGTCCGCCTTGGTGCGGACGATGTCGTTTTCGGGCAGCCCGTCGTTGATCTTGTAGAAGCTCGCCGATCCGCGCTTGTTGGTGATGCGGAAGCTCTTCTCCTCGGTCATGAATTGCTCGCAGAGCGAGAGCATCTTTTCCCCGTGGACCTGGCGGGCGAGGCGCAGGTTGTCGAAGATCGGGGCGGTGGCTAGGGCGCCCTGGTCCTGAAGCGCGATGATGGCCTTGCCGGATTTCCCGGTGTGCTCTCGGCCGAGGTTTTCTTCGGTGATGCCGCCGACCTGCTGGATCATGGCGATGGAGCGCATCATCATCGTGATGTGATGCTCGATCTCCGGCTTGTCGACGTTGATCTCGAAGTGGTAGCCGGGTCGCTTCTGAATGATCGCGGTGGGGCGGTTGACCTCATCCTCGAGGGCGTCGACGTCTTTGACCGCGCCCTCGTCCATGATGATCTTCTGGTGAACGAGCATGAAGAGGGCGTGCGCGTGGCGCTTGTTCACATCGCGCTGAAGGTCGCGGACGTCGCGGATCATGCCGTAGGGCAGGTGCGTGTCGGCGTAGCGGTAGCACCAGATCGGCGTGAACGGGAAGCGGTTGTGCCGGTAAGGGGACGGGCTCGAGTAGACGATGCCGGCCGATGTGAAAATGACGACGAACATTCGGTGCGTGACGCGCTCCACGATGCGCGCCCGGCCGCTTTCGACCTCTTCGATGTGGCCGGGGCTGAACTCGTCGAAGACTTCGCCGCGGAAATCGCCGCCGGAAATCTTGCGCTCCTTCACCGGGAGCTTGATCCAGGCTTCGATCATGCGGACGCGCTGGCGCGAGATTACCTCGATGCTTCCGCCCTCAAGCCCGTAGCCCTGAACGTAGTTTTCGTGGTCTTCGGCAGGGTCGTCGAGGAAGTCCGAGGCAATGTCGATGGTCTCCTCGACGGCGCCCTCGATGGCGCGGCGCGCCGTCTCGAAGTCCTCATCGTCGGCGAAGAAGGAACATGCGTCGTCGACGTCCATCCACTTGAAGCGGAAGAAGTAGCGCGAGTCCTCCATGTCGAGGTCGATCCCGGCGCTATCCCAGAGGCAGTTGCGATAACTCTCGTGCCGGTCGTAGATGGGCTCGCCGTGGTCGTCCTCCTGCAAGCCTGCCTCCATGAAGCTGACGCCGGCTTTGACCGTCTCGGCGAAGGCGAGGGACCATGCAAATTCGCTGCGATTGACGTCCGAGAGGTATTTCAGAAGGTGGGACTTGCGCTCCGCCGCCGCGGAGCCTTCCTTGCGGCGAGGCAAGACCTTGTAGTCGCTGCGCGAGCGACGTTCGGTGCCGAGGAGCCAGTTGATCATCGTCTTGGTGACGTTGATCGTCATGGGCATGTGGCCCAGGTCTTCGGCGAGGTCTTCCTCGGTTTCCGTCCATTGCCGATGGTCGTAGAAACCCTCGTCGATTGCCATCTCGCGCCGGTTTTCGCGCTGCCGCTCCCACTCGGCCGTGAACAGATCCCAGAGCCGCGCATGGGTGATGCGGAGCTTGCTCGCGGGCTTCTTGGCAACCTCCTCCGGGAACAGGGGCCGCTTCTCGTAGTAGCGATCTGCGGGGGCCGGATCGTAGGTCGAGAAGTTTCCGACCGTCATGTCGTCGGCGTAGCGGACGTCAGGCATAGGCGTGGACCTCCTGGTGGACTTCCTTGCCGTCCTGGTCCACGGCGAAGGCGTCGGCGACGTGAACGCGCATGGCGTCCGGCATCGGCGGGATATGGGTGAAGTCTTCCAGATGGTCCTGAATGATGGCGCGGACCATGTGGATGGAGCGAAGGTCTGCCGGGAGCCCAAGGGCGCAGGCGAAGAGGGCCGCGTTGGTTTCCTGATAGAATGGGTCGCCGATCTTGTCGTGCCAGCGCCATGCGTCCGCCTCGTTGACGAGGCAGGGCACGATGTTTTCGGGCGCGACGCGCCCGGAGGCAGGCAGCAGGACGATGCAGCCTTCGCCGCGGTGAATGTTCCAGGTCAGGACGATGGCGACGTCGCCGCGCTTGTGGACGGCGTGGGTGAAGCGCAGGTCGATGATGGGGGTAGTGTCCTCGGGGCTCAAATCATCACTCCTCGTCTCTGCCGGGGCGAGCGCGTCATGCGGGAGGCGCCGGGAGTTGCAATCCGCGGGTCGTAGCCCTGTGCCCATTGGCGGAAGCTGTCGGCCGCCTCGGAGTGCTCGTTGTGGAGCGGCGTGTCGGACCAGAACTGGTGACGCTGGTTCCACGTCTTCTGGTAGCGGCTCAGGTGCTCGATGCCGGCCTTGCAGCCCGACATGGAGAACCAAGCCCGCGAGAACGCCTGCCGGGTCATTTCGATGCCGTGCTGGATCGTCTCGACCTTTGGCACGATGACGAAAGTCCAGTCAGGAGCGAGATCGCGCAGCATGTTGGCTGGATTTCCGACGATCTTTCCCATCTGGCGCTCGTGGCCGGCGTCGTGGGGGAGGAAGTGGGTGCCGTAGAGGTAGCCGTGCTTGTGCTGCATTTCGCGCATTTGCAGCACGAAAAACTCGTAGCTCCGGCCATAGTCCTCGATGTAGCGGAGGAAGCGTTCCTGGGTGCCGACGTGCTGCATGAACCAGATGGCTGTGCCGTCGCCGGCTCCGATGTCCCAGAAGGTGTGCATGAGGACGTTGGAGACGTGTGGTATCTCGTCGACCATGCGGCCTTCGGCACGAGCCCGTGCGAGCTGCGGCGCGTAGTATGTGCCCTCGGTCGACTTCTGCCAGCATTCGCCGGGCGTGGAGGGATATTCCCGCCACATCTTCTCGACGTCGCCGCTGAAGGCGGTGTCGCGCTTGGAGATATACCAGGCGCGTTGCCCGAGGGTCAGGAAGCAGCCCATTTCGGCCTCGACGTTGTCGAAGTAGGCGTGCTCCTCAGGGCTGATTACGACGCCGGCCGAGGGCATAGTATATTCGGGGTTCGACCACCACGGGAAGAAGTGAAAGCGGAACTCGGCCGGGGTGAGCTTCTTTCCCGCCTCCTTCAGGTGTTGGGCCTTCGTGGCGATCTTGTAGAACTCGCCGGCCGTGCCTTCGGCGGTGGATTCGATGATGGCGATGCCGTCGTCCGGGACGGCCGGAAGCGAGCCGGTGACGATCTCGACGGCCTTTTCCGGGTGCTTGGCGCCGATCTTGCCCATTTCGGAGATGTGCAGGCGGTGGATCGTGCCTGACCTCGCCGATGTTGCGACGCGGACGGATGAATTGTTATGCGCGAAGAGGATTTCGGTTGCGCTGTCGCGCTTCAGCGGCATCCGCGCGCGGAGGGTTTCGGGAAGGTTCTCGTAGGCGAACTTCACCTTGTCGCGGAAGATCGCCTCGGCATCCTCGCGGGTATGGGCGATGATGGCGCATCGCTGGTTCGCGTTGAATGCCGCATGGTCGAGGTAGACGATGGCGCTTGCCGTCGTGAAGCCGAGCTGCCGCGCCTTGAGGATGACGTTTCGGGTGTGGAGCGTGGACAGGAACTCGGTCTGCGCCTGGTTTGGCACGAATGGCACGACCTGGGTGACTTCGTCGCCGATGCTGTCGAGTGACTTGGTGATGATCTTGTAGAGCTGGCCCGAGAAGATCCGCCACTCCCATGAGCGCAGGCACGCGCGCAACTCGGCCTCTGTCGTAGGGACAAAGGCAGGGTTGACGCTCGGGATTGCGGATATGGCGTTCATGTGGGCTTGCCGTCTTCCGCCGCGACGATGGCGCCGTGCTTGCCGAGGGCTTCGATGACGGCGTCGGCGGCGCTTTCCGGGGTCTTGTGGTCATGGATGTTCACGCGGAAGCGGATCAACGTCCCTGCGATCTTGCCCGCGACTGAAATCGAGGCGTCCTTCGGATCGCCGGTCGTGTGGGCGTGGACGTCCCACCCGGGACCGAGGGTTTCGCGGATCGCGTGAGCGAGGGCCTTGGGCCGGAGCATCAGATCAGCCTCGCCTTGTTGATCGCCTGCGCCGGCTCGATGGGAATATCGTTTCCGTCCTCGTCGCCGTCGGGAATGCCGGGCAGGCGGACGCGCGTGTAGACGGTGTCGTCGGATATGACGTTGATCTCGATCTCCTGGGCTGCGTCGTCGAACGCGGTGGCCGGGTTGCGTTCCATGAGGTAGTGGAGCGTTGCCGCAGCGGCGATCTGGACGGGCTGCGCGAAGGCCATGGGGACATAGATGAGATAGTGCTTGGCGTCCTCGTAGCGGATCGAAACCTGTAGGACGCGCGAATCGTCGAAGATCGCCGCGGCATAGACGACGCCGGGGAAAAAGGCGCCTTGGAGGAACCTGTTCGCCTCCGTGAGAATATAGAGAAGCTGCTGCTGTCTGGGTGTGAGGTCGGCGGCATTCTTGATCTCGCTCATTCCGGGTCATCCTTCTTGAGGGGTGCGGTCGATCCTTTCGCGGCAATCTCCTTGAGGAGGTCGGCCATCGGGTCTGTGACGTCATGCGCGACGACGTCCTTGAGCATTCCAAGGCGCTTCGCGACCAACTCGAGGTTGCGATCCTGGTCGGACATTAGAATTTCGATGCCGTTCTTGGTCTCCTTCACGCCGCGGAAGAGAAGCCGCGCCTGCGGGCTGATGACGCGCGTGTCGGCCATCCATGTGTAGGGGATGCCGAGCCCCGCGCATTCAGGGCAGTCCGGATTGGCTTCGCGCGTGAGGCGGTAGCCGTAGCCTCCTGCGTCGGTTGGCTCTTCCGCTGCATGGATGGCCTGCGCGGCGATGCTTGCGTCCTGGCTCGGAGCCTTTGCCTCCCAAAGGGTGTGCGCCTCGTCGAACTCCCGGACGGTCTTCCACTGAAACTGGTGGTCGTCGCCCCAACAGTAGCGGCACGGGCCGATGCGATGCTGTGTCAGCTCATTGGGGTCCGCGTTGGCTGTGTCCCACCAGCGGCGGAAGACCTTGTCCTGGTCGATCTCGAGGCGCTCGGCGATCTCGGCCTTGATCTCGGTGAGGCGGGCCTGGATCTCGGGTTTTTTCAGGAGGTCGAAAGCCTGCGAGCCGGCGGTCTTGCGCGAATATCCTGCGCGGATCGCGGCCTGCGTCCCGTTGAAGTCGATGACGTATTCTTGGCAGAACCGTTCGTGCTTGCTGTTCGGAAGTGCCGGCATCTTGCCCCTCTGAGAGTGGGCGCATTATGCCGGTGGAAGAAATGACAGATCAAGGGGCGGTTTTGTGTCAGAAATACCACCCCTTGATGGGGGTCAATCCTGTAGTGCTGCGGTGCGCAGGGTGAACCATATGGGCCAGTCAACGGCCTGAGCGTTGCGGGCGAGGAGATCGCGGCCACGGTTCGGGTTGATGCCGATGGAGCGCCATGCGTCGGCTCTTGTGGTCGCGCCGATGCGGAAGGCAATGGCGTCGACGAGGAGGGCGACGTCGTCGGTTGCGGGCGGCATGTCGTCGATGTGGATGCGGAGGATGCGCGCGGCCTCCTGCGCGACGAGCTGATGGCGCGCGGCGGAAAGGCGACCGTCATTGTCCTCGGTGGCGATTGTCGTTCTGAGGGCGGCGAGGGCCGCGCCTGGGGCGCAGGAGGCGCGCTCCGCCCGGAAGCGGAGCGCCATGTGCAGATTGGTCAGGGTGATCGGGGTCATGCCTCGTCTCGCGGCAGAATCGTGCTCAGATCGAAGGTCACGATCTCGCCGGGATCGTCAACCTCGCGCGGCATGTGGCTGAGGTCGCCGTTGTCGGTTGCGACGATCATTGCGTCGAAGGCGTCGCTGATCTCGTTGCGCAGCTTGCGTGAGATCGCGCGGTATTCCACGTCCTTCGAGATGGCTTCGTCGAGGATGCGCCACGCCCAGACGGGAGCGAAACGATAGCGGATCTCGGCATCGTCGACGGCCTCTGCCGCATCGAATGGCGGTGGCAGTCCGGCTTGGCGAGCGATCTCGCGCTGCTCGATCTCCTTAGCGTCGAACATGGCGTGCTGCTCCGGCGAGAGATCGAAAACGGCGGGCTCGTCGTCGGGCATGAGGGACGCGCCACACCCTTGCCCTTCGGCCTCGGGAAGACCCTCCCAGAGAGGGCGGAATACCGGGTCGGAAGGTCCGACCCACTTGCTCCGGTAGGGTGAAATGGCATCGCCGCATTCCGGGCACTCGTCGTCGCACTGGCAGGACCATGTGTCGGTCCAGTCGACCTGCTCCGATGTGCAGGCGCGGCAGGAGTAGTGATTTTCCCAGACGCAGGGATTGCCGTCGCCGTCGGTGTTGAGGTCGAGGGCGGCAAAGGCCGGGTGCCGCATGAGGTCGGCGCGCGTTTTGTAGGTCATGGCTTACTTACTCCGTCAGACATAGGACAGCACGTTGTCGATGAAGTCCTCGATCTCCTCCGAGATCATGCCCTGGTGGGCGCCGCTATTGGTGAGGATCTCACCGAGATCGCCATCGTCCGGGCTGACCGGATGGAAGCCAGGGGTCTTCTCGAGACCGTGCTGCAGGAGGCGCAGTCCGGCCCAGATGGCGTCACGCTGACGCTCGGTGATGTGGAGGCGGTTGCTGGGTTCGTCGGTCATGCCCTTCTCCTCTTGATTGCTTCCCAGATGCGACGCTCGGCGACTTCACGGGCCGCGTCTAGCGATGTTGCGACCGCCTCGGGACCGCCCATCGCTGACGGTCCCCAGACGTTCCACTTAGTATAAACCCCCGCCCGGCTCATCACCGGGCGGATCGTGAACCTGCCCACGGGGGTTTCCGCGAACTCGCAGCCACGCCCCTGTTGCCACTCGATCTTGTCCATCATGCGGTCTCGCGGCTCGGCACCTCGGCGACGACTTGCTGCCCCGGGGTCCACTCCTCCGGCCCCCAGAGGCGGCCGTTGTAGCTGATCCGGGCGACGTGCTGGCCCGCCTCATCGAAGACGTGGCCGGGGCCGAAGCAGGAGGCGCCGAGATCGCTTTCGTCACGCGCAGCGATGTAGTGGCGCTGGCAGTCGGTGAGGGTCTTGATCGTGCGGAGCCACCTGACGCGGGGCCTCCCGTCATGGTTATTCGGGTAGATCTCGATGCGGACACTGAACCTGGTGCGCTCATCGACGGGGTAGCCGAGTATCTGTTCGGGGGTCATGTCAATCCTCCAAGAGACGGTGGGTGAAGTGGCGCCGCGTGTGGCGGTTGAGGTTGCCGATCATGTTGGCAATATCAAAAGCCATATTGCTTTTTGCGGCTGCTCCGGCCATTAACTGCGATTGCTGCACGGCATCGGCAGGTCCGGCGAAAGCCTGTATCCCGCTCATGA
>WBUO01000474.1 GCA_008933675.1 Dechloromonas sp.
TTCCGGCTACCGCTCAATGATGAGCGTGCAGTCCTCGCTCGTCATGCTGCCGATCTACCTGTTCGGGACCGAGGTGCAGCGCCGCAAATACCTGCCCGGCCTGGCCCGCGGCGAGCTGATCGGCTGTTTCGGCCTGACCGAACCGAACCACGGCTCGGACCCGGGCAGCATGGAAACCCGGGCACGGACGGTCGAGGGCGGCTATCGCCTGTCGGGCAGCAAGATGTGGATCACCAATGCGCCGATTGCCGATGTCTTCGTTGTTTGGGCGAAGAACGACGCCGGCCGCATCCGCGGCTTCGTGCTGGAGAAAGGCATGGCCGGGCTGTCGGCACCGGCCATTCAAGGCAAGGTCGGGCTGCGCACGTCGATCACCGGCGAAATCGTGATGGACGAAGTGTTCGTGCCGGCAGAGAACGAGTTTCCCGAGATCAGCGGCCTCAAGGGGCCGTTCGCCTGTCTTGATTCGGCGCGCTACGGCATCGCCTGGGGGGCGCTCGGCGCCGCCGAGTTCTGCTGGCACACCGCCCGCCAGTACACGCTCGACCGCCAGCAGTTCGGCCGGCCGCTGGCGGCCAACCAGCTGGTGCAGAAGAAACTGGCCGACATGCAGACCGAGATCACGCTCGGCCTGCAGGGCTGCCTGCGTCTCGGGCGGATGAAGGACGACGGGTCGGCATCCGTCGAAATCACCTCGATCATGAAGCGCAACAGCTGCGGCAAGGCCCTCGACATCGCCCGCACGGCCCGCGACATGCTGGGCGGCAATGGCATCTCCGACGAATTCGGCGTCATTCGCCACGTCGTCAATCTGGAAGTGGTCAATACCTACGAAGGCACGCACGACATCCATGCGCTGATCCTCGGCCGGGCGCAAACCGGGATCGCCGCTTTCTGAAGCTTTCTAGCCGTTTTCCTTCAGTTTGGCGATGACCAGCGGGAAGGCGCCGGAGCCAATCAAGGCCACCGCCGAAACGATGAAGGCAAGACCAGCCATCGGATCGTCAAGGACCGGATGCAACAGGGCGCCGAAACCGGCGACGCTGAGCAGGCCGGGAATGGCACAGAGCACGCCGAGCACGGAGAGGATGATGAAGGACAGCGGATAGCGGCGGGACATGGCGGACAGCATGACGAAGAGGCGCCTATTCTAGCCCCGGGGGCAAGAGCCGGGAATGTATCTCAGGACACCCGGCCAGCGCCGGACAGGCTGTCCGTAGACAAAAAAAACCGCGCCCAGGGCGCGGCTTGCGGAACAGGCGTAGCGCTCAGGCCTGGCGCTTGCGACGGAGCGCCGCGATGCCGAACAGCGCACTACCGAGCAACGCCAGGGAGGCGGGCTCGGGGACGGTCTGGATACGCAGGTCGTCGATCTTCACACTGTCACCGGCATCAAGATTGGCCATGCGGAAACCGATGGTATCGAAGGCCGTGAGCCCGGAGTTACCGGCATACAGGGCATCCCAGCCAGTCAGCGAGGCCGTTTCCTCCGCCGTCGGGTCGATCCATAGCGCGATCCGGTCGAAGGATGCGTTGGTGGCCGATTTGAAGAGGTAAGCCAGCACGTGATAGGTCGTGTTGGCGACGAGATCGCTCGCCGGGGCAAAACTGCCCGCGACGCCCGTCGTCCGCGCGAACAGGTCGCTGGTGCAGCCGCCGGTGCCGCAATTGGCCTTAAGGCCGACATTCGGGCCGGTGGACGAGCCGAACCAGAGGGCCAGGAAATCGTTGTTGTTGAGCGTACCGGAATACTGGAAGTTGAAATCGACGATGACCTTGTCGGTCATCGCACTCGCCAGCTTGCGCGTGGCGGCATTGGCAACGTCGGCAGTCCCGGCGAAGGTCAGCCAGTTGTCACCGGACAGATTGACGACCGACTCCGCACTCGTGCTGGCCGCCCAGGCACTGCCCCAGCCGCTGCCGGCATTCTGCAGGTGCAGGTTGCCGCTGGCGTAAGCATCGAAATTATCTGCGGCCACGAGGACGTGGGCATTGGCGAAGGAAGATGCGGCAAGCAAAGTACCGAAGGCTAGGGCTTTGAACATGACTCTATTTCCATAATTGATAAATTCATTAACGAACCGACATCAGCAAATATCGAGCCATACCGTTATTAATCATTAATTTCAGTTACATACAGCACAAATGCCTTTCAGAGAATTTTTCGATGTAAAGAAAATCGACAATATTGGTTGTTAAATATTTCACAGAATTATTTTTGTCACTTTGTTGCGTTTCGTTCACCTTGCCAGGCCCGCAGACGCGGGCGCCGATTTGCGGCGAACCATCCGGGCATTTCGCGTTCTCAGCGACTACCGGCACGCTGCTTGCTGCACAGGCCGGACTGACCGTATTTG
>WBUO01000096.1 GCA_008933675.1 Dechloromonas sp.
GCTCGACATCGCGGCTTACCTGCCGCTGGGCAGCGGCCGCCTGGTCGTCGCCTGGCCGAGCGGCGGCCAGCTGGGCGCGCCGCTCGGACTGGCCGATCCTCGCTTCGCCCGCATCGCCCAACCCAATCCGAAAGCCGCCATCTACGGCATCGCGGCGACGGAATTCCTCGAACGCAGCGGTCTGAAGGACAAGATCGGCAACCGCCTGCAGGTCGTTGCCACGGTGCCGCAGGTCTCGGCCTACCTGATTTCGGGCGAAGTCGACGCCGGCTTCATCAACCTGACCGAAGCCCTGGGCATCCAGGGCAAGATCGGCGGTTACCTGGAAATCGACCCCGCCCTGTATTCACCGATCCGCATCGTCGGTGGCGTACTCCGCCCGCAAGCCGGCGAGCCGGCCGCCAAGGCCCTGGCAAGCTTCATCGAAACACCGGAAGCGCAGGCCATCCTGCGCAAGCACGGGCTCTGATGGACGCACTCGCCGCACTGTTCGCCGACCCCGGCAGCCGCCAGATGCTGTGTCTGACGGCGCGCGTCACGCTGGCCGGTCTGCTACTGCACGCACTGTTCGGGCTGGCCATCGGCTATGCACTGTCCCGCCCGACCTGGCGCGGCCGCGGCCTGCTCGATCTGGCGGTGACCCTGCCGCTCGTTTTTCCGCCGATGGCAACCGGTTTCCTGCTGCTCATGCTGCTCGGCCGCCGCGGACCGGTCGGCGGACCGCTGCGCGAATGGTTCGGCATCGAGCCGGTCTTCGCCTTTTCCGGACTGATCGTTGCCGCCTTCATTGCCGGCCTGCCGCTGGTCGTCAAGCCGGTGCAGTCGGCCTTCGAAAACATCCCGAAAATCCTGCCCGAGGCGGCGCAGACATTGGGCAAGACAGAATGGCAGATCTTCTGGCACATCCTGCTGCCGAACATCCGCAATGCCCTGATCGGCGGCCTGATCCTGGCCACCGGCCGCTCGCTCGGCGAGGTGGGGATGACGCTGATGCTCGGCGGCAACATCGAGGGGCGCACCGTCACCGCCTCGCTGGATATCTACAACGCCGTGACCACCGGCGATTTCGAACGGGCTGCCGCCGTATCGGCCCTGCTCGGCATGCTCACCACCGGCCTGTTCATCCTGCTCCGGCGCAATGCCCGGGCGCCGCTCGGCTGGTGAACGAAAAACGGCGGCCGCCGGCCGCCGTCATCACTGATCGCGGAACCTCAGGCCGGTACGCCGAGGATCACGTGGCTGGCCTTGATCAATGCCGTCGCCGGCGCGCCGACCTTGAGCGCCAGTTCGAGCACGGCTTCGTTGGTGACCACCGCATGCACCACCGTGCCGCCGGCCAGCGTGATCGCAACCTCGCTGTTGACGGCCCCTTTCGTCAGCGCGCTGACCGTACCGGCCAGCTGGTTGCGGGCCGAGAAGCGGACATCCGGGGTGCCGGCGAGCAGCATCACCCAGGGGGCCTTGACGTAGGCGACGGCTTCCTTGCCGACGGCCAGGCCGAGCGACTGGACACTGCCTTCTGTCACGATCGCGACAACTTTGTCGCCTCCCGACAATTCGAGTTCGACTTCGGCATTCACGGTGCCGTCGGTGATGGCTGTGATTTTTCCTTTGAAAACATTGCGGGCGCTGACATTCATGGCGTTCTCCTGGTTTGGCGATGAGTCTGGCCCGGTTTTCGCTATATATCCAACTAATCAACGTAACTGACCGGGCATGGCTGCACTTTAGCGATACCGGTTATGAAAAGGCAACCATAGCGCCGCCCGGATTTTCCGGTAAACTCGGGATCGCTATATAACAAAAGACAGAACGAAATGGACCAAGCTCTTCCGCGACTGCGCAGCAAGCTCGAATTCGACGGCCCCTTCGGGACTTTTCTCGGCGACACCCGCATCCGGCTGCTCGAAGCCATCGCCACGCACGGCTCCATATCCCAGGCAGCAAAAGCCGTGCCGCTGTCGTACAAGGCGGCCTGGGACGCGGTCGATGCGATGAACAATCTGGCCGAACAGCCGCTGGTGCTGCGCTCGACCGGCGGCAAGCACGGCGGCGGCACCCAGCTGACCGATTACGGACGCAAGGTGATCGCCCTCTACCGCGCCCTCGAAGCCGAGTACCAGGCGGCACTCGACCGCCTGACGGCGAGCATGAACGACGGCCAGGCCAGCGATTTCCAGCAGTTCAGCCAGCTGCTCAAGCGCATGTCGATGAAGACCAGCGCCCGCAACCAGTTCGCCGGCCGGATCGTCGGCCTGCGCGCTGGCCACGTCGACTACGAGGTCCGCCTCAAGCTCGACGACGACAACGAACTGGTCGCCGTGATCACCGGCGAGTCGGCCGAGAACCTCGGCCTGAGCATCGGCATGGAGATCAACGCCCTGGTCAAGTCGTCGTCGGTGCTGCTTCTCAACGACCCGGCGGTGAAGACCACGGCGCGCAACCACCTGTGGGGCGAAGTCACCCGCATCCACGAAGGCCCGGTCAATTCGGAAGTGACGCTGGCGATGAAGAACGGCAAGTCGGTCTGCGCCGTGGTCACCCACGACAGCATCGAGAAGCTCGGCATCGCCGTCGGCGAACCGGCCTGCGCGGTGTTCAAGGCCTCGTCGGTGATCCTTTGCAAGTACGCCTGATCCTTTCCCAACCTTTACGGAGAAATCCCATGAAGCGTCTGTCCGCCCTGTTCGTTTCCCTGCTGGCTGCCGCCGGCGTCCATGCCGCCGAGGTCCAGGTTGCCGTCGCCGCCAACTTCACCGCACCGGCACAGCAGATCGCCGGCGAGTTCGAACGCAAGACCGGCCACAAGGCCGTGCTGTCCTTCGGCGCGACCGGCAAGTTCTACGCCCAGATCAGCAACGGCGCGCCGTTCGAGGTTTTCCTGGCGGCCGACGACACGACCCCGGCCAGGCTCGACAAGGAAGGCGGCACGGTAGCCGGCAGCCGCTTCACCTACGCCGTCGGCACGCTGGTGCTGTGGTCGGCGAAGGCCGATTTCGTCGATGGCAAGGGCGAGATCCTGAAGAGTGGCAAGTTCAACAAGCTATCCATCGCCAACCCGAAGACCGCACCCTACGGCGCTGCCGCGCTCGAGACACTGACCCGGCTCAAGGTGCTGACCGCCGTTCAGCCGAAATTCGTTCAGGGCGAGAACATTTCACAGACGCTGCAGTTCGTTCATACCGGCAACGCCGATCTCGGCTTCGTCGCGCTCTCGCAGGTGTTCAAGGACGGCAAGCTGAGCAGCGGTTCGGCCTGGATCGTCCCCGGCGAGATGCACGAGCCGATCTACCAGGACGCGGTCATCCTCGCCAGGGGCAAGGACAACCCGGCCGCCGCCGCCTTCCTCGAGTTCCTCAAGTCGCCCTACGCCCACGCCGTGATCAAGTCCTACGGCTACGCGCTGCGCTGATCCAGGAGACCGCATGCTGACCGAAACCGACCTCCAGGCGATCTGGCTGACCGTCCGCCTGGCCGGCATCACGACGCTGATCCTGCTGCTGATCGGCACGCCCGTCGCCTGGTGGCTGGCGCGCAGCCGGGCCTGGTGGAAGGGGCCGGTCGGCGCCGTCGTCGCGCTGCCGCTGGTGCTGCCGCCGTCGGTGCTCGGCTTTTACCTGCTGCTGGCGATGGGACCGCACGGACCGGTCGGTCAGTTCACCCAGTCGCTCGGCCTGGGCACGCTGCCCTTCACCTTCTGGGGCCTGGTCGTCGCCTCGGTGTTCTATTCGCTGCCGTTCATGGTGCAACCACTGCAGAACGCCTTCGAGGCGATCGGCGAACGGCCGCTGGAAGTCGCCGCGACGCTGCGCGCCTCGCCCATCGATACCTTCTTCTCGGTCGTCCTGCCGCTGGCCCGGCCCGGCTTCATCACCGCCGGCATCCTGACCTTCGCCCATACCGTCGGCGAGTTCGGCGTCGTGCTGATGATCGGCGGCAACATCCCCGGCGTCACCCGCGTCGCCTCGGTGCAGATCTACGACCACGTCGAAGCCATGGAATACGCCGACGCCCACCGCCTGGCGGCGGTCATGCTGGCCTTCTCCTTCGCCGTGCTGCTGGCGATGTACATGCGGCGCCAGCAAGCGCGCCGGGAGGTTTGAGATGTCCCGCGACGACTGCATCGAAGTCCGTTTCAAACTCGACTGGCCCGGCTTCACCCTCGACGTCGACCTGCGGTTGCCCGGCCGTGGCGTCACCGCCCTGTTCGGCCATTCCGGCTCGGGCAAGACCTCGCTGCTGCGCTGCATCGCCGGTCTGGAACGGCCGACCCTGGGGCGACTCGTCTTCAAGGGACAAACCTGGCAGGAGGCCGGCCGCTGCCTGCCGCCCCATCGCCGGCCGCTCGGCTATGTCTTTCAGGAAGCCAGCCTGTTCCCGCACCTGAGCGTCCTCGGCAACCTGCAGTTCGGTCAGAAACGCAGTGGCAGCGCCGCACGCGTCGGGCTCGAACAGGCAATCGACCTGCTCGGCATCGGCCATCTGCTCGACCGCCGGCCGGACACCCTGTCCGGCGGCGAACGCCAGCGGGTCGGCATCGCCCGGGCACTGGCTGTCGGCCCGGAAATCCTGCTCATGGACGAGCCGCTGGCGGCGCTCGATCTCAAGCGCAAGCAGGAAATCCTGCCCTACCTCGAACGCCTGCATGACGAACTCGATATCCCTGTCATCTACGTCAGCCATTCGCCGGATGAGGTCGCCCGCCTGGCCGACCACCTGGTCGCCATGGAAAACGGCCGCGTCGTCGCGGCCGGCCCGCTCGGCGAGACGCTGGCCCGCCTCGACCTGCCAATCCGCCTCGGCGAGGACGCCGGTGTCGTGCTCAAAGCGACGGTCGGCGCCATCGATACCCAATGGCATCTGGCGCGCGTCGATTTTCCCGGTGGCGGACTCTGGACGCGCGACCTGGGCATCCCGACCGGCCGTCACGTGCGCATCCGCGTGCTGGCCCGCGACGTCTCGCTGGCGATCGACGAACCGGGGCAGAGCAGTATCCAGAACGTGTTGCCGGCTGTCGTCGAGGAAATCGGTGCCGACGAGCACCCCGGCCTGCTGCTGGTCCGCGTCGCCGTCGGCGAAAGCCGGCTGGTCGCCCGCGTTACCCGGCGCTCGGCCGACCAGCTCGGCATCGCGCCGGGCCGGCCGGTACATGTCCAGGTCAAATCCGTGGCTCTGATGGAGTAAAGCCGTGAATCCCTACACCCTGCCCGACGCCGAACTCGAACGCCTGCTCGGTGAGGATGCCCCGTCCGGCGACGCAACGACCTTCGCACTGGCGATCGGTCGATGTCACGGCCGTCTCGACTTCCGCGCCCGCTTCGACATGGTCGTCTGCGGCAGCGAAGAAGCCCGGCGGATGGGCGAACTGCGCGGTCTGGCAGCCGTCGGCACGGTCGTCGCCAGCGGCACTGCGCTGGCACCGGGCGAGCGCATACTCGCGCTCGAAGGCGACGCCGCCGCACTGCACGCCGTCTGGAAAACCGCGCAGACGCTGATGGAGTATCTCTCCGGGATCGCCACGGCGACCGCGGAAATCGTTTCCGCCGCCCGCAGCGGCGAGCCGGACTGCGCTGTCGTCTGCACCCGCAAGAATTTTCCCGGGACCAAGGCGGCAACGATCAAGGCAGTGCTCGCCGGTGGTGCCAGCCCGCACCGCCTGAGCCTGTCGGAAACCCTGCTCGTCTTCGCCGAGCACCGGGCCTTCCTGAGCGAGACGCCGGCTGCAACCGTGGCCCGCCTGCGCCGCCAGTGGCCCGAGCGCGCCGTCGTCGTCGAAGTCGGCAACGAGCGCGAGGCGAGAACCTGGGCGGCGGCAGGTGCCGACATCCTGCAGCTGGAAAAATGGCCGGTCGACGCCGTCGCAGCGCTGGCGCAACAGATTCCGGGCATGCGAATTGCTGCAGCAGGTGGCATCAACGCCACCAACGCGGCCGCCTATGCCCGCGCCGGAAGCCGCATCCTGGTGACCAGTGCGCCGTATTTCGCCGGTCCGCGCGACGTGGCGGTGACCCTCGCCGCCCTGTAAGGGCTCTGTAGGTTTTCCGACAAGAAACCATGAAAATCGCCATCGCCACCAAAGATTTCACCGCCGTCAGCGGTCACGCCGGCCAGTGCCGCCACTGGCTGCTCTACGACCTGTCGAACCACCGCTCGAACCAGTTGCTGCCGCCCCCCCGGCGCGTCGACCTGGAAAAGGACGAAGTCCTGCATGTCTTCGAGGATGACCGCCCGCACCCGCTGGACGGCGTCGATATCGCCGTCGTCGCCAGTGCCGGCGACGGCTTCGTCCGGCACATGAAGAAACGCGGCTGCGAGGTATTGCAGACCGGCGAGAGCGATCCGGCCCTGGCCATCACACGGATCCTGGCCGGCGAGGCGCTGCCCGATCCGCGCTTCGACATCACCACCTCGCTGTGCAAGCTGCGCGACCTCTTCTCGCGCCACTGAGCAGCGGCAGGCCGGCCTTCAGCCGAGCAGTTTCTGGATGAAGCCTTCGACGTAGGCCGGCCGCAAGGGTTTGATGATGTAGCCGACGGCCCCGAGACCGGCCGCCTGGGCAACCAGTTTCTTGTCGGCACAGCCGGTGACCATGATCACCCGGGTTTCCGGCGAGACACCCCGGAGCTGCGGCAGGGACTCCAGACCATCCATGACCGGCATGTTGATGTCGAGGCAGAGTATGGTCGGCTGATGATTCCTTGCCGCCTGGATGGCCTCGGCACCGTTGGAAACCATCTGGACGACCTGCAGCCCGCATTCCTCGAGCAGGCCCTTGAGCACCAGGCGTACCGAACCGTTGTCGTCGGCGACCACGGCGCTGCCGCGTCGCCCGCGTTGAGCAGCGGTCATCCGCGACACTTTCGAATCGGCTGCCGTGTGATTCGCCTTCTGGCGGGTACGCTCGACGGCACGCAGTTCGTCGATGATCTGCTGCGGACCGAAAGGTTTGCGAATGAAACCGGAGGCCCCGGCATCGGCGGCAGCGGCCTCGACCGCCCCGTCGCTGGAGGCGGTCATGAAGACGACGTCGATTTCCGGCGCCGCGCCCTGAATGGCCCGCAGTATCGACAAACCGTCGCGCCCCGGCAGGTGATAGTCGAGGCAGACCAGATCCGGGGTCGTCTGAAGGATCAATTCCTCGATGCCGTTACCGTCGGCAAAGGCACCGACCACGTCGTGGCCGGCATTGGTGAACAAGTTCGCCAGCACTTTGCGCATCGACGCATTGTCGTCGACGATCACGATCCGCATTCATTTCCCCCAGTCAATCGGCATTCCGCGACATACTACCAGACGGAAAAAGCAGGCCAATAGGGGCTTTCAGCGTTGGGCGATGCCGCTTTTCCTGAGGGCGTCGAGAAATTCTGCGAACGAGGTTTCACGCACCGTCATCTCGGCGAGCGTGACGCGCAGATCGAAGTTGGCCAGCTCCCCCTCGCGCGCCCGCGACGCATCACGACCGGCCGACGGCACGGTGTTTGGCGCAGCGGTGGAGCGATGGAGGACGGGAGACATCGGGAGCAGGCTTTCGACAGGGTACGGATTCATTGTGCATGACCGACGCCGCCACCGCCGTGAGCGATTTCACGGCATCCGTCATTTTCCTGCGCGGGCTTTGCCGGCCGTGCCGCCGGCCAGACCGTCGGCGAGGAAATCCATCAGCACCCTTACCCGGTACGGGATATGGCGATTGCTCGGCAGCATGGCGTGGATGCCCAGTTCCGGCACCGGGAAATCACCGAGGATGGCTTCGATGCGCCCGGCAGCCAGTTGCGTCTCGATGATGAAATCGGGCTGCAGCGTAATGCCCAGCCCCTGTGCCGCTGCTTCGGCCAGCACATCGCCGTTGTTGGCATGGATGCGGCTGCGTACCGGGAAGGCAAGCAGTTGCCCGTCAACCGAGAACTGCCACTGCTGGGTCGTGCCGCCAGCGGTGTAGCCGAGGCATTCGTGGTGGATCAGTTCGGCCGGGTGGCGCGGCCGCCCGTGCCGGGCCAGATAGCCGGGCGCCGCGACGACCTGCATCGTGCTCGTTCCGATGCGCCGCGCCACCTCGCCCTCCTCGAGGCGACGGGTGATGCGGATCGACAGGTCGATGCCTTCCTCGATCAGCTTCACCCGCCGGTCGCTGTAGTCCATATCCAGGCCGACTTCGGGATAGCGCCGGGAGAAATCGAGGAGCAGCGGGGCCAGGCGCCGGATGCCGAAGCTCAGCGGCAGACTGATGCGGATGTTGCCGCGCGGTGTCAGGCGCTCTTCGGCGACATCGGTTTCCGCCGCCTCGACCAGGTTGAGGATGACCCGGCATTTCTCCAGGTAGGCGGTTCCCGCCGAGGTCAGGGACAGGCGCCGGGTACTGCGCACCATCAGCTTGACGCCGAGGTGGGCCTCCAGCGCGGCGATCTGCCGCGTCACCACCGAGCGGGCCAGACCGGCCTGCTGGGCGACTGCGGCAAAACTGCCGAGTTCGGCGACACGAACGAACAGGTGCATCGCATCGAGACGGTCCATTGTTGCAATTCCAGCAATTATTATTTGCCGATTGTGATCTATTTCGCTGCAAAAAGGCAGACTACAGTACGGTCATGCCTTCCCGAGATGTCGTCATGACCCTTGATCCCCTCTTCGTTCCGCATGGCGCACCGACCTTCGCCCTGCGTCCGGGTGCCGCCGGTGCGGCCCTGGCGACGATAGCCGCCCGGCTGCCGCTGCCGCGCGCCATCGTCATCGTCAGCCCGCACTGGGACTGCGAGTTGCCGACGGTCGGCAGCGCCGACCGCCTGCCGACCATCCACGATTTCAGCGGTTTCCCGGACGAGCTCTATCGCCTCGACTACCCTGCCAGCGGTTGCCGCGAGGCCGCCGACGAGGTCATGGCGGCAATCGCCGCCAGCGGCCTGCCGGTTCGTGAAGACGGCAAGCGCGGTCTCGACCACGGCGCCTGGGTGCCGTTGCGCCTGATGTTCCCCGATGCCGAGGTGCCGGTCGTGCCGCTCTCCCTGAACAGCCGCAGCGGCCCGCACGGCGCCTGGCAACTCGGGCGCGCCCTGGCGCCATTGACGGGACGGGGTTTTCTGGTCATCGCTTCGGGCAATGTCACCCACAACCTGCGCGATTTCCAGCGGGCCTGGATGACGGGCGGTCAAACGCCGGCCTATGTCCGCGACTTTGCCGAATGGCTGGCCGACCGCCTGGCGACCGGCGACCTGCCGGCTCTGCTCGACTATCGCCGCCAGGCTCCCGGCGCCATCCAGGCACATCCGAGCGATGAACATTTGCTGCCGCTCTTTGTCGCACTCGGAGCAGCCGGCAAAGGCAGCCGCGCCCATCGCTTCCATGCCGGCATCGACGACTACGTGATTGCCATGGACGCCTATTCCTTCACCCCGGCCAACGGAGGTACCGCATGACCCGCCGCTACACATCCACCGCCATCGCGCTGCACTGGCTGATGGCCATCCTGATCTTCGGTTTGCTCGCCCTCGGCTTCTACATGCAGGACCTGCCGCTGTCGCCGGAAAAGCTGAAGCTCTATTCCTGGCACAAGTGGGCCGGCGTCACCGCCTTCCTGCTGGTGCTGGTACGTCTCGCCTGGCGTGCCGGGCACCGGCCGCCGCCGCTCCCGGAAACGATGGCGAAGCCGCTGCAGTTCGCCGCCCATGCCGGCCATCTGGCGCTCTACGCCCTGATGCTGGCGATCCCGCTGTCCGGCTGGCTGATGAGTTCGGCCAAGGGTTTCCAGACCGTCTGGTTCGGCGTCCTGCCGATCCCCGACCTGCTCGACAAGAACAAGGAACTCGGCGACTTGCTGCAGACGGTGCACATGAGCCTCAACCTGCTGTTCGCGGCGGTCATCGCCGGCCACGTCGGCGCCGCCCTCAAACACCACTTCATCGACAAGGACGACATCCTGAGCCGGATGCTGCCCCAACACGGAGAACCGAAATGAAACGCCTCGCCCTGACCATCGCCCTTGCCCTGAGCGGCACCATCTCCGCCCAGGCGGTCGAATATAGCCAGGTCCAGCCCGAACGCAGCAGTGTCGCCTTCGTCTATCAGCAGATGGGCGTCTCGGTCGATGGCCGTTTCCGGAAATTCGCCAGCCAGCTGAGTTTCGACCCGGCCCGGCCGACTGCCGGCAAGGCAGTTTTCGATGTCGATCTGGGCAGCGTGGACACAGGCGCCGCGGAAGGTGACGAGGAGGTCGCCGGCAAGCAGTGGTTCAACACCAAGGCTTTCCCGACCGCCCGTTTCGTCTCCGGCACTGTCAAGCCGCTCGGCGGCAACCGTTACGAAATCGCCGGCCAGTTGAGCATCAAGGGCAAGACCCAGGCCGTCGTCGTCCCCGCCACCTTCACCGCCCAGGGCAACAGCGGCGTATTCGAGGGCGCCTTCACCATCCGCCGTGCCGATTTCGCCATCGGCGAAGGCAGCTGGGCCAAGTTCGACATCGTCGCCAACGATGTCCAGATCAAGTTCCGTATCACCGCAACCGGCAAGTAAGCCGCAACCCCACAGGAGAACCACCATGCACAAACTCGCCATCACCTTCATCCTCGCCGCGGCAACGGCTGCCCCGGCACTGGCCGCCCCGGAAACCTACGCCGTCGACACGACCCACACCTTCCCGCGCTTCTCGTACAGCCACTTCGGCTATTCGACCCAGCTCAGCCGTTTCGACAAGACCAGCGGCAAGGTCGTCCTCGACAAGGCCGCGAAGACCGGCGCGGTCGACATCGTCATCGACACCCGCTCGGTCAACACCGGCTACGCCACCTTCAACGAACATATCCAGGGCGAGGATTTCCTCGATACCGGCAAGTATCCGACCGCCACCTTCAAATCCACCAAGGTTGTCTTCGAAGGCGACAAACCGGTTTCCGTGGAGGGCAACCTGACGCTGAAGGGCGTAACCCGGCCGGTGACGCTGACCGTCACGTCGTTCAAGGCGATGCCGCACCCGATGCTGAAGAAGGATGCCATCGGCGCCAATGCCTGGACCGTCGTCAAGCGCTCCGAGTTCAATGCCGGCAAGTACGCCCCCAATGTCGGCGACGAAGTGCGCATCGACATCGCCATCGAAGCCATCAAGGAATAACCTCTCCCTGCGGCAAGCGGCCCGTGGTGCCGCTTGCCGCGGTTTTTGCCGGGCAGCCCGTGGACGGCGAGCGCGACAAATACAAATTCTTTGTTGCAAAGCACAAGAATTTCGGCAGACTACTACTTTCGACATATCTTCGAGGCTTGTCCATGGAGCCTGTTCATCGGCTTGACGTCAGTGCCGGCAACGAACAACCCCCTGCCGAGGGAACGCGGCGCATCATCGACGGTCTGGAACGCGTGTATTACGACGGCTACTGGATCAAGACCTATCCGGTACCGGCCGATTCGCTGGACGCCAAGAAACGCCTGATCGAGGCACTGACCCGCCGCCTGTTCAACCACACCGAACATGGCCTCAACATTCCGGGCACACGCCTGGCCGAAGCGCGCCGCAACTACGAGGCGGAATCGGATGCCGGCCGCCGCCGCGTCAAGGCGGCCATGCTTGCCGGCGCCCTGTTCAACCGCGCCACCGACATCTTCCGCAAGCTGGTCGAACTGCAGGGCGACGGCATCGAGATCCGCAGCGACGATGCCTTGATGCGCGAATGCGGCCATTGCCTGCTGGAAGCCATGGAGCTCGGCCGCTTCGTGCTGCATCGCAGCGGCGACGAAGGCATCGACGAGCTGTGGGGGGAGCCTTTCCGGGCCTTCTCGATCCCCGTCGAGGATTTCTACGAGAGCCGCTACATCAAGATCGGCCAGACCCTGCGTGACATCGACCGCATTGCCGACGCCATGGTCGCCTGCTTTACCGGCGTCCCCGCCTTTGCCGACATCGAACCGGCGATCCGCGATTTCGCCCGGGCCGCCCAGATCAAGACCGAAACCCTGCGTACCGACCCCGACATCTTCGACGTCTGGTCAGAACTGGTGACGGCCGGCGAACGCCTGGCCAACTACGCGCCGCATCCGGTCGCCGTCGATGGGGCTCCGCCCTTCCACAACATCTCGGATGGCCTGCAGCTGATCCGCAACGGCCGCGATCTCGTTTTCTACATCACCCGCGCCCGGACACCGATGCCGAAGAGTACGCGCGAGTACATCGAGCGCTGCGCCGGCTACGTCAGTACCGGCCTGGTGCCGCTACTGCCCGCACCGCTGCCGGCCTGAGGCGATCACGACGGGCGTTGCTTGGCCGCCGCTCTCAGCACGTCGGCTTCGAGCACCTGGGTATCGGTGCCGAAGCAGCCGACCATGTCGATCTCCTCGACCAGCGGCTGACCGCCGGCTGCCTTCTCCTCGCTGGCACGACAGGCCTTCCACTGGGCAACCAGTACCTCCTGATCGCTGAGGCCGGTTACCGTGCCTGCCGGAATATCGGCACCGAGTTCGATCAGGGTCCGCACCACCTCCGTCCGACGACCGCGCAGCGCCATGCTCAACGGCGATGTAGGCAGGCTGTTGTCGGCCAGATTGACACGGCCGCCACGGGCCGCCAGTTCGCGCACGATGTCGACGAAGCCCATGAAACAGGCGATGCCCATCGGCAATCCGGGATCGCCCTGGCCATCGGCCAGTTCGACCGGCACGCCGGCATCGAGCACACTGCGGACGGCATCGAGCTGACCGCTACGGATGGCCTTGATCAGGTCTAGCGATTCACTCACCTGGCGATTCTCCGACTGGGTATAAAACAGGAATGGATGGCCTAATGTTACCGTCAGCCGTGCCTCCTGTCCTGCCCGAAATCAGGAAATCTTGATCTGCCCCCGATTGTGCCGGCATACGCCTCCGTATAATCCGGAACACCAGCCGATTTCCGAAAAACCCTGCGCCACAACGACTCCCGGAGAAGCACGCTCACCCATGGCCTCCCCATCCGCCCTTGCCGCCGAGCTCGAAAAGACCGCGCGCCATTCGCCCGGGACCGCGGCGCTGCATCATGGCGGGCGTTGCTGGAGCCATGCGGCACTGTGGGCGGAGACCAGGGCGCTGGCGGCCGGACTTGAGGACGAATGCCACCCGCTGGCGCTGCACGGCGACGCGCTGACGCTGGCCCGCCATGCCTGGGGCTGCAGCCTCGCCGGCCGCGCCTTCTGGCCACTGGCACCGGAACGCCGGGGGCTGCCGGCAGGCACGACGGAAGATGTCGCGCTGATCATTTCGACCAGCGGCAGCGAAGGCGCACCGCGCGCCGTCTTGCTCGGCGACCGGCAACTCTCGACAGCGGCGGCCGCGGCAAACGCCCGCTTGCAACTGCAGGCCGGCGATCTCTGGCTGAACTGCCTGCCCCTGTTCCACATCGGCGGGCAGGCCATCCTCTGGCGCTGCGCCCGGGCCGCCGCTGCGATGCTGTTGCATGACGGTTTCCACGCCGATTCGGTTGCCCGGGATCTGCACCGTTACCCGGTCACCCACATTTCGCTGGTGCCGGCCATGCTCGCCGCCTTGCTGGAGCTCGGCACCAGTCCGCCGCCCGGCCTGCGCGTCGCCCTGATCGGCGGGGCTGCCCTTGCCCGCCCGCTGTACGAGAAGGCCCGCGCAGCCGGCTGGCCGCTGTGGCCGAGTTACGGCATGAGCGAGACGGCCGCCCTGCTCGCCGCACATGCTCCGGACGACGGCCCCTGGCATGACGGCCTGGTCGGCCGGCCGCTTCCCGGCATGCGCATCGCACTTGCCGACGACGGACGCATCCGCCTGCACGGCGGCCAGTTGATGCAAGGCTATCTCGGGAGCGCCGGCCTCGATTCCGATGGCTGGCTGACCACCGGCGACCTTGGCCACCTTGACGCAAACGGCTGCCTGACCATCAGCGGCCGAGCCGACGACATGCTGATCAGCGGCGGCCGCAACATTCATCCGCAGGAAATCGAATCCTGCCTGGCGGCCTGCCCGGGCGTCCGCGACGTAGCGGTCAGCGCCCGCCCCGACCCGGTATGGGGCGACCTGATTATCGCCCTGGTTGTCGGCAGCGCCGGGCTCGCCGAACTGCAGGCGCATGCACGCCGGCATCTGCCGGGAGC
>WBUO01000097.1 GCA_008933675.1 Dechloromonas sp.
TACCAGTAACGCTGCCGCGCCTGACGCCAGGCACTTACCGTCACCCCATCCTGGCGCAGGACGAGGCGCAGCGCACCGTCGCGTCCGGATGACCGAAGCGGTTGCGGTAACCGGCCGAAAACAACGCATGGCGCACCCCGAGGCCGGACACGAAGGCTGCGGTCGACGACGTCCGGGCACCATGGTGCGGCACCAGCAGCACATCGGCAGCCAGCCTGCCGTCGGCCCGGGCCAGCAGCGCCGCCTCGTCGACCGCCTCGATATCGCCGGTCAGCAGCAGTCGGCGCCCGCCCGTCGTCACCGCCAGAACGCAGGAAAGATGGTTATCTCCCGGCGCCCTTGCATAACTGTCGGGTAGCGGATGCAGGATGGTGAACACGACACCATCCCATTGCCATGTCTGGCCAGCCACGCAGCGCTCACCGCCGGCATCCGGCAGCGACGAGAGCAGCGAGCCGATCGGCAGGGCCGCCTGTAGCGAAGCCAGCCCGCCGGCATGATCGCTGTCGGCATGACTGACCACCAGGCGGTCGATGCGAGGCGCACCGAGCCAGCGCAGGTAAGGAACGACGACACGCTGACCGGCATCGGAATCGACGCCGTACTGCGGCCCGGGATCATAGACCAGCAGATGGCCGGCGGTACGCACCACCACCGCCTGCCCCTGCCCGACATCGAGCACATCGACACGCACCTCGCCGGGAGGAATGGCCTCGGGCGGCCAGAAGAGTGCCGGCATCAACAGCACGACACCGAGCAGACGGCCGGGCACGCCGCGCGGCAGCAGGCAGACGGTGACCCCCAGCGCAGCGGCCAGAACAGCCCAGAGCGGCGCTGCCGGAGCCTGCCAGACCGGCCAGGCGGCACACCAGAAAATGAATGCCATCAGGCCTTCCAGCACGGTATGCGCCAGGATCAGCAGCGGCTGCCAGGGCAGCAGGGCAGCCAGCAGGGCCAGCGGCGTCACGATGAAACTGATCAACGGTACGGCCAGCAGGTTGGCCAGCGGCGAAACCAGCGGAAACTGCTGGAAGACGAGCAGCAATACCGGTAGCGAAGCCAGGGTGGCCGCCCACTGGATGAGCCCCCAGCCATGCAGGCGGGCACGCCAGCCGCCACTCTCGCCGACCGCTGCCGAGCCGATGTAGAGCAAGGCACCAACCGCCCCGAAGGAAAGCCAGAAACCGGCAGCCAGCGGCGACCATGGATCGGCAACGAGAACCACCAGCAGGGCCAGCGCCAGGACGCGGCTGGGGGCGAGCAGACGCCCGGAGAGCATTGCTGCCACGGCGACCAGCAACATGTAGAGCGTGCGCTGGGCAGGCACGCCGAAGCCGGCCAGCAGGGCATAAACGCTGGCTGTCACGGCCGCTGCCAGCAGACCGGCATGCTGCGACGGCCAGCGCTGCGCCAGCGCCGGCACCCGTCGCCAGCCGGCATTGAACAACCAGCCGGCCAGACCGGCCACCATCGTCACATGCAGGCCGGAAATGCTCATCAGGTGCGTCGTGCCACTGCGATTGAACACCGTCCATAGTTCGCCCTGCACCGCCTTCTGATCGCCGACCGCCAGCGCCGTGAGAATGCCTACCCACGGCCACTCGGCCTCCGGCAGGGTGCGCCGGAAATTGTCGCGGACCGCCGCCCGCAGATGTTCGACCACGTGTCCCGGACGCCAGACAAAGGTCTCGAGACGGCTGGCCGGTCCCGGACGGACGTAACCGGTCGCCCGGATACCGCGTTCGAGCAGCCAGGCCTCGTAATCGAAGCCCCCGGGATTGGCCCCGCCGTGCGGCCGCTTCAGGCGTACCGTCAGGCGCCAGCGCTCGCCCGGCCGTACCGCCGGTTGTGTGTTGCGTCCGGCATACCAGGCCAGTTGCAAGCGTTCGGGAACCACCGCCGCATCCGTCAGGCGCTGCTCGACGGCAAATTCGAAACGCACGCCGCGCTCGAAATCCTGGGGCAGGCCGGCAACCGTGCCGATCACCTCGACATCCCGCCCCTCCCAGTCACTCCCGAGTTCATCGGCCAGACGCACCTCGGCCCGCCAGGCCGCCCAGCCAAAACCGAGCAGCAGACAGCCGAGCAGCAACACCGCCCGCGCCGCCGGCCCCTTCCCGGCCATCCCGGCCAGACAGCCCAGCACGCCGCCCACCAGCCAGAGTGCCGGTGAGGGAAGTTCGCCACGCGTCTGCAACAGCAGCACGCCGGCAGCAAAGGCAAGGATGGCTGAACGCATGCCAACATCATGGCACGAATCATCAAAAAGGGCGTCGTGAGGGTCAGGCAAAGGGCTGCCGGAACGAGGAAAACCGGCACAAGGATGTTCCGCATGAAACCGAGCGCTTCGCCTTCCCTGCGGCGCCGCCTACTGCCCGGTTCAGGCACCGCCCCTGCGGGTAAACCACCCTGCAGCCGGCCCCGGCCTTTCTGGGATAATCGCCGGATGCGCAGTTTCCTGAAGAAATACCTGCCCGACCATGAAACGATCCGCCGCAACCGCTGGTTGCGGCCGTTCGAGAACACGCTGCTGCATCCGCGGCTGTGGCACCTGAATCGCCGCTCGGCCGCCGGCGCCGTCGCCGCCGGACTGTTCTGCGGCCTGATTCCCGGGCCGCTGCAGATGCTCGGCGCCGCCTTCTGCGCCGTCTTCTTCCGCGTCAACCTGCCGCTGGCCCTGCTGACCACGCTCTATACCAACCCGTTCACCATCGTGCCGCTCTATCTCGCGGCTTATCAGGCGGGGCGGGTGATCATCGGCGACGACAGCGGTTTCCAGGCACCACCGATGTTCTCGGCCACCGACTTCGTCGGCTTCACCCAGGCCATGCAGGCCTGGATGCTCAGCGTCGCCGAACCGCTCGGCATCGGCCTGATCGCCCTGGCCAGCAGCCTGGCACTGGCCGGCTACCTGCTGACCAAGGCCGCCTGGCGCATCTACCTGCTCGCCGCCTGGCGCCGCCGGCGCCGCTAGTCAGTCGCGCTTTCCTTCCCCGGCACCTGCTGCCGCAGCCTCTTCACGAGCCCGGGCGGCCTCGCTCTGCCGCCGGTCGAGTTCGTCCAGCTCTGCCTCGGAAGGCATCCGCCGGAGCGACAGGACGACCGCGACGACAAGGAGGACGACGACGCCCAGGCCCACGGCGAGATACAGATGTAGCGAATTCATTCCCGGTCCTCGAAAAAAGTGCCGTCACGGCGAACGCGCCGACAATAGGGGCGGAAGCCAGTGCTTGCGCACGGTCTCCAGCGGATGCCACCGGCGTCCGTCACGTGGCGAAACGCCCGTCGGCGAGCAGCATCACCCGGTCGGCGCGGGCAGCCAGATTGCGGTCATGGGTGACCATGATCAGGCTGCTGCGCTGGCTGCGCACCCGTTCCAGCAACAAGTCGAAGACCGCTTCGGCGGTATGGCTGTCGAGGTTGCCGGTCGGCTCGTCGGCAAGCAGGCAGGACGGCGCGCTGACCATGGCGCGGGCAATCGCCGCGCGCTGGCGTTCGCCGCCGGAGAGTTCGCCGGGGCGATGCTCGAGGCGGTGACCGAGGCCGACGGCGGCGAGCATGGCTGCCGCCTGCTCGTGCGCTGCGGCGCGGGCGACGCGGCGAATCAAGAGCGGCATGGCAACGTTTTCCAGGGCCGAGAATTCGGCCAGCAGATGGTGGAACTGGTAAACGAAGCCGAGGTGGCGGTTGCGCCAGTCGCCGCGGGCGACTTCACCGAGTGACGAAAAGTCGCGGCCGGCCAGCGTGACGCTGCCGGCAGTCGGCGCGTCCAGCCCGCCGAGCAGGTGCAGCAGCGTGCTCTTGCCCGAGCCCGAGGCGCCGACAATGGCCACCGTCTCGCCCGGCGCGACGTCGAGATCGATGCCGTTCAGCACCGGCACTTCCAGGCCGCCGCCGCGGAACACCTTGCCCAGGTTGCGGGCGCTCAGCAGGATCTCACTCATAGCGCAGGGCCTCCGCCGGATTGACACGGGACGCCCGCCAGCTCGGGTAGAGCGTGGCCAGCAGGGCGAGCACGAAGGCGATCAGGGTGACGCCCCAGACGTCGCCCCACTGCAGGTCGGACGGCAGGTCGGAGATGTAATAGACCTCCTTCGACAGGAACTGCACGCCGAACAGCCGCTCGATGGCCGGTACCACGACGTCGATGTTGAGCGCCAGCGCGACGCCGCCGGCGATGCCCAAGCCGAGGCCGATGAAGCCGACCAGCGCGCCCTGGATGACGAACACCGCCATGATCGAGCGCGGCCGGGCGCCCAGCGTGCGCAGGATGGCGATGTCGGCCTGCTTGTCGGTGACCGCCATGACCAGCGTCGACACCAGGTTGAAGGCGGCGACGGCGACGATCAGCGAGAGGATGATGAACATCATCGTCTTCTCGATCTGCACGGCACGGAAGAAGTTGGCGTGGCTCTTGGTCCAGTCGTGCAAATAGGCGTCGGCGTCAATGTAGCCGACCAGTTCGCGGGCGATGCGCGGGGCCATGAACAGGTCGTCCACCTTCAGGCGCACGCCGGTGACCCGGTCCTCCATCTGGTACAGGCGCTGCGCGTCCTGCATGTGAATCAGCGCCAGGCCCGAGTCGTACTCGTACATGCCGACTTCGAAGATGCCGACGACGCGGAAGGACTTCAGCCGCGGCACCACGCCGGCCGGCGTCACCGTGCCCTGCGGCGCGATCAGCGTCACCTTATCGCCGGTAAACACACGCAGCGAGCGGGCCAGGTCGGCGCCGAGCACGACGCCGAACTCGCCGGGGCGCAGGTCGTCGAGACTGCCGCTCTTGATCGTCCGGCGGAAGTCGGCGACCTTGTCCTCCTGGTCGGGCAGGATGCCGCGCACCAGCGCGCCCTTGACGCCGCCGTCTACCGTGAACATCGCCTGCGACTGGACGAAGGGCGCCGTCGCCCGCACTTCCGGATGCTTGGCCGCCTGCGCCGCCAGCGCCGGCCAGTTCTCCAGCTCGCCGCTGATACCGGTGATCTGGATGTGCGAGGCGACGCCGAGGATGCGCGTGCGCAGCTCCTTCTGGAAGCCGTTCATCACCGACAGCACGACGATCAGCGCGGCGACGCCGAGCCCGATGCCGAGCATCGAAATGAGTGAAATGAAGGAGATGAAGTGATTGCGGCGCTTGGCGCGGGTGTAGCGCAGACCGATCAGCAACTCGTAAGGCAATGACATCCGTATTCCTGCAATGCAGCAAAACCGCTATGGTACACGCACCCGGAAGCCCGGCCCATCCACCCATTCAGGAATCCAGCAATGATCGTCACCAACATCGAAGCCGTCCCCGGCAAGCAGATCGTCAAACACCTCGGCCTGGTCAGCGGCAACACCGTCCGCTCCAAGCACGCCGGCCGCGACATCATGGCCGGTCTGAAGAACATTTTCGGTGGCGAACTGAAGGGGTATACCGAGCTGCTCACCGAATCGCGCGAGGAGGCCGTGCAGCGGATGATCGAGCAGGCCAAGGCGGTCGGCGCCAATGCCGTGATCAACGTCCGTTTCTCGACCTCGTCAGTGGCCGCCGGCGCCGCCGAACTGTTTGCCTACGGTACCGCCGTCGTCGTGGAATGACGCCATGTATGACCTGATCATCTTCCTGATCCTCCTGCTGCTCGGCTATGTCTTCGGCCAGCGCGCCGAAAAGCGCCATTTCCGCTCGATCATCGAACGCGAGAAGCAGCTGCGCGACATCCTGGTCTTTTCCGAGCGGACGGTTCCCGATGCCGGCAACGCCGAGGGCACCCTGGTCTGCGGCAGCGTCGTCGTCTCGGTGGACTTCTTCAAGAACTTCGTCGCCGGCCTGCGCAACCTCGTCGGTGGCCGTGTCAGCTCCTATGAATCGCTGCTCGAACGGGCCCGCCGCGAGGCCGTGCTGCGCCTCAAGGAGGAAGCCCGGCGCCAGGGTGCGCAGAGCGTCTGGAACATCCGCCTGGAAACCTCGTCGATCACCAGGGGCAGCGGTGACGGCATCGGCGCCGTCGAAGTCCTCGCCTACGGCACGGCGCTCAAGGCGCGCTGAAAGCATGGCCGATTACGAGAATCCGGAGATTCCGGAAGGCATCAACGTCAGTCCGACGCATCCGCTGAAGGACTTCGCACTGCTCGTTGCCGGCATCAGCACGCTGCTCGTCGTCGGCGTGCTGATCCTCTCCCTGCTCGCCGGCCAGCTCACCCGCCACATCCCCTTCGCCCACGAACAGGCGCTGGCCGCTTCGCTCGACCGCTGGCTGCCGGCCGCACCGGAAACCCCCGTACAACAACAGCGTCAGCAGTACCTTCAATCCCTGGCCGACCGCCTGACGGCAGCGATGGACATCCCGGCCGACATGCCGATCACCGTCCATTACGCCCCTGCCGGCACCGTCAACGCGATGGCGACACTGGGCGGTCACATCGTTGTCTTCCAGGGGCTGATCGACACGCTGCCCAACGAGAATGCACTGGCCATGGTCGTCGCCCACGAAATCGCCCACGTCCGCCACCGCCATCCGATCGTCGCCATGGGACGCGGCTTCGCCGTCATGCTCGCCCTCTCCAGCCTGACCGGCATCGGCGACGGCAGCCTGCAGCGCTGGCTGGTCGGCGTCGGCATGCTACCCGTCCTCTCCTTCAGCCGCCACCAGGAGGAAGAGGCCGACGACGCGGCATTGCACGCCATGCTGCGCCGCTACGGACATGTCGGCGAGGCCGCCGCCTTCTTCGAACACATTGCCCGCCAGCAACCGGCAGCCGGCGGGCTGCCGATTTTCGACACGCATCCCGGTCACGCCGAGCGCATCGCCCGCATCCGCGACTTTGCCGCCCGCCATGGCGACGCCGGCAACCCGCCGGTCATCCCCCTGCCGGAATTCATGAAAGACGGCAAGGCAGCAGCCGGCGCCGCGGGCGCCGGCTAGAACAGGCCGCTGCGCGCCTGGAAGAGCTTTTCCACCGCCGCGATCTGCCGCTTGCGGGTGCAGAAGACGACGACGTGGTCACCGCTTTCGATCAGCGTGTCGTGATGCGGAATGATCACCGCCGGCCCGCGCAGGACGGCACAGATATGGGCACCGGGTATGCGCGGCAGCTCCTCGATGCGCCGGCCGACGACACGCGAGTTGCGGCGATCGCCCTTGACCACGAGCTCGACCGCTTCGGCAGCCCCCCGGCGCAGGCGGTGGATGCGCGCCACCTCGGCCTGGCGGATGTGGGTAAGCAGGCTGCCGATGGAGATCTGCGCCGGCGACAGGCCGATGTCGATCGGCCCGCCTTCGACCATCTCGGCATAGGCGCGCCGGTTGATCAGGGCGAGCACGCGCTGGCAGCCGAGGCGCTTGGCCAGCGAGGCCGCCATGATGTTGTCCTCATCGTCGTTGGTCAGCGCCAGAAACATGTCGGTTTCGCCGATGCCCTGCTGGATCAGCAGGTTCTCGTCGGTCGCCTCGCCGGCCAGCACCAGCGTCCTTTCCAGCTGGGCAGCCACGGCGGCGGCCCGCTCCGCATCGCGCTCGACCAGCTTGACCCGGCATTCGTTCTCGAGGCGCTGGGCGACGCGGGCGCCGATGTTGCCGCCACCGGCGATCAGCACGTTGCGTACCGGCCCCTGCACGCTGCGCAATTCCTGAAGGACAACGCGGATATGCTCGCTGGCGGCGAGCAGGAAGACCTCGTCGCCTTCCTGTACCAGCGTATCGCCATCCGGCTCGATCGGCCGCGTCTCGCGGAAGATGGCAGCAATGCGGGCATCGACGCCGGCCGGCAGGTGGTCGCGCATGGCGCGGATCGGCTGGCCGACAAGCAGACCGCCGGCATGGGCGCGGACACCGACCAGGGTCAGCCGCCCTTCGGCAAACTCGACGACCTGCAGGGCCTCCGGGTACTCGATCAGCTTGGCGATGTAGTCGCTGATCTCCTGCTCCGGACAGAGCGCGAAATCGACGGCGAAATTGCGTTCGGAAAGCAGCTCTTCGTCGAGGAAATCGGCCGAACGCAAGCGGGCGATGCGGGCCGGCACGGCAAACTGCTGGCAGGCGATCTTGCAGGCCACCAGATTGTTCTGATCGGAATGGGTGACGGCGATCAGCAGATCGGCCGACCTGATGCCGGCCGACTTGAGTACCGACGGCAAGGCGCCGTTGCCGACGACCGTGCGCACGTCGAGGCGATCGGCAAGCAGGCGCAGGCTCTCCTCGCTCTGATCGATCAGCGTGATGTCGTTGGCTTCGGAGACGAGCGCTTCGGCAAGACTGGAGCCGACCTGGCCGGCGCCGAGAATGATGATGTTCATACGATTTTCCCGGCTCAACGCCGCCAGAAGGCCGGCGTCAGGACGACCAGCAAGGTGAATATTTCGAGGCGGCCGAGCAGCATGGCAAAGATGCAGACCCAGGTCTGGAAGTCCTCGAGCACGGCGAAGGTGGTGGATGGTCCGACATCGCCGAGGCCCGGCCCGGTGTTGTTGACGCTGGCGACGATGGCGGTGAAGGCCGTGACCACATCCAGACCGGTAAACACCAGAATCAGTGTCAGCGACACGATGCTGACCATGTACATGAAGCCGAAGGCGAGCACCGCGAAGAGGATGGGCTGCGGCGCCACATGGCCGCCGAAGCGGACACTGTGCACGGCGTTTGGATGCATGGCGCGGACGACCTCGCGATAAACCTGCTTGTAGAGCAGCAGCGCGCGCGCCATCTTGATGCCGCCGCCGGTAGATCCGGCGCTGGTCGCGAAACTGCACAGGAAAAGCATCCAGAACGGCGCGAAGAGCGGCCACTGGGCGTAGTCCACACTGGCGTAGCCGGTGGTCGTGGCAATCGAGATAACGTTGAAGGCGGCATGGCGCAGGGCCGTCGCCATTTCCGCGTACACGCCGCCCTTCCACAGATAGAGGGCGATCATCAGCACCGAGGAAGCGCAGACGATGAGGAACCAGAAGGCCTCCGGGTCGCTGACGTAGGGACGCAACGAACGGCCGCGCAAGGCAAGGAACAGCGTGCCGAAATTGAGCCCGGCAATCAGCATGAAGACGATCGCCACCGCCTCGATGGCCGGCGAATCGAAGTAGCCGTAGCTGGCATCGTGCGTCGAGAAACCGCCGAGGCCCATGGTCGAGAAGCCATGGCAGAGCGCATCGAACCAGCTCATGCCGGCCAGCCGGTAGGCCAGCACGCAAAACACGGAAACCACCAGATAGACGACCCACAAACCCTTCGCCGTCTCGGCAATGCGCGGCGTCAGCTTGGCATCCTTCATCGGCCCCGGCGTCTCGGCCTTGAACATCTGCCGGCCGCCGATGCCGAGCAGCGGCAGAATGGCGATGGCCAGCACGATCAGCCCCATGCCGCCGACCCAGACCAGCTGGTGCCGCCACAGGTTGATCGACATGGGCAGCGTGTCGAGGCCCGAAAACACCGTCGCCCCGGTTGTCGTCAGGCCGGACATCGCCTCGAAATAGGCGTCGGTGTGACTGGCCCCCAGTTGCAGCATGAACGGCAGCGCGGCGAAGGCTGGCAGGATGGTCCACACCAGCACGACCATCAGGAAGCCGTCGCGCACGTTCAACTCGCGCGTCACATGACGGTAGCGCACCCAAAGAAAGAGACCGCACAGCATGGTCAGCGCGAAGACCTCGTCATAGACCGTCTGCGCCCCATCGTCGACCAGATAGGAAAGGAGCAGCGGCGACAGCAGCGTCAACCCGAAGAGCATGATGATCATGCCCAGTGCACGCAGGACGGGAGCGAAGCGATTCATCGGCGGTTCAGGGCTGGAAACGGTAACCGACACCGGTTTCGGTCAGGAAATGCCGCGGCTGGGTCGGGTCGTCCTCCAGCTTCTGGCGTAGATGGCCGACGTAGACGCGCAGGTAATGGCTGCTCTCGACATAGGTCGGTCCCCAGATATCGCGCAACAGCTTGCGTTGCGTCAGCACCTGACCGGGATGACTGACCAGCATGGCCAGCAGGCGATACTCGATCGGCGTCAGATGGACTGCCGCGCCGGCGCGCGTTACCTGGCGTTGCGCCAGATCGATGAGGACATTGCCGAAGGCGAGCAGCGGGGAGGCGGCCGCAGCCGGACGTTCGCTCCGGCGCAGCAGCGCCCGCAGGCGGGCACGCAGTTCGCCGACACCGAAAGGCTTGGTCAGGTAATCGTCGGCACCGGCATCAAGGGCGTCGATCTTGTCGTGCTCTGCCGCCCGCGCCGAGAGGATCAGGATCGGCCGGCCCGACCAGGCACGCAGCGCCCGGATGAAATCGATGCCGTTGCCGTCTGGCAGGCCGAGATCGAGGATCACCAGATCCGGTTCGGCGCGCCCCGCCGCGCTCAGCCCTTCGGCGATGCTGCCCGCTTCGACCACGGCGCAGCCCTCGGCCTCGACGGCGAGGCGGACGAAGCGGCGGATCTGCGGCTCGTCCTCGATCAGCAGCACGTTCGGCAACACCGTCGTCATGGCAATTCGGCCTCGAGCACCGGCGGCACGCCTTGCGGCAACGCAAAGATCACGCAGGCTCCGCCATCCGGACGGTTGTCGAGGCGCATGCTGCCGCCGTGTGCCTCGACGATGGCATGACAGATGGCCAGACCGAGACCGGTCCCCGGCTTGTCCGACTCCGGCTGGCCACGCACGAACATCTCGAAAACCTGGCGGCCGGCGGCATCGGCAAAGCCCGGGCCGCGGTCGCAGACGGCGATCTCGACCATGCTGCCGACCGGCCGCACGACTATGCCGATTTCGCCATGCTCGGGCGAGTACTTGGCGGCATTCTCCAGCAGGTTGCACAGCACACGTTCGATCAGCACCGCGTCGAAACGCAGCAGGGGCAGGTCGGCCGGCAGGTCGACCTTGACGCGGTGCTGGCCGAGGGCGGCACCGAGCAGTTTGAGACTGCTGCCGATGACTTCCTCGACCGGCTGCCACTCCTGGCGCAGCCTGACCGAACCGGCATTGAGCCGGGCCATCTCGAGCAGATTGGTGACCAGCCCGGCCAGACGCGCCGCCTGGTCGCGCAGCGCCCCGGCCGTATCGAGCGCCGCCCCCGGCAGGGCCGGCTTGATCAGAAACAGCGAATCGGCCAGACCGACAAGCACGGTCAGCGGCGTCCGCAAGTCGTGCGACAAGGCGGAAAGGATGGAACTGCGCAGACGCTCGGTGGCCATCTGCAACTCCGACGATTGCGCCACCTCGACATAATGCAGACGCTCGACGGCGATTGCCGTCAGCGAAGCCAGAGCATCGAGCAGCGACAGGTCTTCGGCGACCAGGCCCCTGCGCTCACCGGGAAAATGCATGGCAAGAATACCGCGCACCCGCATCGGCGCCACCAGCGGCAGATAGAAGGTGTCACCAGCCGCGGCATCGCCAACACGCTGGCGGCTGTCGTGGGCGCGCTGCGCCGGCAGCGCGTCGAACCAGGGTGGTGATGGCCGGGAGGTCTCATCGAGCTGCAGATGGCATGTCGCTGCCAGTTCGTCGCCGGCGAATTGCTGGACGATCTCGCTCACCTGCTCGCCGTTCAGCGCGCCGGCCAGCTTGCCGGCAATTTGATAGAGCGCCCGCGTGCGCTGCTCGCGCCGCTCCGCGGCACGCACCTGCTCCTTCAGGCTGGCCGCCAGATGGCCGGTGATCAGCGCCGTCGCCAGCATCACGGCGAAGGTGATCAGGTATTGCAGATTGCTGACCGCCAGCGAAAAACGCGGCGGCACGAAGAAGATGTCGAACAGCAGCACGCTGAGCACGGCAGCGAGCACCGCCGGATTGCGGCCGAGGCTGACGGCCACCAGCAGCACGGTGAGCAGGAAGGGCATGACCATGTTGGCCAGATCGAGCAGGCCGCTGAGCGGCGCAGCGACCAGTGCGGTCAGCAGGCAGGCGAGTGCGCTCAACGCCATCTTCTGGCGTTCGGTGAAGCGTTCGGCGACGGTCTCGCTGGTAGTCATGCATTCTCCGGCTGGCGCCCGCCCGGGGCGCCGGTGGAACATGCCGCGCATTCTGGCAAGGCCGGCGTAAAAATGTCGTAAAAAATTCAGCCCGCGGAGCGTCGCCAGGCCGATGCTAAAATCCGCCGCTGCCCGGCCGCCACGACGCCGCTGCAGCAATCGCCCCGCCTCGCCTACCTACCAGGACCCACCGTGCGTCTTACCCTGCTCGTTCCCGAACTGATCTGGCCGGAGCCCGGCGACCAGCACACCCTGGAAAACCTTTCACTGCCCGGCTTCGCATGGCTTGCCGCGCGTGCCGCCCTGACCAGGCGGCCGGCAGCCGCCTTCGAGACGGTGCTGGCCGGCCAGTTCGGCCTGCAGACCCCCGCCCTCGGCGCCCTGCGCCTGCTCGGCGAGGACCTCGGCGATGCCGCCATCGACGGGCACTGGCTGTGCGCCGACCCGGTGCACCTGCGCTTTCACCACGAACGCATCGTGCTCGCCGATGCCGGTGCCTTCGCTCTCGACGACGATGAGGCCCACGATATCGCCGCCGCCCTCAACGACGAGTTCGCCGATATCGGCCAGCTCGAAGTAGCCAGCGCCCGCCGCTGGTACCTGCGCCTCTATCCGGCCGGCCGCGCCTTCGCCGGCGCCTGTGCCCACGTCGCCGAGCCGCTGTCGCTGGTCGCCGGACGGCGGGTGGACAGCGAGATCGGCGACGATGACGCGACGCTGCGCCGCTGGCTGAATGAAGTCCAGATGTTCCTGCACGCGCACCCGCTCAACCAGCGCCGCGAACAGGCCGGCAAGCCACCCGTCAACAGCCTCTGGCTGTGGGGCGGCGGCCGCCTCTGCCGGCCGCAGCCCGGCCATTTCACCGCCGTCTGGAGCGACCACCCGCTGGCCATCGGCCTCGCCCGCGCCGGCGGCACTCCCGTCCATCCCTTGCCGTCGGGCGCTGATGGCCTGCTCAAGCTGGCCTCGCCGGGCACCACCCAGCTGGTCGTCCTCGACAGCCTGCTGCCACCGGTACTCTATGAGGACAGCGAAGGCTGGCGCCAGGCCTGGCAGGCGCTCGACACCGACTGGCTGGCGCCGCTCGGCAAGGCGCTCGGCCGGCCGCTGCGCGAACTGAACATCGTCGCTCCGACCATCTACGGCGAGCTGTGCTGGTCGCTGCGCGCCGCCGACCGCTGGAAATTCTGGCGACGCAGCCAGCCGCTGGCGGCACTTGCCCGGCAACTCGCCGAAGGAAACCCGTGACCCGCATCGTCAACCGCTCCATCCCGCAACGCATCGTCTGGCAGCTTGAACAGCAGGGCCTGCACCCCCTGCTCGCGCGCCTCTACGCGTCGCGCGGCGTCACCGACAAGGCCGAGCTCGACTACGAGCTGAAGTCGCTGTTGCCGCCGGCCAGCCTGACCCACGCCACCGACGCCGCCAGCCTGCTGGCCGACGCCATCGAGGCCGAAGCGAAGCTGCTGATCATCGGTGACTACGACTGCGACGGCGCCACCGCCACGGCCGTCGGCATGCGCGCCCTGCAGATGCTCGGCGCCGATGTCGATTTCCTGCTACCTGACCGCTTCAAGCTCGGTTACGGCCTGTCGCCGGAAATCGTCGATGTCGCCGCCCAGCAGTCGCCGGACCTGATCATCACCGTGGACAACGGCATCGCCAGCCTCGAAGGCGTCGAGCGCGCCCGCCAGCACGGCATCGCGACGCTGATCACCGATCACCACCTGCCGGCCGAGACGCTGCCCGAGGCCGATTGCATCGTTAATCCGAACCAGCCCGGCTGCGACTTCCCGTCGAAGTGCATCGCCGGTGTCGGCGTCATGTTCTACGTGATGCTGGCGCTGCGTGCCGAGTTGCGCGCCCGGGGTTTCTTCGCCGAGCGCGCGGAACCCAATTTCGCCAGCCTGCTCGACCTGGTGGCGCTGGGCACCGTCGCCGACGTCGTCAGGCTGGACCGCAACAACCGCATCCTCGTCAGCCAGGGTCTGAAGCGCATGCGCGCCGGCCAGCTGCAGCCCGGCCTCGCCGCGCTGTTCAAGGCGGCCGGCCGCGACCCGCGCAAGGCGACGGCGATGGATCTCGGCTTCATCCTCGGCCCCCGCCTGAATGC
>WBUO01000475.1 GCA_008933675.1 Dechloromonas sp.
CACGTCGACCGGAACCGGCGTCTCCGTGCGCGAGCGGTCGAGGGTGCGGCTCCCGACCTCGATCACCTCGGTGAACTCGGACTGCGGCTCCTCGGCCGCCTCGGGCTCACCGCTCTCCTCGCCCACCAAGAAAATGCCCGGCAGAACATGCAGGCCCGCCGTCATCCAATCGGCCAGTGCGACCGACGGCACACGCACGACGGGAAACTCGGCCGGCCCGTCTTTTTGCTTCCTCCTGAGATCCGTCTCGAATCGGGCAAAGTCCGGGCCGTAGCATGCGATTTCCGTCTTAATGCCCCGCGCATGCAGTTCGGCCAGCAAGTCCGACGCGAAGTCGTGGTCGCGCCACGGGCGTCGGCGTTGGAACGGGTAACGGGTAGCGGATGCCTGGCCGTGGAGTTGGAGCACGAGTTCGAGCGCCCAGGCTGCGCTCGCACGTTCGTGCAGCCGAGGATGACGGGAGACTAGAACTGCGGGGTTCTTCATGCGGTTTGCCGGTGCCATTGGAATCGCGGCGCGCCGGCCCTGACAACGCAATACTGCCTATAGTAGTTAGAGCATGCGGCCTATAGTAGGTAGGCTGGACGGGTGTCCGCCGACTTCCGCCAAATCCCAAAGTGCTTTGGTCGCACGATCCGTGAACTGCGCCTGAAAGCCGGCCTGAGCCAGATCCAACTGGCCGAGAAGGCGGACCTGAATTTCAATTTCATCGGCAGCATCGAGCGCGGCGAGAAGCTCGCCTCGATCGAGACGGTGATCCGACTGGCGCGGGGGCTGGGGTTGTCGGGCGCCGACCTGCTGCGTCAGGCGGGCCTCTGAGCGCCGGATGCCGGGCCGTTGCCACCGCTATCCCGCGCGCAGCGCCGCCCGGGTCACGGCCGCCTCTTCCGCCCGGAGCCGCCGGATCTGCCGCTTCATGTGGCTTTGGTCGTAGAAGCCGACTTCGCTGGCGATGGCGGCTTTCTTCAGGCGGCCTTCTTCGAGCAATTCCAGCGCCCGGACCGTGCGGCGGCGCCGGATGTAATCGCGTGGCGTCAGGCCGGTCCGGATTTTGAACAGCCGGCCGAAGTTGCGGACGCTCAGGCGGGCGAGGCGAGCCAGCGTCAGGCGGGTGATGGTTTCCTTCAGGTGGGCGTCGATGTAGTCCAGCACCTCGCGCAATTTTGCCAGGGGCAGTCCGGGCGCGGCTTCGTCGTCCAGCCGGACGAAATGGCGCAGCACATTCGTCGCCAGGAGAGTGCCCATCGACTCGACGAGAGGTGGGGTTGGGGTGTTCTCCTTGCGGCACAGGCACCGGAAGTCCCCCGTCAGGTGCCAGACGAGCAGGTTGAAACGGGCTAGCGACGAAAAGTCGGCGAGCATGGCGCAGGTCACGTCCATCCCGCACACGGCCCGCACGAAGGCCGGTTCGACATAGAGGACCACCATGCCGGCCTCGCCATGCCAGTCCAGCGCATGCGGCGTGTCGGCGGGCAGCAGCCAGACAAACTGGCCGGTCACGCCGTGGCGCTCCTGCTCGCCGCGGAGATTCCAGGTTGCGATGGCATCGACCGGGTCGAGCGCAAGGAGTATTTGGACCTGGTTGTGGGCATGCTCCGCCCACGAGTTGGGTGGCTGCTGGTCGTAATAGACGCTTACGCCGCGGCCGGTGGTGAGAGCTCGGCTGAGACCGGAGTTGATGAGCGGCGGGGAGAAGCCGACGATGGTGCGACTGACCGGGTCATGGGGTATTGCTTGGTAGGGCATTCGTCGAAAAAGCCCGCGCTGGCCCGGCGCGGGCTTTTCCTACAGGAAGGTTATGGGTAAGGAGTGCGTCTGGCTTGGACGGGAGGGACAGGGTTTCGGACGAATGAGCCGAAGCATCCCATGCCACTTAGCGACTCGAATGGAGGGTTCGGATTGCTCGAGTTCATTGCGTATCTGATCGGCAGGATGCATGCGGAACTCTCACTCGGCGGAGCGGGGTTGACAAAGGTCGCCCAAGTTCCGACAGGCAGCATCTGTTGCGCACGATCAATCGAAAACGCGAAGCTCGTTGGTCCAACTGGCTTGTCGATAGGATTTCTCTTTCTATCAGCGTTGGGAAATTAGAGAAGAATTCCAAGGCATTCACAAAAATCAAACATAGCACGCTAGGTAGCAGGTTCTCTCAGTCTTGGGTTCGTATGCTTAACCCGCTACAAGCATATTTTTTTGTTCAATGCCCGGGTGATTGACTTCAGGCAGGGCTGAAGGTGAGCCCGTGCCATCTGGGCAGCTTTGGCTGGGTCACCTTCGCAAATCGAATCAAGCAACGCTCTGTTGTTTGTGATCGCGTCAGCACGATCCGCAGT
>WBUO01000098.1 GCA_008933675.1 Dechloromonas sp.
GAGCAGGGAAACGGTCATGTTGCGCAGCATCGCCAGGCGATGGCTGCTGGTACGGTTCAGTTTGCGAAGTCCATTGCGGTGACGCATGGTTAATCCTTTCTATGTTCTGCAGGCGTCCCTTGACTGCCCGGGCGAAAAAGGTCCTTAGACCTTTTCCAGACCGGCGGGCGGCCAGTTCTCCAGTTTCATGCCGAGCGTCAGGCCGCGGGCGGCCAGCACTTCCTTGATCTCGTTCAGCGACTTGCGACCCAGGTTCGGGGTCTTCAGCAGTTCGTTCTCGGTACGCTGAATCAGATCGCCGATGTAGTAGATGTTCTCGGCCTTCAGACAGTTCGCCGAGCGAACCGTCAGTTCGAGATCATCGACCGGACGAAGGAGAACCGGGTCAACCTGTGCCGGCTTGGAGGCTTCGGCAACAGGAGCGGTACCTTCCAGGTCGGCAAACACGGACAGCTGTTCCATCAGCACGCGCGCAGCGTAGCGGATGGCTTCTTCCGGCTCGACGACACCATTGGTCTCGATATCAACGATCAGCTTGTCGAGGTCGGTACGCTGTTCGACACGGGCACTCTCGACGGCATAGGCGACGCGGCGGATCGGGCTGAACGAGGCGTCCAGCACGAGCTTGCCGATGGTTTTGGCGTCGCCGAGGTTGCGCACGTTGCCTGGCACGTAGCCACGACCCTTCTCGACCTTGATCTCCATGACCAGCTTGCCGCCGGGGGAGAGGTGAGCGATCACATGCTCCGGATTGATGATTTCGACGTCGTGCGGCAATTCGATATCGCCGGCACGGACGATGCCGTCACCTTCCTTGGCCAGGTTCAGCGACACGGAATCGCGACCGTGCAGCTTGAAGACGACACCCTTCAGGTTGAGCAGGATGTCAACGACGTCTTCCTGCACACCGTCCACGGTGGAGTACTCGTGGAGGACGCCTTCGATGCCGACTTCGGTCGGCGCGTAACCCGGCATCGACGACAGCAGGATTCGACGCAACGCATTGCCGAGGGTGTGTCCGTAGCCGCGTTCGAACGGCTCCATGACCACCTTGGCCTGCACGGGCGAAACGCTCTGCACGTCGATGATGCGGGGTTTGAGAAGTCCACTGCTTTGCATGGGCTGGTTTCCTCTGCTCAGTGCTTACTTCGAGTAAAGTTCGATGACGAGACCTTCGTTCAGGGTCGCCGGCAGTTCGGAACGTTGCGGCATGGCCTTGAACGTGCCCTTGCCTTCCTTGACGTCAACCGAGATCCACTCCGGGAAACCACGGGACTCGGCGGCCTCGAGGGCAGCCTTGCAACGCAGCGACGCACGGGCGCGGTCGGTCAGCTGGACGACGTCGCCCGGCTTGACGATGAAGGAGGGGATATTGACGCGCTTGCCGTTGACCAGCACGCCGTTGTGGCGAACGATCTGGCGGGATTCGGTACGCGAGGCGCCGAAGCCCATGCGGTAGGCGACGGAATCCAGGCGGGCTTCCAGCAGCTGCAGCAGGTTTTCACCGGTCTGGCCCTTGCGGCGCTCAGCTTCGGCAAAGGTGCGGCGGAACTGGCCTTCAAGCACGCCGTAGACGCGACGGATCTTCTGCTTGGCGCGCAGGTGGACGCCATAGTCGGACAGGCGGGCACCGGACTTCTGGCCATGTTGACCAGGCGCGTAGGAACGGCGCTCAATGGCGCACTTGTCGGTAAAGCACTTTTCGCCCTTCAGGAACAGCTTTTCGCCTTCGCGGCGGCACTGACGGCATTTCGGATCGAGATTACGAGCCACTTGTCTTTCTCCTTAGATGCGGCGCTTCTTGGGCGGACGGCAGCCGTTGTGCGGCACCGGCGTCACGTCGGAAATGGCGGTGATCTTCATGCCCAGCGCGTTCAGGGCGCGGACGGAAGATTCGCGGCCAGGGCCGGGGCCCTTGATACGCACTTCCAGATTCTTGACACCGCATTCCTGTGCAGCCTTGCCGGCGGCTTCCGCGGCGACCTGGGCGGCAAACGGGGTGGACTTGCGCGAACCGCGGAAGCCGGCACCACCGGAGGTTGCCCAAGAGAGAGCGTTACCCTGGCGATCGGTAATGGTGATGATGGTGTTGTTGAACGAGGCGTGGATGTGGGCAATGCCCTCAGCAACGTTCTTCTTGACCTTTTTGCGAACTTTGGTAGCAGTCTTAGCCATGTTCTGTCCCTATTACTTCTTGCCGGCGATGGCCTTGCGCGGACCCTTGCGGGTACGGGCATTGGTACGGGTACGCTGACCACGGCAGGGCAGGCCCTTGCGATGGCGCAGACCACGGTAGCAACCGAGGTCCATCAGGCGCTTGATGTTCATCGTGACTTCGCGGCGCAGGTCACCTTCAACGGTGAACTTGCCCACTTCGTCACGCAGTCGGTCCATGTCCGCGTCGGACAGGTCCTTCATTTTCACGTTACGACCAACGCCGGCCGCATCACAGATCTTCTGCGCGCGGGTACGGCCGATGCCATAGATCGCCGTCAGGGCGATTTCAGCATGCTGATGGTTCGGAATGTTTACCCCTGCAATACGGGCCATTGAATCACTCCACTATTTCTAAAATTGACAAATGCCGGACTCGTCTGGGAATCAACCCTGACGCTGCTTGTGACGCGGGTCCTTGCAAATGATGCGCACGACACCCTTGCGACGGATAACCTTGCAATTGCGGCAGATGCACTTCACGGAAGGTTGAACTTTCATGTTTACTCCTCGTCTGCGAGGGCTTGGAAGCAGCCGTGTTTCCTTGCCCTGCGGTTTATTGCGTAGAGACTGTTACTTGGCGCGGAAAACGATCCGCGCCTTCGTTAAATCGTATGGCGTCAGTTGCACGGTCACCTTGTCGCCGGGCAGGATGCGGATGTAGTGCATGCGCATCTTTCCGGAGATGAAGCCGTGCACGATGTGCCCGTTTTCCAGCTTGACCTTGAAGGTCGCATTCGGGAGGTTCTCAACGACCTCCCCCTGCATCTCAATGTAATCTTCCTTGGCCATCGCTGCTTACTTGATCATTGGCGATCCCTTGAAGTTGGCTTTCTTCAAGAGGCTTTCATATTGATGGGACATTACGTAGGCCTGGACCTGAGACATGAAGTCCATGGTCACGACCACGATAATCAGCAGAGAGGTACCGCCGAAATAGAACGGAACATTCCATTTCAGGATGAGGAATTCGGGCAGCAGACAGACCAGGGTGATGTAACCGGCCCCGACCAGCGTCAGGCGCATCAGGATCTTGTCGATGTAGCGGGCGGTCTGTTCGCCAGGACGGATCCCCGGAACGAAGGCACCACTCTTCTTCAGGTTGTCAGCCGTCTCCTTTGAATTGAAGACCAGTGCCGTGTAGAAGAAGCAGAAGAAGACGATCGCTGCCGCGTACAGCATCACGTAGATCGGTTGACCAGGCGACAGCGTGCCGGCGACATCTTTCAGCCAGGTCATCGACTCGCCCGAACCGAACCAGCCAGCCAGCGTGGCCGGGAAGAGGATGATCGACGAGGCGAAAATCGGCGGAATGACGCCCGACATGTTGAGCTTGAGCGGCAGGTGCGAGCTCTGCCCGCCGTAAATCTTGTTGCCGACCTGGCGCTTGGCGTAGTTGACCAGGATCTTGCGCTGGCCACGCTCGACGAAGACGACGAAGGCGGTAACCAGGACGACCAGGATGCAGATGATGATCGCCGTCAGCGGGTGCATGGCACCGGTGCGGACCAGTTCGAGCAGTCCACCGATGGCGCTCGGCAGGCCGGCCGCAATACCAGCGAAGATGATGATCGAGATGCCGTTACCCAAGCCGCGCTCGGTGATCTGCTCGCCAAGCCACATCAGGAACATGGTCCCGGTCAGCAGCGTGGACACGGTCGTCAGACGGAACATGAAGCCGGGATCATTGACGAGGCCGGGCTGGGCCTCCAGCGCGATGGCGATGCCGATACCCTGGAACAGCGCCAGCACGACCGTGCCGTAACGCGTGTACTGGGTGATCTTGCGGCGACCCGCCTCGCCTTCCTTCTTGAGCGCTTCCAGCTGCGGGCTGGCAACGCTCATCAGTTGCATGATGATCGACGCCGAAATGTACGGCATGATCCCCAGTGCAAAAATAGTGAAACGCGACAGGGCACCACCCGAGAACATGTTGAACATGCCCAGGATGCCACCCTGCTGCGAATTGAAGAGGTCAGCGAGAACGTTGGGGTCGATCCCGGGGACGGGGATGTGGGCACCGATGCGATAGACGACCAGCGCACCGACCAGGAACCACAGCCGACGCTTCAGATCGCCGAACTTGCCGCCTTTGCCAACCGTATTGGGATTTGCTGCCAACGTTCTAACCTCTTCCTGACTTACTCGGCGATGGAGCCGCCGACGGCCTCGATGGCAGCCTTGGCACCCTTGGTGGCGCCAACGCCCTTCAGGGTGACCTTGCGCGTGATCGCACCGGACAGAATGACCTTGGCCGACAGCGCATCACCCGGAACGATACCGGCAGCCTGCAGCGACAACAGGTCGATTTCCTCGACCGGCAGCAGCTCCAGATCGCTCAGACGAACCTCGTAATTGCGAGCACGGGTCAGCGAATTGAAGCCACGTTTCGGCAGACGACGTTGCAGCGGCATTTGACCGCCTTCGAAACCGACCTTGTGGAAGCCGCCGGAACGCGACTTCTGACCCTTGTGGCCACGGCCGCAGGTCTTGCCCAGGCCGGAGCCGATACCGCGACCGACGCGCTTGGCGGCCTTCTTGGAGCCTTCACCCGGCTTGATGGTGTTCAGACGCATGGCTTAACCCTCAACCTTCACGAGATACTGAACCTTCTGGATCATGCCGCGGACTGCCGGCGTATCTTCCAGTTCGGCACAGCTGTTCAGCTTGCGCAGACCCAGGCCGCGCACGGTGGCACGGTGGTCCTGCTTGGTACCGATGATGCTCTTGACGAGCTTCACCTTGATCTTCTTGTCAGCCATGGCTTACCCCAGGATCTGTTCAACCGACTTGCCGCGCTTGGCAGCAATCTCGGCCGGCGTGTTGACCTTCGACAAACCGTCGATGGTGGCACGCACGATGTTGTAGGGATTGGTCGAGCCGTGCGCCTTGGCGACCACGTTGGTCACGCCGACGACCTCGAAGACGGCGCGCATGGCGCCGCCGGCGATGATGCCGGTGCCTTCTGGAGCCGGCTGGATCATCACGGTGGTGGCGCCGTGGCGGCCCATCACGGTGTGATGAACGGTACCGTTCTTCAGGCTGACCTTGGCCATCTTGCGACGCGCCTCTTCCATTGCCTTCTGGGCAGCGACCGGGACTTCGCGGGACTTGCCCTTGCCCATGCCGATGCCGCCGTCGCCGTCACCGACGACGGTAAGCGCTGCGAAACCGAGGATCCGGCCGCCCTTCACCACCTTGGTGACGCGGTTGACCGCAACCATCTTCTCGCGCATGCCGTCATCGCGCTCTTCAGCGTGCTGCGGCTTCTTGTTTCTTTCCGGTTTAGCCATTTTCTAACCTAATCCTTTCGCGGCGATCAGAACTTCAGACCGGCTTCACGCGCGGCTTCCGCCAGCGCCTGAACACGACCGTGGTACTGCAGGCCGGAACGATCGAAAGCAACCTGCTCAATGCCGGCGGCCTTGGCGCGCTCGGCAATCAGCTTGCCAACGGTCGTTGCGGCAGCCTTGTTACCGCCGTTTGCGACGTTCGTGCGAACGTCCTTGTCCAGCGTGGAAGCCGAAGCCAGAACCTTGCCGCCACACGGCGAAATGATCTGGGCGTAAATGTGGCAGTTCGTGCGATTGACGCACAGGCGCACAGCTTTGAGCTCGGCGATTTTGGCCCGGGTTTTGCGGGCACGGCGCAGACGCGCTTCTTTCCTGTTAAACATATGCCACCCTTACTTCTTCTTGGTTTCCTTGATAACCACCACTTCGTCCGAGTACCGGACGCCCTTGCCCTTGTAGGGCTCCGGCTTGCGGTAGGCACGAACTTCGGCAGCGACCTGGCCGACCTGTTGCTTGTCCGAACCCTTGATCAGGATTTCGGTCTGCGTCGGACATTCGACTTTGACGCCGGCTGGCATCTTGTGGGCCACCGGATGCGAAAAGCCCAGCGACAGGTTCAGGACATCGCCCTGAGCCTGAGCGCGGTAGCCGACGCCCACCAGTTGCAGCTTGCGCTCGAAACCCTTCGAGACGCCGGTCACCATGTTGTTGAGATTGGCACGCATGGTGCCCCACATGGCGCCAGCGTTGGCCGCGCCTTCAACCTTGGAAACCTGAACGTTCTGACCTTCGACAGCGACCTTGACGGACGGGTGGGCAGCAGCCTTCAAGACGCCCAGTGGCCCCTTGACGACAATCTGCTCACCGACGGTGACTTCGACACCGGCCGGCAGAACAATGGGATTCTTACCAATACGAGACATGAATACCCTCCTTACGCCACGATGCAGAGGACTTCGCCGCCGACCTTGCTGGCGCGAGCCTTGCGATCAGTCATGACGCCCTTCGGGGTCGACACGATGGCGACACCCAGACCGTTCATGACGCGAGGAATGTCGTCGCAGCCCTTGTAGATGCGCAGACCAGGCTTGGAGACACGCTCGATGCGCTCAATGACCGGACGACCGGCGTAGTACTTGAGCGCGATATCGAGGGTCGGCTTGCCTTCGCCATCACGGACAGCAAAATCTTCGACGTAACCTTCGTCCTTGAGCACGGCAGCGATGGCCACCTTCAGCTTGGACGACGGCATGGAGACAGACGCCTTTTCGGCGAGCTGGGCGTTGCGGATGCGGGTCAGCATGTCCGCGATCGGATCGCTCATAGCCATTTCTGAATCTCCTCTTACCAGCTGGCTTTAACAATGCCCGGGATCTCGCCATTGAAGGCAAGTTCGCGGATCTTGTTACGGCACAGACCGAATTTACGGAAAACACCACGCGGACGACCGGTCAGCTGGCAACGGTTGCGCAGACGCGAGGGGCTGGAGTTGCGCGGCAGAGCCTGCAGCTTCAGACGGGCGTCGTAACGCTCCTGGTCAGAGAGGCTGACATCATTGTAGATAGCCTCCAGAGCAGCACGCTTCTTGGCGTACTGAGCGACCATCTTGCGACGCTTCTCTTCACGGTTGATCAGAGCAAGTTTTGCCATGATTGCCTCAATTCTTGAACGGAAACTTGAACGCGGAGAGCAGGGCTTTCGCTTCTGCATCGGTCTTCGCGGTCGTGGTGATGCTGATGTTCATACCCCGCAGAGCATCGATCTTGTCGTACTCGATTTCCGGGAAAATGATCTGCTCTTTGACGCCCATGTTGTAGTTGCCCTGGCCGTCGAAACCCTTGCCGGAGATACCACGGAAGTCGCGCACGCGCGGCAGGGCCACGGTGACCAGACGATCGAGGAATTCGAACATGCGCGGACCGCGCAGGGTGACCATGCAGCCGATGGGATAGCCGTCACGAATCTTGAAGCCAGCGATGGACTTGCGAGCCTTCGTGGTCACCGGCTTCTGACCGGCAATCTTCTGCATGTCGCCAACGGCGTTTTCGAGAACCTTCTTGTCAGCGACGGCCTCGCCAACACCCATGTTCAGGGTGATCTTGGTGATACGCGGCACTTCCATAACCGACTTGTAACCAAACTGCTTCGACAGCTCGGGAACGACGGCTTCCTTGTAAAACTGTTGCAAACGCGCCATGACTGCCCCTTATGCGTTCACCAGTTCGCCGTTCGACTTGAACACGCGAACCTTGCGACCGTCTTCGAGCACCTTGAAGCCGACGCGATCAGCCTTCTTGGTCGCCGAATTGAACAGCGCAACATTGGAGAGATGAATCGGCATGTCCTTGTCGACGATGCCGCCGGCCACACCCTTCATCGGGTTCGGCTTGACGTGCTTCTTGGCACGATTGACACCTTCGACGACCACATGCTCGTCGCCGACACGGCGCAGCACGGTACCGCGCTTGCCTTTGTCCTTGCCGGTGATGACGACGACCTCGTCGCCCTTGCGAATCTTTTCCATCATCCGTTCCTTACAGCACTTCCGGAGCCAGGGACACGATCTTCATGAAGCGCTCGGTACGCAGTTCGCGGGTCACCGGGCCAAAGATGCGCGTGCCGATCGGCTCGAGCTTGTTGTTGAGGAGAACTGCGGCATTGCCGTCGAAGCGAACCAGCGAACCGTCCGGGCGACGCACGCCCTTGGCGGTACGAACCACCACGGCGTTGTAGATGTCGCCCTTCTTGACGCGGCCACGCGGCGCAGCATCCTTGATGCTGACCTTGATGATGTCGCCAATGCCGGCATAGCGGCGCTTGGATCCACCGAGCACCTTGATACACATAACTGAACGGGCGCCGGTGTTATCGGCGACGTCCAGCGTCGTCTGCATCTGAATCATTTAAATTAACTCCAACTTAATCCGCTTACGCGGTCAGTCTTGGAACCCGTACGGGTCGAACAACTTTGCCGCCAGCCGCGAATGGGTGGCCGCAAAAAAGAAGCCGGATTATACCGGCTTCTTTACTGACTGCGCAAGCGCTTTGCAGAACTTTCGTTAGACGACGATCGCCTTTTGCAGAACGCTGGTCACTGCCCAGGTCTTGGTCCGGGAAACCGGGCGGGTTTCGACGATCTCGACGAGATCGCCAGCCTTCGCCGCATTGCCGTCATTATGGGCATGGTACTTCTTGGAACGAACCATCACCTTGCCGTACATCGGGTGCTTGACCTTGCGCTCGACGAGGACGGTGACCGTCTTGTCCATCTTGTCGCTGACGACGCGACCGATCAGCGTGCGTTTGATACTGGTGGTTTCGCTCATTGCTGCACCGCCTTTTCACGGATAAGCGTGCGAACGCGAGCGATGTCGCGGCGCACCTTGGACATTTGGCTGGTATTGGACAGCTGCTGGGTAGCGAGCTGCATACGCAGACCGAACTGGGCCTTCAGAAGGTCCAGCAATTCCTTGTTGAGCTCGTCCACGCTCTTGGTTCTCAATTCACTAGCTTTCATGATTACCCCAGATGACGAGTCACGAAGGTGGTGGGAATCGGCAGCTTGGCGGCAGCCAGGGCAAAAGCCTCGCGCGCCAGCGCTTCATTGACACCATCCATCTCATAGAGCACCTTGCCCGGCTGGATCTCAGCAACCCAGTACTCCGGATTACCCTTACCGTTACCCATACGAACCTCGGCCGGCTTCTTGGAGATCGGCTTGTCCGGGAAGATACGGATCCAGATGCGACCACCGCGCTTGATATGGCGGGTCATCGCACGACGGGCGGCTTCGATCTGACGAGCCGTCAGACGACCACGACCGATCGCCTTGAGACCCCACTCACCGAACGACACCTTGGTGCCCCGGGTAGCCAGACCTTCGTTGCGCCCCTTTTGCTCCTTGCGGAACTTGCGGCGATTAGGTTGCAGCATGTTAAGCACCTGCCTTTCTTACGCGCTTGGCCGGATCTGCTGCACCGTCGGCCTTCTTGACCGTACGGGTGCGCGGCTTGTCGCCTTCCGGCTTACCGGGGTTACGGCGCGGACGACGATCGTCGGCAACCGGCTCTTCAACTGCCGGCTGTTCGTTGCGATCCAGCATGTCACCCTTGTAGACCCAAACCTTGATACCGATGATGCCGTACGTGGTCAGCGCTTCCGAGGTTGCGTAATCGATGTCGGCGCGCAGGGTGTGCAGGGGCACACGACCTTCGCGATACCATTCGCTACGGGCGATTTCGGCACCATTCAGACGACCGGCGCTCATCACCTTGATACCCTGGGCACCGAGGCGCATGGCGTTCTGCATCGCGCGCTTCATGGCACGGCGGAACATGATGCGCTTCTCGAGCTGCTGGGCAATCGAATCGGCAATCAGCTGGGCATCGATTTCAGGCTTGCGGATTTCTTCGATCGACACATGGACGGGGACGCCCATGATGCGCTGAAGATCCGTGCGCAGCGCCTCGATATCCTCGCCCTTCTTGCCGATGACCACACCCGGACGGGCAGAGAAAACGGTGACACGAGCGTTCTTGGCGGGACGCTCGATCAGCACGCGGCCGACCGAAGCATGCGCCAGTTTGCGCTTCAGATATTCGCGAACCTTGACGTCTTCCTGGAGCATGCCAGGGAAGTCCTTGCTGTTGGCAAACCAGCGCGAACTCCAGTTTTTGGTGACGGCCAGACGGAAGCCAGTCGGATGAATTTTCTGTCCCATGGCTTTTCCTTAGTTACCAACGGTCAGATAAATATGGCAGGTCGGCTTGCTGATCCGATTGCCACGACCCTTGGCGCGCGCGGTGAAGCGCTTCAGCACCATGCCTTTTTCGACGTAGATGATTTTCACCTTCAGTTCGTCGATGTCGGCGCCGTCGTTGTGCTCAGCGTTGGCAATAGCCGACTCCAGCACTTTCTTGACGATACCAGCCCCCTTTTTCGGGGAGAAAGCCAGGATGTTGAGAGCCTGACCAACCGGCTTGCCGCGCACCAGGTCCGCCACCAGGCGGCCTTTCTGCGCGGAGAGGCGTACGCCCCGCAAACTTGCACGAGTTTCCATGTCAGCTCCTTACTTCTTGGCCTTCTTGCCGGCGGTGTGACCCTTGAACGTCCGGGTCAGCGAGAATTCGCCGAGTTTGTGACCGACCATATTCTCGGTGACGAACACCGGAATATGCTGCTTGCCATTGTGGACCGCGATCGTCAGGCCGATGAACTCGGGGAGGATCGTCGAACGACGCGACCAGGTCTTGATCGGGCGCTTGTCGTTGGTGGCGCGGACTGCCTCGACCTTGTCGATCAGGTACGCATCAACAAACGGGCCCTTTTTGAGAGAACGTCCCATTTCCTACCCCTTAACGCTTATGACGGCGCTGAACGATCATGCTGTTCGTGCGCTTGTTGCTGCGGGTGCGATAACCCTTGGTCGGCTGACCCCACGGGTTGACCGGAACACGACCTTCACCGGTCTTGCCCTCACCACCACCATGGGGGTGGTCGATCGGGTTCATCGCGGTACCGCGGACAGTCGGACGAATACCACGCCAACGCTGAGCACCGGCCTTGCCGATCTTGCGCAGGTTGTTTTCTTCGTTACCGACTTCACCGATGGTGGCGCGGCATTCGACATGCACGCGACGCACTTCACCGGAGCGCAGGCGGATCTGGGCGTAGGAACCTTCACGAGCCAGCAGTTGGGCGGAGGTACCAGCCGAGCGGGCGAGTTGCGCCCCCTTACCGGGCATCATCTCGACACAGCAGATCGTGGTACCGACCGGAATGTTGCGGATCGGCAGGGCATTGCCGGACTTGATAGGCGCCTCGGCGCCACTCATCAGCTGCTGACCGACTACCATGCCCTTGTTGGCAATGATGTAGCGACGCTCGCCATCGGCGTAGCAGACCAGCGCGATGTTGGCGGTACGATTCGGATCGTATTCCAGACGCTCGACCTTGGCCGGGATACCGTCCTTGGTCCGCTTGAAGTCGATGACGCGATAGGCCTGCTTGTGACCGCCGCCCTGATGGCGAACGGTGACGCGACCGTTGTTGTTGCGACCGGCATTGGCAGACTTGGATTCCACCAGCCCGGCAAACGGCTTGCCTTTGTGCAGATTGGCATTGACAACCTGCACGACACCACGGCGACCCGGGGAAGTCGGCTTGACTTTAACGAGAGCCATCAGGCATTCCCCCCTTCAACGAAATTGATTTCCTGGCCGGCCTTCAGGCTGACGAAAGCTTTTTTCCAGCCCTTACGGCGACCGGTCGCGCCCTTGAAGCGCTTGACCTTGCCCTTGACGTTGGCGACCTGCACGGCCTCGACTTCGACCTTGAACAGCAGCTCAACAGCGGCCTTGATCTCCGGCTTGGTCGCATCGGAAGCGACGCGAAAGACGACCTGCTCGTGCTTTTCAGCAACGTAGGTTGCCTTTTCCGAGATCTGCGGCGCCAGCAGTACCTGCATCAGACGTTCCTGGTTCATCCCCACATCTCCTCGAACTTGGCCACGGCGTTCTTGGTGACCAGCACCTTGGCGAAGCGGACCAGGGAAACCGGATCGGCTTCCTGAGCTTCAAGCACCAGAACGTTGGGCAGGTTGCGCGACGACAGGTAGAGGTTCTCGCTCAGTTCGTCGGTGATGACCAGCAGGTTGCCGTCCAGACCCAGGCCCTTCAACTTCTGGGCAAACAGCTTGGTCTTCGGTGCGTCGACCGCGAGGTCGTCGATGACGACGAGGCGATCCTGACGGGCCAACTCGGAGAGGATCGCAGCCATACCGGCGCGGAACATCTTCTTGTTAACCTTCTGGGTGTAATTTTGCTCGGGCGAATTCGGGAAGATTCGACCGCCTCCGCGCCACAGCGGCGAACCGTTGGAGCCGGAACGAGCACGACCCGTACCTTTCTGGCGCCAAGGCTTGGTGGTGGTGTGACGGACTTCGGAGCGATCCTTCTGCTTGCTGTCGCCGGAACGCGCATTCGCCTGATAGGCGACGACGACCTGATGCACCAGCGCTTCGTTGAACTCGCGACCGAACAGCACGTCGGAAGCCTGCAGCTTGGCCGCTTCCTGACCTTGTTCGTTGATAACCTTCAGTTCCATGTCGCCCCCTTAAGCCTTGACCGCCGGACGCACGACCACGTCGGCACCCTTGGCACCGGGAACGGCACCCTTGACCAACAGCAGCTGGCGCTCGGCATCAACGCGAACAATGGTCAGACCCTGCATCGTGGCCTGGACATCACCGAGATGGCCAGCCATGCGCTTACCCGGAAAAACACGACCCGGATCCTGCGCCATACCGATGGAACCCGGCGCGTTATGCGAAACCGAGTTGCCGTGAGACGCACGATTGGAGCTGAAGTTGTGGCGTTTGATGCCACCCTGGAAGCCCTTACCGATCGACTTGCCACTGATGTCGACCTTCTGCCCTTCGGCGAAGATCGTGGCAGCCACCTGATCGCCAGCCTTGAAGGAGGCAAGCTGATCGGCTTCGATACGGAATTCCTTGAGGACATGCCCGGCTTCCACACCCGCCTTGGCCAGATGGCCAGCCAGGGGCTTGGAAACGCGCGAGGCACGGCGCTGGCCGAACGAGACCTGAACGGCTGCATAGCCGTCGTTCTCCGGCGTTTTAACTTGGGTCACACGGTTGTTTGACACGTCAAGCACAGTTACCGGAATGGACGCGCCATCCTCGGCAAAAATGCGAGTCATGCCAACCTTGCGACCAACAAGGCCTAGACTCATGGTTATTCTCCTCATCGCCGGCTGCGATTGGCCGGTCGATGTAAAACAACAAATGGGCAGCCGTCGCCGGCCACCCCCGAAAGGCGCGGATTATATCCGCAATTACTGTCTTACTGCAACTTGATTTCGACGTCGACGCCAGCCGGCAGATCCAGCTTCATCAGGGCATCAACGGTCTTGTCGGTCGGATCGACGATATCCATCAGGCGCAGGTGCGTACGGATTTCGAGCTGATCACGGGAAGCCTTGTTGACGTGCGGCGAACGCAGGATGTCGAAACGCTGCTTGCGGGTCGGCAGCGGCACGGGACCACGAACGACGGCGCCGGTGCGCTTGGCGGTCTCGACGATTTCCTGGGCGGATTGATCGATCAGGCGATAGTCGAAGGCCTTCAGGCGGATACGGATTTTCTGACTTTGCATTTTCTGGCTTCCAAAGAACAAGGGGATGGACGTGCATCCACCCCGGTTTCAAAAAGAACGAATTACTCGACGATCTTGGCAACGACGCCGGCGCCGACGGTACGACCGCCTTCGCGGATGGCGAAGCGCAGACCTTCTTCCATGGCGATCGGAGCGATCAGCTTGACCGTCATCGCCACGTTGTCGCC
>WBUO01000476.1 GCA_008933675.1 Dechloromonas sp.
GTGGGGACGACTGGCGGCTAGCCGCTGCAGTCTAAATCTCGGTCTGTGATGTGGAACTCATTTCCTCTCCAACTCCGGCTGAAAAATAGCGTTTCCAGCGCTTTCATTTCTTTTCCGATTGCGATACGAGAAGAAGGAAATGAGGGGCGTAATCAATGGCTAAGATTATAGCATTGTTCAACCACAAGGGTGGGGTTAGCAAGACCACAACGGCATTCAATTTGGGATGGATGCTTGCTAGTAAGTCAGGAAGAGTGATTCTTGCAGACTTTGATCCTCAATGCAATCTAACTGGTATGGTGCTCGGATACCGTGGTATCGAGGACTTAGGAAATACCTATACGGCAAATCCAGCTAATAATGTTAGGGATGCCCTTGCGCCGGCTTTCGAATCTCAGCCTAGGCAAATTGAAGGTGCCGATTGTTTTCCCGTGCCGGGAAATGACAATCTTTTGCTTCTTCCCGGTCATATCGGCTTGGCCGAATATGAAACCACTTTAGGCATTGCTCAAGAACTGACGGGGTCATTGTTAGCCCTTCGCAATCTCCCCGGCTCAATTCGTTATATGCTTGATAAGACCGCTGAAAAATACGATGCCCAATATATTATTGTGGACATGAGTCCTAGCTTGGGTCCGGTGAATCAAAACCTTCTGAGCACGAGTGACTACTTTATTGTTCCACTGCATCCAGACTATTTTTCATCTATGGCACTTAATTCTCTATCTAGAACATTGCCGAGATGGAAAAATTGGGCTGATACGGCATCAAAACTGGATGTTCTTAAGGATGCGGACTATCCATTTCCTGAACCTAAGACTAAATTTATTGGCGCTATAGTTCAGAAATATAGACCGAAATACGGAAAGGCAAGTAAGGCGTTTCAGCGATGGATCGATCAACTTGTTGAAGGTTTAAAAGGGGAGCTGATTCCTTCTCTTGAATCGGTAAATCTTCTAAATACTACCGAATTTAAGGGTAGAGTTGGCATCGAGCCTTGGGATCCTATAATGGAAGTCGCTGACTTTAATAGCTTAATTGCAGAGTCTCAGGAGCACCAAGTTCCGGTTTATGCTCTAACCGCAGATTTGCTGAAGCAGGGCGGTGCCGTATGGGAGCAGACAGAAGAAAGCATGGCGGTTTTTAGAAAAGCGTTTGAGGAATGCGCTGATCGAGTGATTGCATTAACGCACGACTAGAAGCATGAATCCCCTCCAAACGTTCGAAACGGCTTGGGCGCGCTGCGATCAACTAAGCGCGCTCCATGCCTATTTGGCTGCCAACGTTACGTCGGTTTTGCAGCCCGACGAAATCTTGCGTGCGGAATGGGCTGCTCGGGTAAGCGCCTTGGACCTGTATGTTCACGAACTGGTTGCTCAACGTCTTGGCGAGATCTTTGCTGGCACTCGTCCTTCCGTTTCCGGATTTGCGAAATTTCAGATTGATGCCGCTGGCCTCTTGGCTCTGAAGCAGAACCCAGCAACATTTCAGAATCATATTGATTTGGAAGTGCGGTCAAAACTGGAGCGCCGCACTTTCCAATATCCCGTTGATATTGCCGATGGAATTCGCTGCATATCTGACGTTGAATTGTGGAACTCGGTTGCACTCGCCGACGGGGCCACGGAGCAGACCAAGGTGTCGCACGCTAAAACAATTAAAAGTCAACTTACTCAAATTGTGAACCGAAGAAATAAGATCGTTCACGAGGCGGATTTGCAACCCGTCGTGCCGCGCGTGCCGTGGCCCATCTCGACTTCAGATGTGCTCACGGTCCGCACGTTCGTAGAGAAAACGGTTAAGGCAATAGACACAGTCGTGATTTGAACTGAGCGACTTTAATCATGCTCCCGGCCACCTGCGCCCATATACAGCTCGCGCCCGGTTTCCTCATAAACCTCGCTCATTTTCGCCATGCCCTTTTCGGCCTCTTCGGCGGCGATGAAGCCGGCGCTGTCCTGATTTTGCAGCTTCGCAAAATCGCGGACTTCCTGGCTGATCTTCATCGAGCAGAATTTGGGGCCGCACATGCTGCAGAAATGCGCGGTCTTGGCGCCTTCTGCCGGGAGCGTCTGGTCGTGGTACTGCTCCGCCGTGTCGGGGTCGAGGCTCAGGTTGAACTGGTCGCGCCAGCGGAATTCGAAGCGCGCTTTCGATAGCGCGTCGTCGCGGACCTGCGCGGCGGGGTGGCCCTTGGCGAGGTCGGCGGCGTGGGCGGCGAGCTTGTAGGTGACGACGCCGACCTTCACATCGTCGCGGTCAGGCAGGCCGAGATGCTCCTTGGGCGTGACGTAGCAAAGCATCGCGGTGCCGTACCAGCC
>WBUO01000477.1 GCA_008933675.1 Dechloromonas sp.
GTAGAAGCGGTTGCGGCTGGTGCCATTCCGGCGCAAGTTTCCGGTGGGTTTTCGGATCTGGGTCATCAATCCAAGAACTCGAGCTCTGAACGGAGGAAGTGCGGGCTCAGGTCATTCGGAACGCATCCGGCCAGCCGCCGTGCTTATCGATAACTGTATCGATCTCCGCCATGACCCTGCCAGTCTCTTCCAGCGCCACAATCACGCGGCGGTAGTGCAGCATGTCTTCGTCGCTCAACAAGCGACCTGGCTTTATCTTGTCCTTTGAGCCGGTTTGGCTGCGATCGTTGAGCCATTTTTGGGCCGGTTGGTAACCGCCAACCCATTGTTCCCAAGCGGCCTGGGACACGGTTGCGAACCAGTTAGTTTCGTTCACGTAAACTCGACCAGACGCGTCGCGGTGCACATCCTTATTGTACCGACCCAATCTAGGCTGGCCTCCGTTCGAGGAAAAGCGAACCCTCGGATCCTCTAGAAGGTTCGGAAGCGCCTTAGCGTCGAGTAGATGCAGGTTGATCAGCTTATTTCCTAGCGGAACTAGGGCATTGAAAAGTTCACGGTCATTCGGTTGGGGAATGCGAGGGTAATCCAATCGGAGCTCCGCCTCAAACTGTGAAGTGTAGTTAGGCGAATTGAGGATGGCGTAGATATAAGAAATACCGTCCTCAATACGGACATCACCGACACCAAGTTGTTCGCTTTTGAAGTTCGTATCTGAATTGAGCCCAGGTACCCGGGAAGGGAATATTTTTGCCTCCCCACGCGCCGACTTTAGGGCGCGTTTGTCGGCGGCTTGTGTCGTAACAAACGCGACTCCCCTGCCCGGAGCGTCCACGCCCCGGGAGGTTAGCAGACTTATTGTGCTCCGCCCCAATATCGCTCTATCTACCAACTCCCTAGGGCGGTGCACGACACTATCGTCATAGTAAATAAATCTATAATCGAAAATCCTGTATAAATAAGGCCTTACCTTTTCTTCACTTATACCTTTTTGGTTCAGAACTACGCTACTGGATTCATGATTCCAAAAATCTGAATCAGAGATCGCATTTTCTTCGCAAACCGCCCTTGCCTCTTTCGGCGATGATGAAAATCGTTCCATTCTTGCGACAAGGTCTTTAGAGTCATTTGCGATGCAAAGCTCATCTCTATTAGTTTGAACGCCCGTCGTACTTTCAAAGAAAAATTCCGTGATCCGACTGAACTTAGAGTATACTTCCCCAGATCTAGAATTATCTATAAGAAAATAATGTGGGGCGCAGGGCTTAATACTTTTCCATCCCTGAATTGTTATGATGGAATTAGATAGTATTGATACCTTATAGTTGAATTTTCCTATCAGTCTCGAAAATTTAACTGATTTTTTTGGTGTTTCTGTCCATCTCAATAGGATCGAAACGCCAGTTTGAATATCGAAAACATTTTCGTCGCGATAGGCGTCCGGATCGTGGACTCCTCGATAGAGGTCCAAAATGCTAACCGAGGCTCCATCGGTCAGAACGCGACGCATCCCTGACTGGGTAGCTCCATCCAAAAAACTGCGATTGGTTATTAGGCCTAGTACCCCAGCCCCCGAGCACTTCACCAGATGAAGCGATAATCCAAAGAATTTTATATAGTCGTCGTATAAATTAATCTTCGCTCGGCCGCGACTTTCTCCACGAAAACCCTCAAGAAGTTTATGTATCCAATGGTTTTTATTGGATTTTCCGAAATTTGAATACGGCGGATTTCCTACTATCGCTGTAAAATGTGTTCGCACCTTCGTGTCGTTTGCCGCCTTTGCTTCGTGTGCCAAGGCCTCGTTCATGAAGGCCAGCTGCATATCGAGGTCCTGAGCCGGTTCCAGGGCATTGGTCAGGAACACCCGTGCCCGCAAGGGGCGGGTGCTGCCAGCAAGTCCAGCCTCGACCCCAGAGAAGTCATAGCCGGTCTCAGCCAGCTTTAGCCCGATCTTCATGTGTGCCACAGCATAGGGTGCCATCATCAACTCGTAACCATAAAGTCGTGGCAGCAAGTGTTTGGCAACATAGGCGCTCCACAGTCGCTGCCTATGCTCCGGCGACTCGTCCTTCCACACGTCTTCGGTCATGCGGTGATGAATGAGATCTATTACCTCGACCAGGAAGGTCCCCGTTCCTGTGGCCGGGTCGAGGATCTTCACGAATGGCTCGTCGCCTTTAGTGCCTTCAGGTATTATGGTTTCTGGGTGCGCCTTGACGAACTCGTCCCACGTGGTGGTGTCTGCCAAACCCAACGGCAGCCCGAACTTGGACCTCAAGACCTCATCTACCGATCGGACGATGAAGGATACC
>WBUO01000478.1 GCA_008933675.1 Dechloromonas sp.
GAGAGCGGACGCGTGACGAAGGTCGGCCTGCACGTCGAAGCCTGCGCGCTGGGGCAGGCGTCGGCGGCGCTCGTCGCACGCCACGCGCCCGGCCGCGCGCTCGAGGATATTCGCGCCGCGCGCGACCGCCTCCGACGCTGAAAGCACCGGATGGGTGGTGCTGTTAATATTACCTAATAGGGTTTGATCGAAGGTGGCCGCTAGCAGTCAGGCAGCTTAGGAGATAGCACCCTCGAAAGACGCCGTCTCGCGGCGCCTGAACCGTGGCGCGGCCAGCGACGGAAGAGCGGTCACGAAGACGATCGAGCAAAACCCTCTGCCACGAAATCCCGACCGAGGCGCAGGCCCACCGGATCGACGTTGTGTGCGACGCCGTATGATAGATGTGTGGTGACGTTGACACCGAGATGCTTCAGCTGACTCTCTGACATATGGAGCGCTGCCACCGGGACCACGGGATCCGCTGTTCCATGGATCAACAGCACCGGCGGCTTCGGAAGGCTGCCATGCTCAAGCCCGGCGGACCCGGCGAGCATGCCCGAATAGCCCACAACCGCAGCAACAGCGCGCGGCCGACGCAGTCCGATCTGAAGCGCCATCATTGTGCCCTGGCTGAAGCCGACCAACGCCAGATCGGCCTCGGTCAGGCCATATTGGTCAAGCTTGCGATCAATGAAGGCGTCGACCGCGGGAGCCGCCGACGCAGCGCCCGCGGCGAGGGCCGATGGCGCAAAGCCCGACAAGCCCCACCATTGATAGCCCGCACCCATCATGCCGCAGCGCTGCGGCGCGTGCGGCGCCAGAAACAGTGTGTCGGGAAGCGCCTCCTGCCACGCTGGCGCGAGCGCGATCATGTCAGACCCGCTCGATCCGAAGCCATGCAGCAGCAGGACTATGTTCTTAGGCGGTTGTCCAGAGCGCGGCTTGAGGCTGGCTCCGTTAACGATCTTGGGAAAGGTCATGCCCCCAATATGGGCATTGATCGCAATTTGTCAGCCGCAGCCAACAACTGCCCGCGCTTGTCAGTCCTGATTCTCTGTCCACAACGCCCGGCGAACCATCGCGCGCTCGAACAGCTCGGACGCGGCTATGCGCGCGAGCCAGCGTCGCACATTCGGCATCGCCTGCAGCTGGAACCAGACCGGATCGACACCGGCAAACTGCCGCACGAAAGGAAAGATGGCGATGTCGGCAAAGCTTCGCATCGCACCACCGAGAAAATCGTGGACCGCAAGCTGCGCGTCGAGATCCAAGAGCATTGCAGCGGCAGCAGCGCGATGCACCAACGGATCGTCGCCATAGCGTGCCGCATACTTGTAGCGGTCGAGATGATATTTGAACGCGCCGTCATAGTCGACGATCAGCGTCAGGTCAGCGCCCGCTAGCCACCCCTCAGGGTCGCTCTGGTTCAAGGCCCAGCGCATGATATCGAGGCTCTCGTCGATCACTCGCCCGCCCGCAAGGATGAGCACCGGCACGGTGCCTTTGGGAGAGGCCGCCAGCATCGAAGCGGGCTTGTCGCGCAGCAATATCTCGCGATGCGCGTAAGCAAGGCCACTCGCGATCAGCGCCATGCGCGCGCGCATCGCATAAGGACAACGGCGGAAGCTGTAGAGGATCGGCAGTCCCTGCATGGCCTATGTCATAGCGGAGCCTCAACGCTGGCGTACAGCGCGATCCTCTTTGGGCCGTTTGCGGATTCACCGCTTTTAGGCCCCGATCCCAAAAAAGTAGACACAGCGAAGCCCGCCGCCTGAACGGCTCTTAGCGGGCTGCATACAGGTTGTGGGGTCCCTAACCTGAAGCTTAGGAAGCAGCCACCAGCTAACACGAGCGCTCAAGGTCGCGGATCGCTAACCAGCGCTGCGCAAAACGGGGTCATTTATAAGGGTGGCCCTGACGACGGCCGCCAACTGGCTGCCGATCTTCGCGAGCTTCAAACTTGGCTGAAGCAGTGATTGCTAGTCGGCTGGGAAAGGCGTTCTGCCTTGACTTCATTCTTAAATCGTGCGGATTGTTACGTAATACCTCCCTGCCACAAAGCATAGGTGAAAGTTGCGCGCAGGATTGGTCTTAAGCAAGAAAAGGAGAGCGCCCATGGCACTTAAGCCAGGACCCAAGCCGATAGCAAAATCAACAGGGAAACCCGATCAGCGTCGCCGTGACAACAAAACCACACCAGGTAACACACCGTCCCTCAAACCCAGCAAATCTAGCAAGCCCCCCAAAAATAAATGAAAGAGCCGCCGATCGCCTTGCATGGGGATGACCGGTTTCGCTGAAACTGGTTATTCTTGATCAGCGAATACGGGGC
>WBUO01000479.1 GCA_008933675.1 Dechloromonas sp.
CTACTGGCCTGGGTGAAATCTATCTCTGGACGGTAGAAGCAGAGGACGGCGCCAAAAAGCCGGATGGCACTCCCTATACACCGACTGATTTGCGCGAAATACAAGATTGGATCATCAAGCCGCAACTGCGCAACGTGACAGGCGTGACTGAAATCAACTCGATTGGTGGCTTTGCCAAAGAGTATCAGGTAGCACCCAGCCCGGAAAAGCTGGCTTCCTACGGCCTGACACTTCAGGACGTGGTAATCGCCATCGACCGCAACAACAGCAACGTCGGCGCCGGTTATATCGAGAAGCGCGGCGAACAGTATCTGATTCGTGCTCCTGGCCAAGTGCGTAGCATCGAGGATATTCGTAACGTCATCCTGGGCAATGTCCAGGGCGTGCCGATCCGTATCCGCGACGTGGCCGATGTTGGCATCGGTCGCGAGCTACGTACTGGTGCCGCCACTGACAACGGGCGTGAAGTCGTTCTGGGTACCGTGTTCATGTTGATTGGCGAGAACAGTCGCACCGTCTCACGAGCGGTCGACCAGAAAATGGTCGAAATCAACCGCAATCTGCCGGAAGGCATCAAGGCAGTGACAGTCTATGACCGCACCGTCCTTGTGGACAAAGCGATCAATACCGTCAAGAAGAACCTTCTGGAAGGGGCGATCCTGGTCATCGTCATTCTGTTCCTGTTCCTCGGCAACATGCGGGCGGCTGTAATCACCGCCATGGTGATCCCGCTCTCCATGCTGTTTACCTTTTCGGGGATGGTGACCTACCAGATTAGTGCCAACCTGATGAGCCTCGGCGCTCTTGACTTCGGGATCATCATCGATGGTGCAGTCGTCATTGTGGAGAACTGTGTTCGCCGTTTGGCCCACGCCCAGGCACATCACGGGCGACCATTGACCCGGACCGAGCGCTTCCACGAAGTCTTTGCCGCTTCGAAAGAGGCTCGCCGAGCGCTGCTATTCGGTCAGCTCATCATCATGATTGTCTATCTGCCGATCTTCGCGCTCACCGGCGTCGAAGGAAAAATGTTCCACCCCATGGCTTTCACCGTGGTCACCGCGCTCGTAGGTGCCATGATCCTCTCCGTCACCTTTATTCCCGCAGCAGTCGCACTGTTTATCGGTGAAAAGGTGGATGAAAAGGAAAACTTCCTGATGCGGGCAGCCAAGCGCTGGTATGAGCCCGTTCTGGCTGGTGTCATGGCGAACAAGCCGGTAGTCCTGGTCTTCACGACGGTGATGGTTCTTCTCTCTGGCTTGGTCGCTACGCGCATGGGGAGTGAGTTCGTACCGAGCCTGAATGAAGGCGACTTCGCGATTCAGGCACTGCGTATTCCAGGAACCAGTCTTTCGCAGTCAGTAGCCATGCAGCAACAGTTGGAAAAGGGGCTCAAGGCGGAGTATCCGGAAATCGACAGGATTTTCGCGAGAACGGGAACGGCCGAAATCGCCTCAGATCCGATGCCTCCCAATATTTCGGACGGCTACATCATGTTGAAACCTGAAGCGGAATGGCCGGAGCCACGGAAATCACGGGATGAACTGCTGACAGCTATCCAAAAGACCGTTGGAAGACTGCCGGGCAATTCCTACGAGTTTTCCCAGCCGATCCAGTTGCGTTTCAATGAGTTGATCTCAGGGGTACGCAGCGATGTTGCCATCAAAATATTTGGTGACGACATGGATGTGATGAACGATACGGCCAGCAAGATTTCTGCTGTATTGGAGAAAATTCCGGGCGCTTCCGAGGTCAAGATAGAGCAGACGACGGGCTTACCTATGCTGACCGTGAATATTGACCGGGAGAAAACGGCGCGCTATGGACTCAATATTGGTGATGTCCAGGATGCAATCTCGACAGCGATTGGTGGTCGAGAAGCAGGAACCATGTTTGAAGGTGACCGACGCTTCGATATTGTCGTGCGATTGCCGGATAACCTTCGTTCTGATCTCGAATCACTAAAGCGTTTGCCGATAGCTTTGCCGAAGGGGGCTTCTGCCGGAAATGGGGTTGATGTACGTACGACCTATATCCCATTGGGGGAAGTCGCCAGTCTTGAGATTGCACCGGGTCCGAACCAGGTCAGTCGGGAAAACGGTAAGCGTCGGATTGTTGTTAGTGCCAATGTTCGGGGACGAGATATCGGCTCCTTTGTTGGCGAGGCTCAGAGCCGTCTAGCCGAGGTCAAGATTCCAAGCGGCTACTGGACCGCCTGGGGCGGAACTTTCGAGCAACTGGAATCGGCCTCGCAGCGTCTCAAGATCGTGGTGCCCGTGGCCTTGCTTTTGGTATTCACGCTGCTGTTC
>WBUO01000099.1 GCA_008933675.1 Dechloromonas sp.
GGGAGATAGGCCAGCAAGAAGCTTCGCCACATTGTCGGCACGATGATAATTAAGTGCGAATTGTTCCGACTGGAGGGGCTCCAATTCGTTGATCTGCTGCTTTGCCTCGAATTCCAGTTTTTCACGAGTTGCAATTTCATCGCGCGGGGCAATCATGATGATGTTGCCCTTCTTCCGCATATCCAGCCCCTTTTGCTGGAAAATGATGTCGATTACCTGGTCGGCAGGAACATCCTTCAACACCAGGGTCGTCGTCCCGGTTACCGTCTCGCTGATCACGGCATTCAAGCCCAACTCTTCCGCCATCAGGCGCAACAGAGCCCTTACATCGCCATTCTGATAGTTGATGCTGACACGCGGCCCCTGGTAACCAACCTTGCTACCCTGAACCAGTTTGTTGGGATCCTCGACTATGCGCTTCACCTCCACGACGAACTGGTTGTCGCTTTGATAGGCGTTGTGCTCCCACAACCCCTTCGGGCTTATCGTCATACGGACGTTGTCACCCATCGCCTTCGTTTCGACACTGGTGATAGGCGTTGCGAAATCCGTAACATCCAGTCGGCGGCGCAAGTGATCCGGGGCTGTCGTCTTGATGAAATCGACGATCAGATTCGATCCTTGCTGACGAATATCGATACCGGTCCCGGGGTCGCTAAGATCTACCACGACCCGCCCCTCACCATCCTTACCGCGCCTGAACATCACATCACGCAGTGCGTGACGACTCCCGACCGAACTTTCCTCGGCAAACCGGGTTACACGTTGCGTCGGCGATTCTCCAACCCTAGAAATCGGTGTCAGCATCACGTATAGGGATTTGCCGTCCAGGCGCGTCGTGTAGTTCATATTGCGCACCAAATTCAACACCAGACGGGTACGGTCACCAACCTGAACCACATTCAGACTGCGCAAATCGCCCTCATTCAAGACTTGACTGGTCTTGCCGAGAGCATTGGCCGTAGCGGGAAAATCCAAGGCCACTCGCGCCGGACTAGCCACACTGAATCCCGCGGGCGGAGCAGCCAAGGCATCCTTGAGATCAATGCGTACAGCGATGTCATTTCCCTGCTGGGCCACACTAATGGCCTCAATGGCATTTTTCGCTATCTCTTGTGCCCGCAACGGGGTGAATAAGGCAAGGCAGGCCGAAGCTGCAAGCAGTGCTTTTTTAATCAATGTCATTTTTTGCTTCCCTCCTTGCTCTGCAGGTACAGCGAACTTGTACGCTCGCTCCAGTCACCTGCAGAATCCTGAATCAGTTCACGCAACTCGACTTCCTTGTCGCTGATCTTGGTGACCATCCCGAAATCAAGGCCTATGTAGTCCCCTACCTTGATCTGCTTGACCTTATCGTCAACCTGGACAACGGCCAGCGGACGATTGTTCACGTTCAGATAGCCGATCATCTTGAGCGATTCGATCGGATACTTTTCCAGAACATTATTGCGCAGTTCACGCGCCTCGAAGTCTGGTTGAAAAGCACCGCCTTTCCCGGCCGCCTGCTTGTATTTCGATTCAGGCTCGATTTTGGCCGCCTTGAACGGATCAAGCGTACCTTCGACGTCGTACGGCACGGGTTCGTAAGGCTGGACTCGCGGCAACGGGGGAACATTGCCACGCAAGTTAGCCGAATTGTCCGCCATCCATTGCCTTAGCTCCGCCTGATCCCCCCCGGAACACGCACTCAACGCAACACAAAGCGTGACGAGCAATATGCGTTTCACTTCTTCGCTCCTTTTGCCGGCTTCTTCTGGCGTGCGATTTCCTCTTCGTCCAGATAACGGAAGGTCTTCGTCGTGGCATCGAGAGACAACTGAACGCCATCCTTGAGCGGCGCGACAGAGATGTTGTTCAGCGTGACAATACGAGGCAGCTTGGCTATATCGGCAGCAAAAGCCCCAAAGTCGTGATAGGCGCCATTGATTTTTACTGCCACCGGTAGTTCAGCATAGAAATCCTTGACCTGCTCCTGGCCAGGCCGGAACAACTCGAACTGCAATCCCCGTCCAAGACCAGCTTGGTTTACCTCAATCAACAGCGCATCGATTTCCGATTTGTTCGGCAACTGTTTCAGCAAGGCACCAAAGGAGCGATCTATCTCGGCCAGTTGCTCCCGATAGAGATCAAGATTTACCGCCTGTTTTTTCTTTTCGAGAAACTGCTGCTTCAGCGTTACCTCTTCACGCTCCCGGGTCTCCAGATCCTCTATCTGGTCTGCCCAAAGAAACCACCACCCGGCCAGCAAAAGAAGCAGAAAGATACCGGCAAGTGTCGCAATCTTCGGCGCAACCGGCCACGCCCCCGGATCATTGGGATTCAGGTAGCGAAAATCGTTTAGCAGCGCTTGAAAATCAATGTTTGGCAAGGAGATTTCTTTTGCTTTCACTTTTTCTCCTTCCCCGCCTCGGCGGCAGTCCGCGTCAGAACGAAGTTCATACCGAATTCATTGATTCGGCGTCCGTTCAGAATGGTTGCCTTGGTTTCTATCAGCCTGGGACGTTCCAACCAGGGCGATGCCTCAAGATTCCTCATCAAGGCTGAAACCCGGGCATTCGATTGCGCATACCCCGTGACATTGACGTTCAGTCCGCTCTGCTTGAGCGATTTGAGATAGACGCCTTCCGGAACCTGCTTGACCAGTTCGCTCAACAGATAAACCGTCTCACCACGGTCCCGCTGGAGATTTTCGATCACCTGCTTACGGGCCAGCAGGGCCTGGGTCTGCTCCTTCAGGCGCTTGATTTCGTCAAGCTCCTTGTCAAGCGCAGCTATCTCCCTTTTCAGGAAATCATTGCGCCCGATCTGATCGTCAATTGCGTTGCCAATAAAGGTATAGACCGCAAAAACGACGAGCGCACCCAAGGCAAGAACCAAACCGGAAAGCACAAAGAACTGCTCCCGTCGCGCTTTCTTGGCCGCCTCACGATGCGGCAGGAGGTTGATGCGAATCATGATGGATCGAACCTCCGCATGGCCAAGCCACAGGCAACCATCAGCGACGACGAATCGGCCAGCAGACTTCGCGCCTTGACACGGTCAGACAGGATCATGTTGGCGAACGGATTGGCAATCAGGGTATTGACCTGAGTCCGCGTAGCTACCACTTCGTCGACACCTGGAATCACTGCACAACCACCAGCCAGGATGATGTGATCAACCTGATTGAACTGGGTAGATGTAAAGAAGAATTGCAGCGCACGGGAAACCTCGAGCGCCAAATTCTCCATGAAGGGGTTCAGCAACTCAGCCTCATAGCCCTCCGGCAGGTTACCGGCACGCTTGGCCGCCTCGGCATCTTCGTAACTCATGCCGTAATGGCGGGAAATATCCTGCGTCAGCTGACCGCCACCAAAAGCCTGCTCACGGGCATAAACCTGCTGGCCGTTGCGCAGCACGGTCAGATTCATGACATTGGCTCCAGCATCGATCAACGCCACAACCTGATTCTTCCCGGAGTCCTGAAGCTGACGCTCGATCAACTCATAGGCCGAAAGCGTGGCCAACGACTCGACATCCACCACAACAGCCTTCAAGCCAGCAGCATCGGCAACCGCAACACGGTCCTCAACCCGCTCCTTCTTAGAAGCCGCGATCAAGACTTCCAGTTCGTCAGGCAATGAGGGCGCGGGGCCGATGACTTGATAATCGAGATTGACCTCATCAATCGCGAAAGGAATGTACTGATTGGCCTCGGCCTCAACTTGCGCCTCAAGTTCATCGTCGCGCAATCCCGCCGGGACAATGATCTTCTTGGTGATGACCGCGGAACCGGGCAGCGCCATCGCGACGTTTCGCGTCGATGTCCCCAGCCGCTTCCAAGCCCGCCTGACGCAATCTACAACACCTTCAAGGTTGGCAATATTGCCGTCGGAAACCGCATCCTTCGGCAACACCTCAATGGTGTAGCGCTCGACGCGATAGCCATCCTTCCCGTTGGCGGCCAACTCGACCATCTTGACGGCGGATGAACTGATGTCCAGTCCGAGCAAGGGGCGCGCCTTGGGATTAAACAACGCGGAGATATCGAAGCCCACCAGACCCCCAAAAAGTCCTTACGGAATGCGAAGTTAGCAAAACAACCAATAATTCACTTCAGATGCTAGCAACAACCATAGGGCATGTAAAGCACTTTCACGGCAGGCTGCGGCCTCGGCGTATAATTCGCGCCACTTCACATTGAGCGGGTTTTTTTCATCTTGCCTACCCTGCCTCCCGTCTTGCGCGTCATCCTGTTTCCCGTTCTGCTGATTCTCGGCTTGTTGGCCATGGGCGTAGCCATGGCGCTGATCATCGTTGTACTGGCCTATCCAAAACTACCGTCCCTGGAAGTACTGACTGACTATCGCCCGAAGATTCCCTTAAAAATCTTCACTGCCGATGGCTACCTGATCGGAGAATTCGGCGAGGAGCGACGAGCGGTCGTCACCATCAATGACGTTCCGCCGCTGATGAAACACGCAATTCTTGCAGCTGAGGATGATCGATTCTACGAGCACGGCGGCGTCGATTATCTGGGCATCATTCGTGCAGCCGGCGCCAATCTGATCGGAGGCGGCAAACGTCAAGGCGCCTCGACCATCACCCAGCAGGTCGCCCGCAATTTCTTTTTGACAGGCGAGAAGACATACACCCGAAAGCTCTACGAAGCCCTCCTTTCCTTCAAAATCGAGAGCAATCTGAGCAAGGACGAGATTCTGGAGCTTTACATCAACCAGATATTCCTCGGCCAACGTGCCTACGGCTTTGCGGCAGCGGCCCAGATTTACTTCGGCAAGCCGCTCAAGGACATCACCATCGCCGAAGCGGCAATGCTGGCTGGTCTGCCAAAGGCTCCTTCTGCCTTCAATCCGATCGTCAATCCAAAACGAGCCAGGATTCGCCAACAGTACGTCTTGCGTCGCATGCTTGAACTGGGGCACATAACAGCGGCTCAGCACGAAGCAGCAGTCAAGGAACCTTTGGTCATCAAGCGCGAACTGGCGGAATTTGCCGTCCACGCAGAATATGCCGCAGAAATGGCTCGCCAGATCGCTGCCGAACGTTTTCCCGAGGATGTGTATTCGAGAGGGATGAAGGTTTATACGACGCTCGTCAAAGCAGAGCAGGAAGCCGCCTATAACGCGCTGCGCAAAGGCGTCATGGATTACGACCGGCGGCATGGTTACCGGGGAGCGGAAGCCTACCTGGACACAAAGGACTTCAAGTCCGATCATGACGAAGGACTAGACGAAGCGCTGCTGGATATTGCCGACGCCGGCGACCTTATTCCTGCGATGGTTCTGGCCGCTGACACAAAGCAGATAAAGGCTTACCGCAAAGGGGGAGAGACCCTCACGCTTACTGGTGATGCGCTGAAATTCGCCGCCCGCATGCTGGACGACAAGGCCCCGCCCAATAAGCGGCTGCGGCGTGGGGCAATCATCCGCCTGCAGAAGGATGAAAAGGGCAACTGGCAGATCAGTCAGTTGCCGGAAGTCGAATCTGCCTTTGTCGGTCTGTCTCCGCAGGACGGCGCCATACGGGCGCTGGTCGGCGGCTTTGATTTCAACCGCAACAAGTTCAACCACGTGACGCAAGCCTGGCGCCAGCCAGGCTCCAGCTTCAAGCCCTTCATCTACTCTGCCGCCCTGGAAAAGGGATATGGCCCAGGCAGCATCATTGACGACGAACCGATTGTAATTTCTGCCAGCCAGACGGGCTCCCAGGCCTGGGAACCACGCAATTACGACGGCAAGTATGAGGGCCCGATGAAGATGCGTACCGCCCTGGCGAAATCGAAAAACATGGTTTCGATCCGCCTCCTGCAGTCAATCGACACGCACTATGCGCAGGACTACGCGAGCCGCTTCGGCTTCGACGCCGAACGCCACCCGCCCTACCTGACCATGGCTCTCGGTGCCGGTTCGGTAACCCCCTGGCAGATGGTGTCGGCCTACGCGGTATTCGCCAACGGCGGCTACAAGATCAACCCTTATATCGTGCGCGAGATTCGTGACGAAAAGGACCAGATACTGGCCCGCTCCACTGAAGTGCGGGCCGGGGACGAAGCACTGCGCGTCATCGATCCACGCAACGCCTTCATGATGGACACGATGCTGCGCGACGTGACGATCTACGGCACGGCGGCACGCGCGTCGGCCACGCTGAAGCGGCACGATCTGGCCGGCAAGACGGGCACCACCAATGAATATGTCGATGCCTGGTTCTGCGGTTACCAGATGACTGTCGCCGGTTGTGCCTGGGTTGGCTTTGACCAGCCAAAGAAGCTGGGCAACAACGAAACCGGCGGCTCCGCAGCGCTACCGATCTGGATCGGCTACATGAGCCGCGCACTCAAGGATGTTCCGGTCCAACTGCCAGCACAGCCCGAGGGGCTGGTCGGCTTTGGCGAAGGCCGCGAGCGCAATTACGTCTACGCCGAGAACATGGGCAAAATTCCTGCGGAAGAAGAAGCCCCTTCCGAACTCCCGCCGGCCGACCCGAGCCAACCACCGAGCGACTGAACGATCAGCGCAGGATGAGCTGCGCGCCTGCCTGCTGACTGGCAAGAAGCGACAGCTTGTCCATCAACTCGGCATTGTCGCGGGTATCCCGCCAGACATTGCCATCCCAGCGAAAGTGGAAGCCGCCGCTGCGGGCGGCAACCCAGATTTCACGCGCCACGCCGTGGCGATTGACAACGATCTTGCTGCCATCGGCAAACTCGACCTCCAGCACGCCTCCGGCGGCCAGTTCGAAATCGATATCGGCCTCGGCCGCCTCCAATGCCGCCTCGATCCTTGCCAATGCAGCCTCGGCCAGCGCACTGAATTCCTTGTCATCCATCGTGATAACATCCCGCACTTTGCTGCCAGCGTCCCAAAATGACCAGAATCGCTGTCCTGCTGATTGTCCTGAGCCTCGCCGCATGCGGCACCAAGGGCTCCCTCGAATTGCCACCGGGCCCTGCACCGGAGCCGCTGTTCGGCAGCGGCAAGACGGCATCGCTGGATGTTAGCACGCCCACCCGCACCAAGAACCAATGACCCACTTTGCCCTCAAGAACGGCGTCCTGCACGCCGAAGCCGTCGCTCTGCCGACTATCGCCGAACAATTCGGCACGCCTGCCTACGTCTATTCGCGTGCCGCGCTGAGCGAAGCGCTCAAGGAATTCCTCGACGTCCTCGGCGCCCATCCGGCCGGGGCCGGAGCGCTCGTCTGCTACGCCGTCAAGGCCAACTCCAACCTCGCCATCCTCAACCTGTTCGCCCGTCTCGGCGCCGGCTTCGACATCGTCTCCGGCGGCGAACTGCAGCGCGTGCTGGCAGCCGGCGCCGATCCGCAGAAGGTCGTCTTCTCCGGCGTCGGCAAGACGGCGGCGGAAATGAAGCTGGCGCTCGAAGCCGGCATCTTCTGCTTCAACATCGAATCGATCCCGGAAATCGAGCGCCTCAACGAAGTTGCCGGCCAGCTCGGCAAGAAGGCACCGGTCAGCCTGCGCGTCAATCCGAACGTCGATCCGAAGACCCATCCCTACATCTCGACCGGCCTCAAGGAAGCCAAGTTCGGCGTCGCCTACGACGACGCGCTGGCACTCTACCGCCGCGCCGCTGCGCTGCCGAACATCGCCGTCGCCGGCATCGACTGCCACATCGGGTCGCAGCTGCTCGATCCGTCGCCCTTTGCCGAAGCCCTCGAGCGCATTCTGGCGCTGATCGACCAGCTTGCCGCCGAAGGCATCAAGGTCCATCACATCGACCTCGGCGGCGGCCTCGGGATCAAGTACCGCGCCGACCAGGTGCAGCCGACCGTCGCTTCCTACCTGAACCCGCTGCTCGACAAGCTGCAGGGCCGCGGCCTCAAGGTCGTGCTCGAACCGGGCCGCCGCCTTGTCGGCAACGCCGGCCTGCTGCTGACCCGCGTGGAATTCCTCAAGCATGGCGAAGCCAAGGATTTCGCCATCATCGATGCGGCGATGAACGACCTGATGCGCCCGGCCCTCTACGAAGCCTGGCACGACATCGACCCGGTCGTGCCGCGCGCCGGCGCCACGCGCGACTATGATGTCGTCGGCCCGGTCTGCGAAACCGGCGACTTCCTCGGCCAGGCGCGGCCGCTCAACCTGCAAGCGGGCGACCTGCTGGCCGTGATGTCGGCCGGCGCCTACGGCATGGCCATGGCCTCGAACTACAACACGCGGCCGCGCGCCATCGAAGTCATGGTCGATGGCGACCAGGTCCACGTCATCCGCCAGCGCGAAACCGTCGAACAGCTCTACGCTGGCGAATCCGTCCTGCCGCAGTGAGCGGTGTCCGCATCGACAAGTGGCTGTGGGCCGCGCGTTTCTTCAAGACGCGCAGCCTGGCCACCGATGCGGTTGGCGGCGGCAAGGTCAAACTGAACGGCGCGCCGACCAAGCCGGCGCGTGACGTCAAGGTCGGCGACCGCCTCGACATCAGCAACAGCGAAACCCGCTGGCAGATCACCATCCTCGGCCTCTCGGAAAAGCGCGGGCCGGCGCCGGAAGCGCGTTTGCTCTACGAGGAAACACCGGAGAGCATCGCCGCCCGCGAAGCCGAACAACTTCAGCGCAAATTCACCCACGAACCCGCCGCCGAGATCCACGGCCGGCCGACCAAACGCGACCGGCGGCAGATGGATCGCTTCGGCCGCTGAAACGGCGCCTGACAACCCGCACTTCCGGACTCCCCGCCCGTTTGCGACGCAATTACGTGAGCAGGCACGAGAACGACGGCGTTCCCATCAACGGGACTTTCCCCTGTTTCCTGCGACCGAGCACTGGAAGTCGCACAATCACAGCACCAGCACCAGCGCCAGGGGCAGAAAGATCAACGCCGCCAGGTTGCCGACCAGCACGATCGACGCGACACGTTGCGGTTCCTGCTTGTAGCGCTCGGCGAACAGGAAGTTGAGCACGGCCGGCGGCAAGGCGCCGAACACCAGCAGCATCGCTGCGTCACGCCCTTCCAGGCCAAGCAGCTGAATGACCGCCCAGGCGATGGCCATGCCGGCCAGCGGGCGCAGCAAGGCACTGCCCACCGACAGCTTCCACTCGCCGAAGGAAACGTCGGTCATCCGCACGCCGAGCGAGAACAGCAGCAAGGGCACCGAGACGTCGCCGAGCATCTTGATGGCGATGACCAGCGGCTGCCAGACGGGTATCTTCAGAGTGGCCACGGCCAGCCCGGCAAGCGCGGCAAAAACCACCGGAATGCGCCAGAGCATCAGGATGCGCGTCTTCGGATCGAGCAGCTTGGCGCCGAAGGAGAAATGCAGCGTGTTCTCGACCATGAACAGGATCACCGCCGCCGGCAGCGCGGCTTCGCCCCAGGCGAGGACGGCCAGCGGCAGGCCGATGTTGCCGGAGTTGTTGAACATCATCGGCGGCGCCAGCGTCTTCGGCTGCACGCCGCACAAGCGGGCGATCGGCCAGGCGAGCAAGCCGCAGACGGCGAGCACCAGGAAGCCGGCCAGTGCCAGCGGTGCATAGGCCGCCAGGTCGAAGGACTTGCCGGCCATTGCGGCAAAAACCAGCGCCGGCACGAAGACATCCATGTTCAGCCGGTTGGCCACAGCCATTTCCGGCTTGTGCTTGCGGCCATAGAAGAAGCCGGCGGCAACGATGCCGAAGATCGGAAACAGGATGGCCAGCAGGCGAAAGGTCAGGCTCTGTTCGTCCACGCAGACGGCCTCAAAAAATATGGGTGATCACGCATTGTGCGGAAGCCCTCGGCTCCCGCACAGCAGGGAATGCCCTGAAGGCTAGAGAACGTAGCGCGACAGGTCTTCGTCGGCGGCGACTTCGCCCAGCTTGGCATTGACGTAGGCGGTATCGACGACGACCTTGTCCAGGCCGATCTTGCCGGCCTCGAAGGAGACTTCCTCGAGCAATTTTTCCATCACCGTATGCAGGCGGCGGGCGCCGATGTTCTCGGTCTTCTCATTGACCTGGAAGGCGATCTCGGCCATCCGCCGGATGCCGTCGGCGGCGAAATCGACGCTGACGCCCTCGGTCGCCAGCAACGCCTGGTACTGCTTGGTCAGACAGGCGTCGGTCTGGGTCAGGATGCATTCAAAATCGGCGACCGACAGCGAATCGAGTTCGACACGGATGGGGAAGCGCCCCTGCAGCTCCGGGATCAGGTCGGATGGCTTGGACAGGTGGAAGGCGCCGGAGGCGATGAACAGGATGTGATCGGTCTTGATCATGCCGTACTTGGTCGACACCGTGGTGCCCTCGACCAGCGGCAGCAGGTCGCGCTGCACGCCCTGGCGCGAGACATCGGCCCCCTGGGTCTCGGAGCGGCTGGCGATCTTGTCCAGCTCGTCGAGGAAGACGATGCCGTTCTGCTCGACGGCCCTGACCGCCTCCAGCTTGACGTCCTCGTCATTGACCAGCTTGGCCGCTTCCTCGTCGGTCAGCAGCTTCAGCGCTTCCTTGATCTTCAGCTTGCGCGACTTCTTCTTGCCGCCGCCGATGTTCTGGAACATGCCCTGGATCTGCTGCGTCAGCTCCTCCATGCCCGGCGGCGCGAAGATTTCGGCCTGCATCGCCGGCGCGGCGACTTCGATGTCGATTTCCTTGTCGTCCAGTTCGCCTTCGCGCAGCTTCTTGCGGAACTTCTGCCGGGTGCCGTTATCGGCCGAACTCGCCGAGTCCTCGGCATAGAAACCCGGGCTGCGCGCCGGCGGTAGCAGCGCGTCGAGGATGCGCTCCTCGGCGGCATCCTCGGCGCGGGCGCGGTTGGCCTTGATCGCCCGGTCGCGGTGCGACTTGATGGCCATCTCGACCAGATCGCGGATGATCGTCTCGACGTCGCGGCCGACATAGCCGACCTCGGTGAACTTGGTCGCCTCGATCTTGATGAAGGGCGCGTTGGCCAGCCGGGCCAGGCGGCGGGCGATCTCGGTCTTGCCGACGCCGGTCGGACCGATCATCAGGATGTTCTTCGGCGTGATCTCCTGGCGCAGCGGCTCGGCCACCTGCGAGCGCCGCCAGCGGTTGCGCAGGGCGATGGCCACCGCCTTCTTCGCGTTGTGCTGGCCGACGATGTGCTTGTCGAGTTCGGAGACGATCTCCTTGGGCGTCATCGTGGTCATTCGAGCACCTCGAGCGTGAAGTTGCGGTTGGTGTAGATGCACAGGTCGCCGGCGATCTCCAGCGACTTGGTGACGATGTCGAGCGGCGGCAGGTCAGTGTTCTCCAGCAGCGCCCGCGCCGCGCTCTGCGCGTAGGCGCCGCCGGAGCCGATGGCGACGATGCCGTGCTCCGGCTCGAGCACATCGCCGTTGCCGGTGATGACCAGCGAGGACTCGCGGTCGGCGACCGACAGCATGGCCTCCAGCCGGCGCAGCGCGCGGTCGGAACGCCAGTCCTTGGCCAGCTCGACGGCCGAACGCACCAGATTGCCCTGATGCTTGTCGAGCTTGGCTTCGAAACGTTCGAACAACGTGAAGGCATCAGCCGTGCCACCGGCGAAGCCGGCGAGGATCTGCCCTTGATACAGGCGCCGCACCTTCTTGGCAGTACCCTTGATGACGATGTTGCCGAGCGTCACCTGGCCGTCGCCGCCCATGGCGACGACCTTGCCCCGGCGCACCGACAGGATTGTCGTGCCGTGATATTGCTCCATGATTTTTCCTGGCTTAAGACTTGGGAACGATGATGCGCGCCTGCTTGTTCAGGCCGACCACGGCCATCAGCTCGGCGACCAGATGATTCGGGCTGCGGACGAGGATCTCGCGCCCTTGCGCCTTGTACGGCGCGATGCGGTTGACCAGCTGGCCGGCGGAGAAAAAATCCATGCGGCGGACACCGGAAAAATCGATGATCGGCAATTCCGTGTTCTCGAGAACCGGAACCAGATCCTCGAAGCGGCAGTTCTTCAGATCGCCCGTCAGATAGCAGGCATCGTCACGCGGTATCGCATCGTGCGCGATGGCAGCCGGAGGCGCATCCGGTATTGCCTCCCAGGATGGCGGGGACAGTTCGAAGGTCACGGCGTAATCGACAGCCCGTTCCTCGAACATCTCCTGAGTACCGTGGCGCTGCAGCAACTCCAGCAACAACAGCCAGGCTGCGCCTCGTCCCTGATCACCAGCGACCAGACGTTCGTTGAGACGCGCCATGAAGGCATCCACCTGAGCGAGCGTGACGGGTACACGTCGACGACGGGCATCGCCGAGCAGGCTCGCCAGCTGGCCGGCAACCTCGTCGTCACAACCGACAAGCTTGCCGCAATCAACCGTGACCGCCTGATTGCGGGCGATCAGTTCTGCCAGTTCCGAGACTGGCTGCGCCCCCTCGGCCGTCAGCACGCCCTGCAGCACGAATACGTTCTGGCCGTTGCTCTTGCGTACAACCACCTGTTCAGGCTGCCGCCAGGCCGGCGGCGAGGTCTCGCAGGCCTGGGCGAACTCGACAGCCAGCTTGTCGAAGGCGGCCTTGTCGCCCATGCATTGCAGCAGGTCGAACAACAGAAACCAGAACCGCTTGCCTTCACTACCGGGATAGGCACGGATCAGTGTCTCCAGCAGGGAGCGGGCAGCTGCTTCCTGCCCATTGGCGAACAGCACGACGACATGCTCGACGTCACCCTGGATCTGATCCCCCCCCTGATCCACGTCGATACCCATGACGCTCGACTCGGTGAAATCGGCATCGAAATCGTCCTGGTTGAAATCCGCGGAGCCGCCAACGGCGAGCGGCTGAGGCGACGGCACAGCGCTGCGGGCTGGCTCCTGCTTCTTCACTCCGCCACCGGCGGTTTTGTCTGCGCTGACGAATTCAAGGTCCGGCAAGGGCTCGGAAAGCGATGGCGCAGCCTCCTCGACCGCTTTTGGCGGCTCGGGCTCCGGAGTCGGAGCACGCGGACGCGCCACCTGACGTTCCGGCATCTTCTGGGTCGGCTTCTTGAAAAAGGAAAAAACCATAAACACTCCGCGTACAGAGGGGGTGTTTTAGCATGTCAGCAAGCGTCATGCAAACGCCACGCCGAGCAGGACGAGGAGCAAGGCCAGAACCGGACCGAAGGGCTGATCGAGCAGCAAGGCCAGGGCAAACGCCGCACAATAGGCCAGAACGCTGAAGAACAGTGAGCCGGCCAGCCCCCACCGCCAGCTCCGCGCGCGCCGGAAAGCCAGCCAGGGCGGCACGAAGAGCAAGGCAAACGCCGCCATCACACCCAGACTCATCGTCGCCAGCGCCAGCATCACTGCTGCCAGAAGGTCGAAGCCGAAGCGCACCGGCCAGTCCGGCAGACCGCGCAGGCGGAAAAGGTCAGGATACAGACGGGCAAGCAGCAGTCGGCCGGACAGGATGCGAAGCACGACGAGACTGAGCAGGGTCGCGCCACAGACCAGCCATAGCTGGGCGCGATCGACGAAGTACAGCTGCCCGTCGAACAAGGCCTGGGCAAGACGCTCGGCCAACGGCTGGTTGGCCGCCAGCAGGACGGCGGCCGACCAGCCACCGAGCATCAGCAGCGCATAGGCCGCGCCACCGGCAAGACGCGTGGCAGCAAAGTGCTTGCCGATGCCGGCCAAGGCTGCGGCAAGCAGGCCGCCGGATACCGCGGGCACCCCGCCGACCTGCGCCGCCAGGGCGCCAGCTGCCGTTACATGGGCATAGGCCAGGGCGGCCAGCCACTCGTCGCGCAAGCGCAGATAGCAGCCGAGCAAGGGCAGTACGACAGCCAGCAACAAACCGGTCAGGAAATGAACGAGAAACAGCTCAGACCACATCGGATA
>WBUO01000480.1 GCA_008933675.1 Dechloromonas sp.
CTATCGGCCTGCACGGGGGTTTGGCCCAGGATCTCATGGCAGCGTTGGAATTGCCCGAAAAGCTGATCGTCGAGATCGTTGCGGTCGGTGAGCAGCACCAAGGTCGGATTCTCCATCGCCGGGTGGCGCACCACGCGGGCGGCGTAGAAGAGCATGGAGAAGCTCTTGCCTGAGCCCTGGGTGTGCCAGACTACGCCGGCACGACGGTCGCCGGGTTTGCCGCCATGCATCCGTCCAGCCCAGTAAGTGCCCTGTTCCTCGTGCAGTTGGTCGGTCGTGGCAGCCATGCCGCTGGCGCGAACTGTTTCTTCGACGGCGGCATTGACCGCGTGGAACTGATGATACCCTGCGATAATCTTGTGCAGCCGGTCGGTCTCGGTGTCTGCCTCGAACACGATGAAGTGCTGAAGCAGATCGAGCAGGCGTCGCTTCTCGAAAACGCCGCGCACCAGCACCTCCAATTCGAGCGCGGTCTTGGGCGCATCTTTCTCTCCTTCCACGGTGCGCCAAACCTTGAACCATTCCTGGTTGGCCGTGAGGGAGCCGATGCGGGCTTGCAGGCCGTCGGACACTACCAGCAGCTCGTTGAAATGAAGAAGGGAGGGGATCTCCGCCTTGTAGGTCTGGAGCTGCGCGTAGGCCGTCCAGATGGTGGCGTCCTCATCGGCGGCGTTCTTCAGCTCAAGCAGGGCGATGGGCAGGCCGTTAAGGAATACGACAATATCGGGACGTCGATTGTGGCCGCCTTCGATGACCGTGAACTGGTTGACGACCAACCAGTCGTTTGCCGAGGGGTCGTTGAAGTCTATCAACCTGGCCGGGTTGCCGGCGATACTGCCGTCCCCACGCATGTATTCGACCAGCACCCCATCACGGAGCAGATGGTGGACACGTCGATTGATGCCTGCCAGAGAAGGAGTTTCAGGTCGCAGCAGTTTCCGAAGTGCCTCCTCTCGGGCGTCATCTGGGAGTGCTGGATTAAGACGGCGGATCGCCTCGCGCAGGCGGCCCACAAGAACCACGTCGCCAAACGAGCCTCGCTCGGCTGCCGGCTCGCCGGGGGCTATGTGTGGCCCGTGCCCCACCGTGTAGCCCAGCGCCCCGAACCATTCAAGTGCTAGCTCCTCAACTGTGGATTCGGTGAGGGGCATAGTGGCTATACAATCGCAGGTTTGGTAACCTCCTGCTCTGCGAACTCAGATGCCAAAAGATAGATAAACTGCACGGGCTGTCCGATGATAAATTCGCGAATCCATGCTCCGTATGCACCCTCAAGGATTGCGTCGAAATGGTGCGGTCTGTATCGTGTAATTGATCCGAGGTAAAAGACTACAGCGTAAATGGACAACAGTTGTGGTAAAACCTCAGGGTGTTCACTGGTTGGCGCAAGGTAAGCATAATACCGCCGATAAGGACGCCCTTCGGAAACCGTTGCCCAAATCTTTCCCCGTAACGAATGGACCAAGTTTTGAAGCGTATCTGTCGGTCTTCCGGTGTATTTCGTCGGCACGAGTTGCTCTAATCGCATCATTTTCTTGGCGCCCTTTCTCCCCGCCGATCTGACCTCGCGAAAACAAGACCCTAGCTGGGACTCCGTTAAGAATTGCGTATGCGTTATTCCAAATCGAGAGAGGTCCCCAGTGAACACATAAATGTTCAGCCAAAGTTCTTTAGTCGCCACATCGTGCATTACAGAGATGCGCTCAATCGCAATAAATCGCTCATTTTCATCAGCAGCTTCACACCAAAGACGGTGGCCTGCGACAACTTGCGGCATAAGCTTCGGTAGATCGTAGCAATGGCTCGGTGCCGCGATTCCCGTCCCGCCGATAGATTTATTGAAATCGTCGAAGATTTGGCGATCACCAGACGTAGACGGCGAAGGGAATGCTTTTAGGTAAGCATCGACCAATTCGTTCCCGGCGGGCTTCAACTGTTCTGATACTCCGTGTTGAGCGCGAGAGAAGGTGGGAACTGTTCCCATGGTTAAACCGTAGGCCTTAACTAGATTCATGAAAGAGTAATACAGGAGTAGCGGTCGGGCGGACGCCAGCGCGGCGGTCAATGACGCGTTGTAGAAATCCTGCGCTTGCTCAACGCAAGCCTCTGCTTCGGCCTTTGCGGATGCCGGGCATCGTTGGCGGATACTGGCAACAATCACGTTCCACGGATCGAGTGCGAACAACGTCGATTGAAGGCCGTATCGTCGTATAGTTCGATAAACGGGCCAAAACGAAAATGGAACCGGGCGACCCTTGACATTGAGGACTAAGCCTTTCCGCGGTCTTGGTAGTGGCATGATT
>WBUO01000100.1 GCA_008933675.1 Dechloromonas sp.
CCTCGACTTCGAAGCGCAGGCACAACGACGCCTCTTCTTCCGCCAGGGTCCGCCCGCGGAGCGTGACGCTGCCGCGCTCGGTGAACTTGATGGCGTTGCTCAGGAAGTTCAGCAAAGCCTGGCCGAGCCGCGTCGAATCGCCGCAGACGGCCACGGGCCCTGGCCAGGGATCGACGATCAGCGCCAGCGACTTGTCGCTCGCCCGCTCCATGACCAGCGACGAAACCTGGCCGAGCAGCGCATTCAGTTCGAAAGGCCGCTCCTCCAGCGTCAGCTTGCCGGCCTCGATCTTCGAGATGTCGAGGATGTCGCTGATCACCGACAGCAGATGGTCCGCCGCCGCCGCGATGCGTTCCAGCTTGATCGACTGGTCGTCCCTGGGCTGCTGGCGTTGCAGCAGATGCGTCAGGCCGACGATGGCATTCAGCGGCGTCCGGATCTCGTGGCTCATGTTTGCCAGAAAGCTGCTCTTCGCCCGTCCTGCCGCCTCTGCCGCGTCCCTGGCCTGCCTCAGCGCCTGCGTCTGCTCATCGACAAGCTCCTGCAGATGATCGCGATGGCGCTCCAGCTCCCGGGCATTGCGCTTCTTTTCGGTGACGTCTTCCTTGATGCACAGGTAATGCGATATCTCGCCGTTGCCCTGGCGGATCGGACAGAAAATCTCGTACTCGGTGACCAGCCGGCCATCCTTTGTCTTGTTGACCAGCTCGCCGGCCCACGACTGCCCGCGCACCAGGGCGCCCCACAAGTCGAGATAGCGCTCCGGCGGCGTCTCGCCCGACTGGAGCAGACGGGGATTGCGCCCCCTGACCTCGGCTAGTCCATAACCGGTAGAGCGCACGAACGCCTCATTGACGTACTCGATTTCCGCCTTCGCATTGGTGATGACAATACTGTTGGGGCTCTGGTCAACGGCCAGGCGGAACTTCTGCATCTCCAGCTCCTCGGCGTGCCGCTCGAGGGCAATACCGGCCAAGTTCGCCGCCATATGCACGATGCGCTTGAAACTGGCCGTGATTGCCATCGGCCGCCCGAAGCGCAGATCGAAGGTACCCAGCAACTGGTGTGTGCGACCGGCCGCCAGGCAGCGACAGACGGCGCCTTCCGCCAGGCCGCAATCGATGGCGCACGCCATGTCGGCGAAGCAATCGCCAGCGAACTGATCGTGTGCGCCGTCGAAGACGGGGATCGAAAAGGCGGCCCGCACCTCGGGGCCGAACAGGCGTCGCCGCTCCGCCGCCAGCTGTTCCACATCGCCGATGAACACGGCCTGGCGGCGCGCCGCCGCGGCCGCACACGGCGGCCCTTCCTCATCCACCGGCACCGGCTCTTCGGGCGTCCTGGCACCGATTCTCGACAGCAAGGTGCCGTTCTCGATGGCCGTCATCACGGCCGCCGAACAAGCCGGCAACAGGGACTCCACCGTCTCGCACAGGGCCGCCAGGAATGCGGGCAGTGGGACACGGGCCAGATACAGCGCCAGCAGGCGGTTATAGGCGCGGGAGATCATTTCCAGACGGCCCGGCTCGGTCATCGGGCGGGCAATGCCATAGACCCCGACGATGCTGCCGTCGGCATCGTGAACGGCGCCGCGCATGACATGCAGGGTCTGGCTGCCGGCGCCATGGCCGAAGACTTCTTCGCCACAGGTACCGTCGGCGCTGACCATGGCCAGACGATCCCGCTCGACCAGCTGGCCAACCACGATCCCGTCGAAGAACTCGCGATCGTGGCGACCGATGATTTCCGCCGCCGGCCGCGACAACAGCTGGCAGGCAGCCGCATTGACGAAGGTGTAGCGCCCCGCCAGATCCTTGCCCCAGACCGCGTTCCGCGAACCGCGCGAGACCGCCTCGAAGATCGCCGGCAGCCCCTGGCCGCCGTTTCGCCGCTCCTGCATCAGCTGCCTGCGCACCGAGGCCTGGAAGCGCTTGAAGTTGCCGGCGGCAACGAAATCGGAAAGCCCGGCCTGGAAACAGTCGGCCAGCACTTCGCCGGGCAGCGCCTCGCCGACCAGGATGATCGGCAAGGCCGGGCGGTGCCAGCGTACCAGGGCGCACAATGCGGGCACCTGATGCGCCCTGCCTTCGGCCTGGATGACCAGCAGGTCCCAGTCGGCCTCCAGACCATCGCCCAACAGGCTGAGGCTGAATGCCTGCCCGCGCCCGACGCAGCGGATACGTACCGGCAGCCCGTCAGCCAGCAACTCGTTTTCGAGGGCGACGACATCCGCCCGCCGATCGGCAAGAAACAGAATCCGGTGGCAGTGACCACTTGCACAATTCGGCGTGTCCGTCACGCATCCCCCTGGTTGACTGCTGCCTTTCTTGGTATCGGGGAATTGTCCGTCATGCACCAGGGCAACGAATCAGGGAAACGACAAGTGCATGCTGCGAAAAACCCGATGCCGGAGCAGCCAATGGCTGAATTGCCGGTGCCTCGCGCGGATCAGGGTTTGCGCAGGTAACGGCCGACAAATGACTGATTGCGCCTGTCCGCCGCGAATTCAACAATCTGCGCCAAGCGCCATCGTTTTGTCATTCCCCAACACACCGACAGATGAATACACGCCTGACCTCCGGCACAGCCGGCGATGCCACCATGACCGGGAACTACGCCCTCCTGGCCAGCGCCCTGGGGCGCGTCTCCGTGACCTTGCAGGCGTCGCGAAGCAACCTTCAGCAGCTGGTGGAAAAAATCCATGGCGATTCGACCTGCGCCCTGTCCCTGCCGGAAGAGCGCAAGCGTTGCATGGAGACGGTTCTGGAGTTCCGGCTCACCATCTCCGACCTGATCGAAAGTTTCTGGGAAAGCTCGGGGCGGCTCGCCGCGCGATGCAACAGCTTCAGGCGGCAACTGGAAGTTCCGGAAAACCGGGGAAACACGCTCCAAACGCAGCGGACGCACGAACACCTGATCCGCGAAATCCTGTACATGAATCATCAGTCGCAGGTCCTGCTGGCCCAGATCTGCGTGATCCAGCAAGCGATCAGCATCTGCGACAAGCTGTTCGTCAGCATTCTCGAGCGCGGAGCCAGCGCCCGGGTCGAGGTGGACAGCGATCCGGACAGTGCCATCGGCGATCTGCATACCGACATCTCGCTGAGTCACCAGCCCGTCGCCTACGCCGGAAGAATCGCCGAAGTGCTCAGCTTGCGGATGACCATGGCCAACGCCTCGGACGATCTGCTGCTGCAGATCGCCGGCGGCGAGTTTCTGGCCATCCCGGAAGCGGTTCGCCACTTCGAAGCGTCGACGCAGGCACTTTACGGCGGCCTGTCGGCACTCGGCGCCACCGAACCCACGGTGCACTGAGAACGGCCGTTGTCTGCGCAGGCGCCCGGCTCGCCTGCTTTCCGGTACCGACGAAGCCGCGGCAAACGGCTGAACAGCGGCAAATATCTGTCCGGCGACGCGAACCTCGCGGCCCCTATCCCCTCTAAAGGATTAGCGGAAAATACCCATCAAGACAGGATGGTATTTTTGCCATATTTGCAATATAATCCATTTCGCATATCAGGAAGATCGCAGCCCGAATGAACGAATTAACCGATAGATAACGCCCTGTCGGATACACCAAGATGGCGGGCTGTTCAAATCGTTGATTGCGGCGGGCTCACTGGGGCCTGCAAGTGCATCGGGATGGGAAATGCATAATAAAAGGGACCGGAAGGCCTTGCTGCGGATCGTGTCGAGCTACGCGATGGTTGCCGCAGTCTGGATTCTGGTTTCCGACTTCATCCTCGGCGAGACACTCAAGGCCGCGCCGCGGGAAATCCTCTTCCATATCCTCAAGGGCCTGTTCTTCGTCGCCCTGACTGCCTACCTGCTCCACGCCCTGATCCGCCGCTTCCTCGGCGAACGTCTGGCCCAGGACATCGAGTTTGCCGCCATTACCGAACAGGCGCGTGAAGGCATCCTGATCTGCGACGCACAACTGCGGGTCATATATGCCAACCGGGCCATGGTCGACATTACCGGCTACAGCCTCGAGGAAACCCGCGGTCAGCCGGTCAGCCTTTTTCTGCCGGAAGGCGCGGCCAGCCAGCTGGCGGCACATGTGGCAGCGCTCGCCACGCTTCCCTTTCTCCGCCAGGACTGGCAGGTAAGGCACAAGGACGGCCACCGCATCGATCTTGAACTGATCACCCAGCGCCTGCCCGACGGTCGCTACCTGGCCATGGGAACCGACGTCTCCGCCATCCGCTCGGCTCAACGGACGGCAGAGATGGAGCGCGAGCGCCTCTCGGCGCTGCTGCGCGCCATTCCCGACCCGGTCTGGCTGAAGAACACGGAGGGTCGCTACATCGCCTGCAACCCGGCTGTCGAGCAGGCGCTGAACCGGCCGGCCGACATGATCATCGGCCAGACCGACGAGGAACTGCACACCAGCGCCGACAGCGAGGATTTCCTCGCCACCGACCGCCACGTCATCGCGACGCGCCAGATGTCCACCTTCGAGCAGGCCTTTTCCCTGCCGGACGGCACCGTGGCTCATTTCGAAACCACGAAAAGCCCGGTCTTCTCGGCCCGGGGCGATCTCTACGGCGTGGTCGGCATCGCCCGCAACATCACCCGCGAACGCCAGGCGCACGCCGCGCTGCAGGCAAGCGAACGGCGCTTCCGGATACTCTTCGAGCACGCCAGCGAAATGCTCCTCGTCTCCGACGAGAACGGCCGCTTCATCACCGTCAACCGGCGCGCCTGCGAAACCTTCGGCTACTCCCGCGAGGAGTTCCGCGAACTGTCAGTCTTCGACATCAACCCGGAGATGACGCGCGAGCAGTTCGAACGCAGCTGGGATTCACTGCTGACCGACGGCAGCATCAGCTTCCGCAGCCGCGACCGGCACAAGGATGGACACCTGATCCCGGTCGAGGTGAAGGTCACCAAACTGCTCATCGATGGTCAGCGCTTTGCGCTGGCACAGCTTCGCGACATTACCCGGCTGGAGGAAGCCGAAGCGCAGCTTCGTCAGAAGGAAGAGCTGAACGCCGCCATCATCAACGCCATGCCCGCCCAGATGGCCGTCACCGACCGGGAAGGCACGATCATCCAGGCCAATCACGCCTGGCGGCTGTTTGCCCTGGAAAACGCCGGCAACAGCGAGTGGAGCCTGGGCATCGGCGATCCGCATATCGGGGTGAATTTCTTCACCATCTGCGATCGGGCCGACGACGCCGAGCGGCAGCAGGCGCAGGCTGCCGGCGCCGGGCTGCGGGCGGTACTGGCCGGCGTGATTCCCCGCTTCGCCATGGAATCCGTCTGCCGGACAGCGAACGATGAACGCTGGTTCATCCTCAACATCAGCCCCCTGCACCAGGGCGAAGCGGGTGCGCTGCTCGCCTATACGGAGATCACGCACATCAAGCAGGCACAACTGCTCCAGGAAAATTTCCGCCAGCAGCTGCAGGCCCTGGCCCGGCGCCACCTCGACATCCAGGAAAGCGAACGGCACCGGCTGTCGATGGAGTTGCACGACCAGGTCAGCCAGGCGCTGACCGCCCTTAAAATCTCGTTGTTCACCGCCCAGGTACAAGTTGCCGACGAACCCAGGCGGATCGATTCGATGCTCTCGGCCACGCGGGCCATCGACGACATCGCCAGTACCATCCGCGACATCGCCCGCCGCCTGCGCCCGCCCCTGCTCGACCAGCTTGGCCTGGGCGCAGGCATCCACTGGCATATCGAGAATCTGCCCGCCCTCGACGATACGCGCATCCACTTCGACAACCGGATCGGCCAGCGCCGCTTCCCGCCGGATGTCGAGCTGACGGCCTTCCGCTTTGTCCAGGAAGCGATCACCAATGCCATCCGCCACGCCCGGGCCAGCCTGATCTCCATCAGCATCACCATCGACGGATCGCAGCTCCGCCTGGAGGTCAAGGATGACGGGGAAGGCTTCGACGTCGATCATCACGAACGCACCAACGAGCGGAATTCGCTCGGCCTGCTCGGCATCCGCGAGCGGATCGGCCAGCAGAACGGCACCGTCTCCATTGCTTCGCGCGCGAATGCCGGCACGCTGCTGAGCGCCAACATCCCCATAGGCAAGCAAACCCATGAAACCCATTGAAGTCGTTCTCGTCGACGACCACCACCTGGTCCGCAACGGCCTGGTCGCCCTGCTCGGGCTGCACGCCGAGATCAAGGTCGTCGGCGACAGCGGAAACGCCGAGGAAGCGCTGCGCATCATCGGCGAACGCCAACCCGAAGTCGTCCTCCTCGATATCGCGATGCCCGGCATGACCGGCTTCCAGCTGATCGGCCGCATCCAGGAGATCGCCGAAAACAGCCGGATCATCATGCTGTCGATGCATGCCGACCAGGAGCACGTCAACTCCGCACTGGGCCTCGGCGCCCACGGCTATGTCGTCAAGAACGCCGCCACCGAGGAACTGATCCTCGCCATCCGGACCGTCAGACACGGCGGAATATGGATACCCTCCGGCATCTCGCGCGATGTGCTCAACGCCTATCTCGAACGCGAGCGGAAATCCCGCGAACTCACCGCCCGCCAGGCTGCCGTCCTGGCGATGACCGTGGAAGGCAAGCGCACCAAGGAAATCGCCTACGAACTCGGAATCAGCGTCAAGACCGTCGAAACCTACCGCACCCAGATCATGAACAAGCTGGGCATCCAGGACATTCCCGGCCTGGTGCGCTACGCGATCCGCAACGGCATCTGCGAAATGTAGGACAGTGCCGGCCGCGACGCCGGCCGGCAGCAAACGCTTCAGCCGCGCGGCCGCCTGCGGGCACCGCCCTTGCCCGGCGCCGGCTTCACCGCCAGCGTGACCAGGAAGGGAAAGGTCTTGTCCGCCGTCTGGACGATACGCGCCCCCGGCCCGGCCGCCCGCGCCAGCCAGGGCGCCAGGGCCGCCAGATCGACCGCCTCGCAGCGCAGATCAGCCATCACGACCCCACCATCCTCATAGACCGGAAAATCCGAGCAGCCGGGCGGCTTGATCTCCTGCCCGTAAACCCGGCAGCTGCCCGCATCGTCATAAGCCGGACAAGGCTTGCCATGCGCGTAGTAGAGCCCGTTGCCGGCACGAATCTCCTGCGGTCCCTGGCCGGCAGCCAGCCGCCGGTCAAACGCCTTGCGCGCCTCGTCCAGCCGCCAGAACACCCGGACCTGCTTCCACGTCAGCTCGAGGACGAGCTTGTTGAGGCGACAGCACGGCTCGGCACACTTCGGGCAATGCGGAATCACGGCCGCCTCCTGATAGGCCGCAGCCGCCGCAGCAAGCTCCGCGGCCAATGCGCGACGTTTGTCCGGCACGCTCATCGGCCGGCACCCGGGGAATATGCGGAGGATTGCAGCAGGCAGCTCATCGGTCGGCGGGCGATCCACGGCGTGGATCGGAAGGATTTCAGGGGTGCAGACAATGGCAGCTTCACCGCATGAAAGCAACTCCGCCAGGCGAGGCCAAATTTTTTCTTCGCGCGGATCTGAAAAATCCGCCGGCCACCGCGCTCAGCATCTGCGGCTCTGGCTGCATCACTACAACTGGCACAGACCTCATGCCAGCCTTCAATATCAGCCGCCAATCTCCCGCATCACCGCACTGAACAACCAGCTGGGTTTACACAACCCGCACATGCGACACCGAGCCATCCGGCTCGATCGTCGCGCTGACCACCACCCGTCCTTCGATTCCGGCGCGACGGAGTTCATCAGGGTAATTGGTGTTGTTGCAGGCCATTCTCATCAAACCCCGCTAATTACCCGCGGATGCCGGCCCGCGGCTGTCGGCCGCCATCTGTTCGGCGGCCAGTTCGGCCTTCTGGGTGGCCTTGATCGCCTGCCAGGATTCCCCGGCCTCCAACCCGGAAACGCGCCTCTCGAACTTTCGGCAGGCACGCTGCAATACCGCCTCCAGCCGGATGTCGGTGCTTTTCTCCAGGGCAACGATGGCGTTAAGAGTGTTCCACAACAGGTCGCCCAGTTCGTCTTCGAGATAGCAGCTACGCGCCCGGCCCATTTCCTCCAGCACCTCGGCGACCTCGCCGTGCAGGCCGTTCAGATAGCTCTCGGGACCGCGGTACCAGGGATTGTTGCGGTCGAAAACGGCTTTGCGTCGGATGATGGCCAGCAGTTGAGTGAAATGATCCATGGTCGGAAGGGGAAAATGATCGGAAGGGAAGCATACCGAACAGCCACATGCTCCGGCCCGCACGATGAAGCGACTCATGAAAACACGGGCTATCGGGAGCACGATGGCAGCCATCGGGAGCTACTTGGCCACAGGCCTTCCACTGACGGGCAGCAATGAGCGGCACTCCCGCTCCGCATCCAGACCGCCGGCCCGCCAGTTTCCGCGCCCCCCCGGCATCGCCACAGGACAGCCCCAGGCTGAGCGGGGAAGGCATCGACAGCCCCCGCCAGGGAACCGCCAAAGGGGTCGCTACGGGGTGCCGTGCACTGCCGGAGGAGCCGGAACAAGTGCCGCAGCTGGTGGCTGATGCGGACGATCAGCGCCCGCTGAATCCCTGAGGGCGGCTTGCCGGCCGGAAAGCGCGGCCTTGGCGCGGGGAAACCCGGATAATGGCGGCCGGTTCGTTCTGAACGCCCCGTTGCAAAACGCCTTTTCTGGATCCCCGCATGGAAATCAAGGTCAATTTTCTCGACAAGCTTCGCCAGGAAGCCAAATTCGACGACTTCACGGTCATCGCCGATCAGCCCATCCGCTACAAGGGCGACGGCTCGGCGCCGGGGCCGTTCGATTACTTCCTGGCTTCGTCGGCCTTGTGCGCGGCCTACTTCGTCAAGCTTTACTGCGACACGCGCAACATCCCGACCGAGCACATCCGGCTGTCGCAAAACAACATCGTCGATCCGGAAAACCGCTACAAGCAGACTTTCAAGATACAGGTCGAGCTGCCGCCGGACATTTCGGCCAAGGACCGGCTGGGCATTTTGCGCTCGATCGACCGGTGTACCGTCAAGAAGGTGGTGCAGACCGGCCCCGAGTTCATCATCGAGGAAGTCGAGAATCTCGACGCCGATGCGCAGGCGCTGCTGACCGTCAGCGCGGACGCCGACACGCAGACCTTCATCGCCGGCAAGGATCTGCCGCTGGAAGAGACCATCGCCAACATGTCCGGCCTGCTCGCCGGGCTGGGCATCAAGATCGAGATCGCTTCCTGGCGCAATCTGGTGCCCAATGTCTGGTCGCTGCACATCCGCGACGCGCATTCGCCGATGTGCTTCACCAACGGCAAGGGCGCCAGCAAGGAAAGCGCGCTGGCGTCCGCTCTGGGCGAATACATCGAGCGCCTGAGCTGCAACCATTTCTACAACGACCAGTACTGGGGCGAGGAATTCGCCAACGCGCCCTTCGTGCATTACCCGAACGAGCGCTGGTTCAAGCCGGGCAAGAAGGACGCGCTGCCCAAGGGCCTGCTCGACGACTACACACTGGAAATCTACAACCCGGACGGCGAGCTGCGCGCCTCGCACCTGTTCGACACCAACTCCGGCAACACCGAACGCGGCGTCTGCGCGTTGCCCTACGTGCGCCAGTCGGACGGCGAGACGGTGTATTTCCCGACCAACCTGATCGACAACCTGTTTCTCAGCAACGGCATGAGCGCCGGCAATACGCTGGCCGAAGCGCAAGTGCAGTGCCTGTCGGAAATCTTCGAGCGGGCCGTCAAACGCGAAATCCTCGAAGGCGAAATCGCGCTGCCCGACGTGCCGGCCGACGTGCTGGCCAAATACCCGGGCATCGTCGCCGGCATCGAGGAACTGGAAAAACAGGGTTTCCCGGTGCTGGTCAAGGATGCCTCACTCGGCGGCCAGTTCCCGGTGATGTGCGTGACGTTGATGAACCCGCGCACCGGCGGCGTCTTCGCCTCCTTCGGCGCGCACCCGAGCCTGGAAGTCGCGCTCGAACGCAGCCTCACCGAACTGCTGCAGGGGCGCAGCTTTGAAGGCCTCAACGACCTGCCCCGGCCGACCTTCGAGAGCAACGCCGTCACCGAGCCGAACAACTTCGTCGAGCACTTCATCGATTCCAGCGGCGTCGTGTCGTGGCGCTTTTTCAGCGCCCGGGCCGATTACGAATTCGTCGAGTGGGATTTCTCCGGCCAGGGCGAAAACTCCAACGCCGACGAATCCGCCACGCTGTTCGGCATCCTCGCCGAGATGGGCAAAGAGGTTTACGTCGCCGTCTACGACCAGCTCGGCGCCAACGCCTGCCGCATCCTGGTGCCCGGCTACTCGGAAATCTACCCGGTCGACGACCTGATCTGGGACAACACCAACAAGGCGCTGGCCTTCCGCGCCGACATCCTGAACCTGCACCGCCTCGACGACGCCGGCCTCGAAGCCTTGCTGGAGCGCCTGGAAGAGAGCGAACTCGACGACTACACCGACATCATCACGCTGATCGGCGTCGAATTCGACGAGAACACCGACTGGGGCCAGCTGACCATCCTCGAACTCAAGCTCCTGATCAACCTCGCGCTGCAGGATTTCGAGGCGGCCAAGGAACAGGTCGAGGCCTACCTGCAGTACAACGAAAACACCGCCGAGCGCGGCCTGTTCTACCAGGCGGTCAATGTGGTGCTGGAAGTGCTGCTCGACGACGAGCTGGAACTGGACGACTACGTGGTGAATTTCCGCCGCATGTTCGGCAACGAACGCATGGACGCGGTCATCGGCTCGGTCGATGGCAGCATCCGCTTCCACGGCCTGACGCCGACCAGCATGCAGCTGGAAGGGCTGGACCGCCACCAGCGCCTGCTCGACAGCTACCGCAAGGCGCACGCGGCGCGGGCGAAGGCGGCGGCCATCTCCGGCTGAAACATCGCGCTGGCCCGGCTCCGCCCCAGGCCAGCGCCGCTCTCCCGAGCCGCCCCGCAAGGGCATGCCGGCCTGCCGGCAATTCCCGGGAACTCGGAACCCGCGCCACACTCATACTCTTGGCATATGGAGTGTTCCGTCGGCAGCACCTACAATGAGCCCTGGCGCAATGACATTGGCTTGCATTGCGCAACACCTTCCCCCTGACAGAACCCCGTCTGTCCGGTCATTCACGGGAGAGCGTCATGGCAAACAGCGAATCCGGTTCTCGCGAGACTGCATCCCCGGATGCTGCACTGCAATACGTACAGGCCATGGAGCATCTGGTCGATGTGGTACAGCAGCTGTCCGGTGCCCGCGATCTGGCCACGGTGATGGAGATCGTCAAGCATGCGGCGCGCAAGCTCGGCGAGGCGGATGGGGCGACCTTCGTGCTGCGCGATGGCGACCTCTGCCACTACGCCGACGAGGATGCGATCAGCCCGCTGTGGAAGGGAATGCGCTTTCCGATGAGTGCCTGCATCAGCGGCTGGACGATGCTGCAACGGCAGTCGGCGGTGATCGAGGACATCTATGCCGACCCGCGCATTCCGGCCGACGCTTACCGGCCCACCTTCGTCAGGAGCCTGGCCATGGTGCCGATCCGCCAGTCGGCACCGATCGGCGCCATCGGCATCTACTGGGCGCGCAGCCATCAACCGACTGCCAGACAGCTGAAAGTGCTCCAGGCGCTGGCCGACACCACGGCGGTGGCGCTGGAGAACGTCGGCGTCTATGGCGAACTGGAAAAGCGGGTGCAAGCCCGCACCGCCGAGCTGGAGACCATCCTCGGCAACATCCAGGCCGGCGTCATCGCGGTAGCCCACGGCCACATCGTGCGCGCCAATCCGAAAGCTGCCGCCCTGTTCGGTTTTGCCTACGACGGCCAGTTGACCGGCCTGGCGATCCGCAGCCTGCTGCACGGTGCCGCCGGCGACGCACTGCCGGCCGACGCCTGGGGCGATGCCGGCAACACCGCGGTACTCGATGCGGAAGCCCAGCTGGAATGCCGGGACGGCCGCCGCTTCTGGGCGCACATCCTGCGGCAGCCGCTCGATCCGGTCACCCATCCGGACAGCGCCATCTGGCTGATCGAGGACATCGGTGCAACCAAGGAAAAGGAAAACCTGCTGATCCAGATGCGCCAGGCGGCAGAAAACGCCACCCGGGCAAAGAGCGCCTTCCTGGCCAACATGAGCCATGAGATCCGCACACCGATGAACGCCATCATCGGCATGACCCACCTGCTGCGCCAGTCGCCGCTCGACGACGAACAGCGCCTGCGCCTGAAGAAGATCGATTCGGCCGCCTTCCACCTGCTGTCGATCATCAACGACATCCTCGACCTGTCGAAGATCGAGGCCGGCCGCATGGAGTTCGAGGACATCGACTTCGCGCTGGGCGAGGTGCTCGACCACACCTATTCGATGATCGGCGAGGCGGCGAAGAGCAAGGGTCTGACGATCGACATCGACTACGACGACGTGCCGATCTGGCTGCGCGGCGATCCGGTACGCCTGCGCCAGGGCCTGCTCAACTATGCCGGCAATGCCGTCAAATTCACCGAGCGCGGCTCGGTGGCCCTGCGCGCCAGGCTCGAGGCGGACGACGGCGACAGCCTGCGCGTCCGTTTCGAAGTCAGCGACACCGGTCCCGGCATCGCGCCGGACAAGCTGCCCAGCCTGTTCACCGCTTTCGAACAAGCGGAAACCTCGATCAGCCGACGCTACGGCGGCACCGGTCTGGGCCTGGCGATCACCCGCCGCCTGGCCCGCATGATGGGCGGCGAGGCCGGTGTCAGCAGCGAACCCGGCAAGGGCAGCACCTTCTGGTTCACCGCAAAGCTGCACCGCGGCCAGGGCATGAAGCCGAAGACCGACGCCGCCCGCCGGCTCGATGCCGCCGCCACACTGGCCGCCAGCCGCGCCGGCGCCTGTATCCTGCTGGCCGAGGATAACGAGATCAACCAGGAAGTCGCCCGCGACGTGCTCCAGGCCGTCGGCCTCGTCGTCGAGACGGCCGGCGATGGCCGGGCGGCCGTCGACATGGCATGCCGCCGCCACTACGACCTGGTTTTGATGGACATGCAGATGCCCGAGCTCGACGGCCTCGATGCGACGCGGGAGATTCGCCGCCTTCCCGGCTGGCAGGCGATTCCGATCCTGGCGATGACGGCCAACGTCTTCGAGGAGGACCGGCGCAACTGTCTGGCCGCCGGCATGAACGACTTCGTCTCCAAGCCCTTCGACCCGGAGCTGCTCTACGGCGCCCTGCTGCGCTGGCTGCCGGAGCGCAGCAGCGCACCCGCCGGGGTGGCCCCCGCCCCGGCAGCCGTGGCAGCGCCAGCCGATCTCGAGTCACGCCTGGCGGCGATCAAGGAACTCGATCTGATTCACGGCCTGGCAATTGCCGGCAATCGCCTGCCGGTCTATGTCCGCTTCCTGACGCTGCTGGCCGATCGCCACGGGGAGGATGCACCGCGCCTGCGGCAACTGGCGGCGGCGGGAGACGACAAGGGCATCCGCGCCATCGCCCATACGCTCAAGGGCGGTGCCGGCAGCCTGGGCGCGCGGGAAATCGCGCACTGCGCCGAACAACTGCTCGATGCCGCGCATGCCGGCGTCAGCGATCTTTCCACCCACGCCCTGCAACTGGCCGACGCCATCGACACGCTGGTCGGCCAGTTGCGCGCCACGCTGCCGGCCGGACGCAACGACAGCGCCCTGTGAGGCGACACCCGGCAGCGGATCAGCCGGGTTGGCCGGCGCCTTCGCCC
>WBUO01000101.1 GCA_008933675.1 Dechloromonas sp.
ATCTCGGTGAGCAGCGTGGCGACTTCGTCGAGGTGCTCTTCATAAGTCATCGTTTTGTTCATCATGACATCCTGCGTCGTGGCGGCGGATTTGCCGTGCGCATTCTAGTGATCCGTCCGGCAAATGACGAGACTTCAAGACGTCGCCTGGCATACCCCGTCTTCACCCCGGCATCGGCCGGCACCTCGCCTGGGGCAAGCCCGGCAAGGCAAATCCGGCACCTGCGTCGACTCGCACCGGCTGCCGGGTGCGCCACCAGCCGGCGGGCGCCGGGTATCATGCGGGCAGACCGCGACTTCTCCGGAAACCAGCCGCCGACCATGAGCCAGCCAGCCGATACCGCCATCGACCTCTACTGCGAGCGCAGCTCGAGCGCCTTCTGGGCGGAACCGGTCAACGCGCTGACCAATCTCTCCTTCATCGTCGCCGCCCTGATGCTGCTCGTCCTGTTGCGCCGCGGCGGAAGACAAGCCGGCTGGCCGGCCCTGCTGCTGACCGGCAACGTCGCCGTCATCGGCGTCGGCAGTTTCCTCTTCCACACCTTCGCCAGCCGTCTGACGATGCTGGCCGACCTGCTGCCCATCTTCATTTACCAGCTCTGCTTCCTCGGCCTTTACCTGCGCCGCATAGCCGGCTGGCGACGTGCCGCCGTCGGCGGACTGCTCGCTGCCTTCCTGCTGGTCAACGCGGGGTTCGCCCAACTGCCGGCGGAATGGCTGAACGGCTCGCTGAAATACGCCGGCGCCCTGCTCTTCATTGCCGCCCTGGCCGCCCTCCATCGCCAGGCCGGCCGCAACGAGCCAAACATCCTGTGGTGGGCCTCGGCCATCTTTCTCGTCGCGCTGGCCTGCCGTTCGCTCGACGAGTGGCTCTGCCCCGGCTGGCCGCTCGGCACCCATTTCCTCTGGCATCTGCTCAATGGCCTTGTGCTCTACCTGACCACCCGGGCCTTCATCGTGAACCACCGGGCCTGACTCCGGCATGCCGCCGACACACAGGCAGGACGCCGGATGGCGTATTCTTCCGCCTATCCAATAGCATCCCGTCGCGAGTCGAACATGCAGGAACACCAGTGGCAATGGGGGATCAATCAATGGGTGGAGTTTCTCCGGGACAAGGACACCCCGGTCCTGCCCCGGACCCGCGCCATCATCGCCGCCATCGAGGCTGGCGGTAGCGAGCAGCACGAAAGCCTGTCGGCGCGCGACCTGGTCAACATCGTCTATGCCGACCCCTACCTGGCACTGAAGCTGCTGCGCCGGGCTGAACAGCGCCGCTCGCGCCAGCTCGGCCACGATACGACGACGCCGCTGGCCGCCGTATTGCAGACCGGCTACGACGAACTGAAAGGCATCGTCATCGCCAGCCCCGACCTGGGCGACGTACCGGACGGCTGCCATACCTGCGAGTTCCGCTCCGTGCTGGCCTGCTCGATCGCCCGCGCCTGGGCCAACCGGCGGGCCGACGTCTCGCCGGACGAAGTTTCGATGGCGGCCCTGCTGGTCGAGACCGGCGAACTGCTGCTCTGGCACTTCGCGCCCGAGATGACCGACAAGGAAACCCGCACGCGCGACTGGAACGAGCGTTTCTGGGCGCTGATGCGGCGCGAATCGGAGATCGATTTCACCTTCCGCCAGCTGACCACCGCGCTGGCCCAGGCCTGGGAACTGCCGTCGCTGGTCATCCTGCTGATCAAGGGCACCGACACGCCGCGCGCCAACATCGCCCGCCTGGCGGCTGACGCGGCCAAGCTGATCACCACCGATCTCGAGGTGCCGAAGCTGCTGGCCATCCTGCACGACGCACTTCTGGCCGTGCCGGCGGCAAGCCTGGTCGAACTGGCCGAACCGCTGCCGCTGCCCGACGATGTCCGTGCCGCCCTGCTGGCCGCCATCGCCGCCGAGGCCGCGGAATAGATGGTCCCGGTATTTTTTGATCCAGATTCAAGGTCGCCCGGCAGACCGCTTCCTATAATCCGCCCATGATCCAGTTCTCCCAACTCGCCAAGACCTTCCGCCGTGTCCGCGTTCTCGACGGCATCGATCTCGCCATCGGCCTCGGCGAACGCGTCGCCCTGATCGGTTCCAACGGCGCCGGCAAGACCACGCTGATCCGCTGCCTGCTCGGCGAATACACGTATGACGGCAAGGTCACCATCGACGGCCTCGATCCGCGCAGCAACCGCACCGCCGTACTCGGCAACATCGGCTTCGTACCGCAACTGCCGCCACCGCTGAAAATGCCGGTCGGCCAGCTGATCGATTTCTCGGCCTCGCTGTGCGGCACCGACCCGGCACGCATCCACGGCATCGCCCGACGCCTCGGGCTGGATGTCGATGCCATCCTGACCCGCCAGTTCGTCCGTCTCTCGGGCGGCATGAAGCAGAAGCTGCTGATCGCCATCGCGCTCGGCCGCGACGCCAAGGTGCTGGTCATGGACGAGCCGGCCGCCAACCTCGACCCGGAAGCGCGCAAGATCTTCTTCGACCTGCTGGCCGAACGCCTGGAGGATGCGACGATGATCATCTCCAGCCACCGTCTCGACGAAGTCTCGGCGCTGGTCAATCGCGTCATCGAGATGGACATGGGCAAGATCGTGCTCGACGACAAGGTTGCCGACGATGTCACGCTGACCGCCCGGCTGGCCTGCCGCATCGTCCTCAAACGCTTCGAGCCGGCCTTCGCCAAGGCCCTGGACGGCTGGAGCTTTACCAGTCGCGACGCCGACCTGGTATGGGAAGGCAGCATCGCCGGCCCCGACCGCCTGCGCTTCCTCGGCATCATTTCCCGCTACACGGCGCTGGTCGGCGACCTGTCGCTGTCCGAGGCCTGACCATGTGCCATCGCAACTGGCAACCGCGGCGCCGCGAATTCGTCGTCCGGCTCGGCCTTGGCGGCTTCCTGCTGACGCCGCTGGCCGCCGTCCTGTCCGGCTGCGAAGCCGACAGCTGGCCGGAAGGCATGGCCGAAATCAAGTGGGATCGCGACACCTGCGTCCGCTGCAGCATGGTCATCTCCGACCGCCGTTTCGCGGCCGAACTGCGCGGCGGGCCGCGCAACACCGTCTACAAGTTCGACGACATCGGCTGCCTGATCTTCTGGCTGCGCGACAAGGCCGCCGACCAACCGTGGATGGCCGAACCGGCAACCCGCATGTGGGTCGCCGACATGTCGAGCAAGGGTAAGGACATCAAATGGCTGGACCCGCGCCAGGCCCACTATCTCGGCCGCCATTCGCCGATGGGCTACAACTTCGCCGCCACGGCCCAGCCGCAGGCCGGCAGCCAGGATTTCGCCAGCATGCGCGAGCATGTGCTGGCCAAGGGCAAGTGATGGCGACCGGCAGTGCCGCCCCGACCCCGATTCAACCACCAAGGCTGAACACAAAATGAAGCAACTCTGGCTGACCGCCAAACTGGACATCGTCGAATCGCTGCGCGCCCGCTGGTTCCAGATCTACACCCTGGTCTTCGGCGGCATCGTCGCCCTGCTCTTCGTCTTCGGCCTGACCGAATCGCGGGTGCTCGGCTTCATCGGCCTGTCGCGCCTGCTCGTCACCTACATCCAGCTGACCATGGCCATCCTGCCGATCTTCGTGCTGATCACCACGGTGCGCTCGGTGGCCGGCGACCGCGAGGCCGGCGTCTTCGAATACCTGCTGTCGCTGCCCGTATCCCTGTCGGCCTGGTTCTGGGGCAAGATCGTCGGCCGCTACATCGTCATCTTCGCGCCGGTCTTCCTGGCCATGCTCGGTGCCACGCTGTGGGCCACCTTCCAGGACATCGAAGTACCGTGGGGCATGTTCGGCTACTACACCGCGCTGCTCGCCGTGATGGCCATGTGCTTCCTCGGCATCGGCATGCTGATCTCGGCCATCGCCCGCAGCACCGACATGGCCCAGGGCGCCGCCTTCATGGTCTGGCTGGCGCTGCTGCTGTTCCTCGACCTGATCCTGCTCGGCGTCATGATCCAGGGCAAGGTGGCACCGGAAATCGCCATCACGCTGGCCCTGGCCAACCCGCTGCAGGTCTTCCGCACCGCCGCGCTGGCCCTCTTCGACCCGCAACTGATCGTCCTCGGCCCCTCGGCATTCGTCATCCTCGACCTGTTCGGCGCCACCGGCTACAAGGTCTTCGCCCTGGTCTATCCGGCCGTGCTCGGCCTCGTCAGTGCTACCATCGGCTACGTCCTGTTCCGCCGTGGTGACCTGCCTTGAGACAACTGCTCGCTGCCCTGACCCTGGCCATCCTCGCCCAGATCGGCTGCGCCGAAGAACAAACTTCGTCCGACCCGCTTTTTGCCGCCACGCTCGCCGATGTCGACGACAAGCCGGTCGCACTGTCCCGCTACAAGGGCAAGCCGCTGGTGGTCAATTTCTGGGCTCGCTGGTGCGGCCCGTGCAAGGCCGAGATTCCCGAACTGATCAAGTTCCGCCATGCCCATAACGGCAGGATCGAGGTGCTCGGCATCGGCATCGAGGACCGCGCCGAGCCGGTCAAGGACTTTGCCAAGGCCTACGAGATGGACTACCCGGTCTTCGTCGCCAAGGAACAGGGCATCCCGCTGATGAAGGCGCTCGGCAACAGCAAGGGCGGCCTGCCCTACACGCTGTTCATCGACCGCAACGGCAAGGTCATCCACAAGAAGATGGGGCTGTTGAAAGGCGCCGACCTCGACGCCGTCGCCCCGGCCCTGCTCGGCAAGTAAGCCAGGCCGTCATTCCCGCCCCCAAGGGAACTGCCTGCGGGGCGCAGGAACGAGATGCTACTCAGCGCGCCGCGTTCGGAAAGAACAGCTGCTGGCCGCCGATCCTGTACCCGGCGATGGCCTGCTGGCCGGCCGGCGAGACCAGCCAGTCGATGAAGCGCTGGCCGTCTTCCTTCTTCACATGCGGATGCCTGGCGGGATTGACCAGGATCACGCCGTACTGGTTGAACAGCCGGCTGTCGCCCTCGACCAGGATCGCCAGCTCGCCACGGTTCTTGAACGCCAGCCAGGTGCCACGGTCGGCCAGGATGTAGGCATTCATCGAGGCCGCTGTATTCAGCGCCGGCCCCATGCCCGAGCCGGTATCGCGGTACCACTCGCCCTTGATCGCCGGCAGGTCGAGACCGGCCGCCTTCCAGTAGCGCAGCTCGGCGGCATGCGTGCCGCTCTTGTCGCCGCGCGACACAAACGGCGGCCGCGGATTGGCCTCGGCGATGCGGCGCAGGCCGGCGTGGATATCCTGGCCGGCTGCCCTGGCCGGATCGGCCTTCGGCCCGACCAGCACGAAATCGTTGTACATCACCTCCTGGCGCGCCACGCCCCAGCCTTCACCGACGAATTTCTCCTCCGCCGCCTTGTCGTGCACGAACACCACGTCGGCATCGCCGCGCCGGCCGGTATCGAGCGCCTGGCCGGTACCGAGGGCGACGACGCGGACCTTGATGCCGCTGGCCTGCTCGAACAACGGCAGGATGTGGCCGAACAGACCGGACTGCTCGGTCGATGTGGTCGAGGCAACAGTGATCGTGCGCTCGGCGGCATGGCTGCCGGCGGCGAACAGCAGGCCGGCCGACGCCAGGGCGGCAAGCAGGATGCGACGGGGTTTCATGGCTTGTCTTCCTCCGGAGTTGTTGTTGTCGCGGCACCCGCCAGGTCGGGAGCCGAAGCCGGAGCGTAGGTTAGAATCGGCACGGAACCGAATATGCCAAAGACTGCAACAAGTACCGCCACCACAACCGGCGGCATCCGCTGGAACTGGGATCTCGGGCCGGCCTTCCCGCCGGCCGACGCCGCCTGCCTGCTCGACCTGCTACTGGCGCTGCGCGAACTCGGCACGCTCGGCAAGGCAGCGGCGGCCACCGGCATCTCCTATCGCGGCGCCTGGGGCCTGCTGCGCCGCTGCGAAGACACCTTCGGCCACAACCCGGTGCGCAAGGAACGCGGCCGCGGCACGCAATTGTCCGACTTCGGCGAAAAGCTGCTGGCGCTGGACCAGGTCGCCCGGGCTGCCCTGGCCGATGTGCATGCGCCGTGGACGCAGCGCCTGCAGGACGTGCTATTTCCCGAACACAGCCATGCGCCAGAGCACCTGCGCATCGCCGCCAGCCACGACCTGGCACTCGCCGACTGGATCGAGAACGGCCGCCACACCGGCGTCGACCTGTTCTGGCGCGGCAGTGAAGAAGCACTGGCAGCGCTGGTACGCGGCGACTGCGAGGTGGCCGGCTTCCACCTGCCCGACGACTGGCCGGCCGAGCAGGCCACGGCCTGGCTCGGCCGCTGGCTGAAGCCGCGGCAATACGTCTGCCTGCCGGTGATGCGCCGCCAGCACGGTCTGCTGACCGCCCCCGGCAACCCGCTCGGCATTGCCTCGCTGGCCGACGTCGCCCGCCTCGGCCTGCGCCTGGTCAATCGCCAGCGCGGCTCCGGCACGCGCAGCATGATCGACCAGCTGCTCGCCGCCAACCGGCTCGACGCCCGCGACATTCCCGGCTACGCCCACGAGGAATTCACCCACGACGCGGTGGCGGCGACCATCGCCGGCGGCCACGCCGACGTCGGCTTCGGCATCGAGGCCGCCGCCGCCCGCTACGACCTCGGCTTCGTGCCGCTGCTGCGCGACCGCTACTGCCTGGCGCTACCTGCCGGCCTCGCCCACAGCCCCGCCATCACCCACCTGATCCGCCGCTTCCGCGGCAACACCTTCCGCCAGCGGCTACGGGCAATGGCCGGCTACGAGATGCTGGAGGACAACGAGCCGGTGGCCTGGGAGCGCCTGGCGGCCGCTGAATAGGCGTCCTGCTGCGACTGGCTCAGTCGCCCGAATCGAGGCCGAGACTGCCCAGGAATTTCCGGCGCGCCAGATCCAGCTCGCGCCGGTCGTTGTCGCCGACCAGCCCGGAGCAATTCGCATAGAAGGTGGCGAAGGCCGCCGCCACCTTCTGCCGTTCGAGTCCGGCAGCCGCCGCCGGTGACGGCTCGGCCACCGCCACCGGCCGCAACACGGCCGAGCGCGGAATCACCCGCTGCCCGCCATTTTCCGAGGCGGCGGTGAGAGGGCCGGTTTTGACATAGACATCGCCGTCGTATTCGAAGCGGTCGCCGATGGCGAGATGCTGCAGTTTCATAGGGGGTTCCAACAGGATAGATGTGCCTGACCGTAGCGCGGCACGGGATGCAGCGCAAGGACTGCACTGTACGAATCCTTGCCGGCTTGACCCGGCGTTATTCAGGCAATGCCATGGCCGCAGGAAGTCTGCCGGCAATGCCCTGATCGCGAAGATTACGGGCGATCGCCGGCGCAACTGCCTTAAGCTTCAAATAAGCCGTTCTTGCAGCAGCCGAATCCCCTTCCACGAGATAGCTCATGGTGATGATGCCGAGGGCCGGAATCTTCATCTGTTCGCGAGCAAGAAGGGATTGGGCCTGCTCCCGGGACTTTGCCGGTAGGCGGGCCGCCAAGTAGGCTTGGCAGAGGTAGAGGCGAGCATCCATAGCATCCGGGGCCAGAGCGATCGCCTTTTCCAGCACCGGGATCGCCCGAGCCAGGTTCTTGCTCCGCAACTGTGCCTCGCCCAAGTTGATCCAGCCATTGGCGAAATCCGGCCCCAAACGGACAGTGGTTTCCAGGGCTTCAACCGCTTCCGGCAGACGGCCGAGTTTCAGCAGGGCGTAACCTTTGCTGCTCCAGGCATTCAGGTTGGTTGGATCTTCCTTCAAGGCGCGTTCCAGGTAGCCCAAGGCTAGGGCGACATCGCCTTTGCGACCCAGCACTTTGGCGGTGGTGATGCACATTCCGGGATGCTTCGGATCGATCGCCTCGGCCCGCGCAAGCGCTCTGAGCGCTCCGTCCATATCCCCGACCTCGGCACGGACTTCGCCCAAATTCACTAGGTCAGCAATGCCAGCTTTGCCCAATACCTCTACTTTGCTAAGGGCGGTAGCGGCTTCGCGGAAATTACGCTGACCGGCGAGAGCGACTCCATAAATACTCCACGCCGGTGCAAAGTTCGGGTCGATTATCGTCGCACGATGCGCGTCTTTCAACGCCTCACTCTTGCTTCCCAAATCGTGGCGGACGATCGCGCGGTTGGTGAGCATCTCGACATTGTTCGGCGCCAACTGTACCGCCCGATCGAAGGCCGCCTCGGCCTCATTAAGGCGTCTGGAGCGAACCATAACGTTGCCCAGCCCATTCCAGCTCTCCGCCGAGCCGGGGTTGGAAACAACGGCCTTCCGCAGCGCATCTTCTGCAGCCCCCAGGCGCCCGCGCTTCAATTCGGCCAAGCCGATGGCGAGGTGTGTCATGGCGCTCCCCGTTTCTGACTCACCACTGGCCGCGAGCAACCGGCTCGCGTCATCAGGCTTGCCGGAGGCTGCCAGAATCTGGGCCAGTCGCTGCTTCACGACGGCATCTTGCTCCCCCAGTCGAAGAGCGGTTTGGAAAGCGCGCTGGGCTTCGCCGGTGTCACCCCGAGTATCCTCGATCAGTCCCAGGGTACGCCACGCTGGCCCCTGGCCAGGTGCCAGCCGCAAGGCTTCCTTGATTTCACGGCGAGCCTCTTCCAATTGCCCGTCCGCTCGTAGCCAATCGGCACGCAACATTCTTGGTTGGCCTTCGCTTGGCTGCAGATCTATCGCGCGTGCCAGCGCCTTGTAAGCCTCAGCCTTGCGATTGAGCAGCCTCAATGTGGCTGCATATTGCAACCAGCCGAATGCATAGTGATCATTCAATTCCACCGCCATTTTCAGGCTAATGGCGGATTCTTGCGGTTTACCTAGGGCACGTAGGGATAACCCAAGGAATGTGAATGCATCGGCTGCCTTGGGGCGGGTAGCCATCCAGGCTCGTGCATGAACCTCCAGCCCGGGCCAGTCGTTGGCGGCCTGTAGAGCAACTGCTTCCTCGTTCCAGTAGTGCTCGCGGGACGGTGGTAATGAAACCTCTGGCGTCTTGCCCGTTGTGGCCAAACGCTCCAGCCCATCGGACGACAGAATCAGATTGAGGTTTTGACCTGTGCCCAAGATGGCGGTGGTGATACCCACCAACCTACCATCCCGGTCAAAGAGGCCGCCGCCGCTGGAGCCTGGCGACATGGCGGCAGTGGCGAGGACGATCGGGTATCCGCCCCGTACCACCTTGGCCGACACCAACCCATGGCTCACGGCCAAGCCGAGCCCCAGCGGGTTGCCTACAGCGAATACTGGTTCACCAGCTTCCAGAGACTGACTTGAGCGTAAAGCCACGGCTGGCGCTGCCAGACCATCGACTGCCAGCAGGCAAATGTCCCGATCCGGATCCTGGCGTACCCACTTGGCCGGAAATTCCGCACCGGCGGCGGCAACCCGTACCGAAACGGCTTCCTGCACCACATGGCAGTTGGTTACTACCTGCCCGCGTCCGATGACAACGCCGCTACCCAATCCGTCATCAGCGCCTTCGTGGTCGAGGAGCCTAACCGTCACAACCGATGGTGATACCTGCGCGAATACCCGTTGAGTATCGTCAGCAGGCGTTTCGCCCCAAGCGGCGGCAGCTGCAAGCCCCCAAGCCAGCCCGAAAGCCACACGCCAGGGCCTCATGGCAATACCTCGTCGTAAGGGAGAATCACATTGCGGTAGGCAATGCGGGCAAGTTCCGCGTCAATGCCGCGCAAGGTTTCGTAGGCACGTCGTGCATCCTCCCGCCGACCGGCCTGCTGATAGGTTTCCACCAAGGCGGCCCAGAGCTTGCCCTGTTTCGGCTCCAACTGCAGCGAGCGTTCCATGGCGGGAATCGCTTCCATCGCACGGCCGAGTGTCGCTAGCGTAAAACCATGCTGACGCCAATACTTCGCCATTTCCGGATGCTTGGTGACCAGATCTGTCGTAATGGCAAATGCATCTGCACCGAAGGCGGAATCCTTGAGGTTGACTGCAAGCTGATACCGCCATTCGTCGTAGTCCGGATTGGCTTCTACCGCGAACCGGAAAGCCTCCGCAGCTTCGCGGTAGGCGCGCTGTTCGGCCTGAACATGGCCAATTCCACCCCAGGCCCAATCCGGATGTTCGAACTTCTTTTCAAGGCTCGTGCGGTAGGCCGAGATCGCCTGCTCGGAGCAACCGAGACGTGCGAGGACGACGCCCTTCCAGTACCAGAGCAGGGGGGCATCGGCGTCGTCCATAGCCACCTGAGTCAGAGCACTCCATGCCCGCCGGGAATCACCTGCGGCAAGGTAGGCCTGAACAAGGCCGAGCCGCGCCCAAGTAGCCTCGCCGAAGAGACCGGACAGACGCCGCCACACCGCTATGGCGGTCTTGCTGTCGCCGCGCGCCTGGGCGAGTCCAGTGAGCCCCTGGTAGCCAGCAATCAGCCATGGATCCATATCTAGCGCCCGGCGATAGCTCTGGTCAGCTTCGGCGAACTGGCCCATGGCCTGCTGCACTTGTCCCAGAAAAAGCCACGAAGCAGCATCCACCGCTCTTCCGGTGGTGAGTTGCCGGGCGAGATCCAGGGCCTCCTGCTTCAGGCCACGCCCCAACAGTACCCGGCCGAAGCCCACCGCGACCTCCGACGACCCCGGTTCGATACGACGCCACTCCTGCCAGCCGCGCCACTCACCATCCTGGTCGCCCAGAGCTTTGGCTGCAGTGATGGCAAACCGCCAGGGATCTGCACTGTCCGCCTCCATTTTTGACCAATCCTCCGCCAGCGCTTGCAAGTCCGTCCACTTTTGCTCCTTCGCGAGAAGCATGGCGCGATCAAACAGCTTGAGATGGGATTCGGCGGCATGCGCCCGGGCCTTCACTTCCATCACCCAGGCCACCGGAGAGGCAAAATTGACGTTCTGCCCATCCCGGCGGTGATAGTCAAGGATGGCCACCAGTCTTCCTTCTTCGTCCAGAAGTGCGCCGCCCTCCGAACCTGGTGATATGGGGGCAGTGAACTGGATCAGGCTACCGACCGGGAAAGCGCGTCTACCGGAGATCATGCCCTCCGAAATCCCAACCCCAAGGGTCAGCGCATTGGAAATGGCAAGCACTCGGGTCCCGGTAGGCAAGTCACTGGTCGCAAAAGGCAGTGGTCCTGCCTTCAGGCCACGGGCAGCAAGGAGGCAGAGGTTACGTTCCCGGTCACGTGCCGTCACCACGACTGGAACGCTTCCCGAATGAGCAGTAATCTGAAGGCCGGCAGCCCCCTCAAGGCCGTTGCATGCGGTCACCAACTGTTCCGGACCGACCACCGTGGCCGACTGAGCCGCCACGAGCTGTCCATGCTCGTTCAACACCTCCAGAACGACCACCCCAGCCCCTGCTTTGGCGAACACCTCCGACGGTATCAGGGCGACCGCTCGCGGCGCGACGCCTAGGCTCCCCAGAAGAGCCAGAATATGAAGTGCTCGCATCCATCCTCCGGGTTACCTTATGACAGGCCAGAAGCTAGCACACCCCAAAAAAACATGCCATTTGAATTACCGCAAAGCGGTGGCAGCAATGTTGGTTGCGACGCCCCAGATCAGCGCAGCCAGGCCGCCAATGCCACCAGCAGCGCGACCGCATTGCCGGCCGCCAGCCACAGCAAGCGTCGGCGATGGGTTTCGATGCGCACGATCAGCTGGGCGTTTTGTTCGGCCAGCGCCTGGATCACTTCCGACGAGGCCAGCATCTGCCCGTGCAGGGCTTCGACCTGGGCGCGCAGCGCCGCCAGTTGCGCGGCCGGGGGCTGATCGGCGTCGGCGCCCGGGGCCACCGATGTTTCCTCATCCTCCCCGCCCTTGCCGCCAACCTTGCGCCACAGTTTCTTGGCGCCGTCGGCGACTTTCGGGGCGTTGCGGATCACGTCCGACCACGGAACGTTCTGCAGTATCGTCATCCAGCCGATGGCCATGTTCACTCCTCGTTGCCTTGCCGGAACGGCAAAGGCGCAAGGTACCGGAAAACGCCGGCCGGCGACAAACGGCTGCGCCGGCCGGATGATGCCCGGATCAGCTCAGCACGTCTTCGACGCCGGCAAAGGCCCGGTCGCCGGCCTGCACGGTTTCGCTGAAGGCGCGCGCCTGCGGCAGCAGCTGGTCGGCGTAGAAGCAGGCGGTGGCGATCTTGCGCCGGTAGAAGGCGCTGTCGCCTTCACCGGCATCGAGATGGGCGGCGGCGGCCAGCGCTGCCTTGCCCATGAACCAGCCACCGCTGACGGTGACGGCCAGGTGCAGGTAGGGCACTGCAGCAGTGAGCACGGCCGAGTAGCCGTTCTGGGCGCTGGCGCCCAGCCATTCGGTGGCAGCGACCCAGGCTTTCAGCGCGCTACCGAGGCTCCTGGCAAAGGTCTGCAGTTCCGGCCGCGGCGAGGCGGCCAGCGCTTCGGCGGTGGCCTGGATTTCGCCGAAGACGACACGGGCGGTGGCGCCGCCGTCGCGCATCAGCTTGCGGAACAGCAGGTCGTTGGCCTGGATGCCGGTGGTGCCTTCGTAGATGGTGGTGATGCGCGAGTCGCGCCAGTGCTGCGCGGCCCCGGTCTCCTCGATGAAGCCCATGCCGCCGTGGATCTGGATACCGAGCGAGGTGACGTCGATGCCCATCTCGGTGCCGCCGCCCTTGACGATGGGGATCATGAATTCGGCCAGGTACAGCCAGCGCTTCCTTTCGGCCGGATCGGCGGTGGCATGCACCCGGTCGAGCAGACCGGAGGTGTAATAGGTCAGCGCCCGGCCGGCTTCGACGCGCGCCTTCATCAGCAGCAGCATGCGGCGGATGTCGGGATGCCTGTCGATGCTGACCAGCGCCTCGCCGGTGATTGCGTCGCGCCCCTGCTTGCGTTCGCGGGCATAGGCCAGGGCCTGCTGGTAGGCGCGTTCGCCGAGCGCAATGCCTTGCAGGCCGACGCCCAGGCGGGCCTCGTTCATCATGATGAACATGTATTCGAGGCCGCGGTTGGGTTCGCCCAACAGGTAGCCGACGGCGCCGCCGTTATCGCCGTAGGCCATGACGCAGGTCGGGCTGGCGTGGATGCCGAGCTTGTGCTCGATGGAGACGCAGTGCGCGTCGTTGCGGGCGCCGAGCGAACCGTCGGCGTTCACCAGGAACTTCGGCACCAGGAACATCGAGATGCCCTTCACCCCGGCCGGCGCATCGGGCAGGCGGGCGAGCACCAGATGCACGATGTTCTCGGTCATGTCGTGGTCGCCGTAGGTGATGAAGATCTTCTGGCCGAAGACGCGGTAGCTGCCGTCGCCCTGCGGCTCGGCGCGCGAGCGGATCAGGGCCAGGTCGGAGCCGGCCTGCGGCTCGGTCAGGTTCATCGTGCCGGTCCATTGGCCGGTGATCATCTTCTCCAGGTAGATGGCTTTCAGTTCGTCGCTGGCGCAGGTCAGCAGCGCTTCGACGGCGCCGGTGGTGAGCAAGGGGCCGAGACTGAACGAC
>WBUO01000481.1 GCA_008933675.1 Dechloromonas sp.
TTGATCAAGAACGTCCAGCAACGCTTCGAGACCATCCACCGCGTCACGCAGGCCATCGTCGACCGCCAGCGCCAGTTCTTCGAGCATGGCGAAGTCGCCATGCGGCCGCTGGTCCTGCGCGAAATTGCCGACATACTCGGCTTGCACGAATCGACCGTGTCGCGCGTGACCAGCCAGAAATACATGGCCACGCCGCGCGGCATTTTCGAACTGAAATACTTCTTTGGCAGCCATGTCGCCACCGATACCGGTGGGGCTTGTTCTGCCACGGCCATCCGGGCGCTGATCAAGCAATTGATTGGAGCCGAGGACGGCAAGAAGCCCTTGTCGGATAGTCAATTATCCGAAATACTAGGCCAGCAGGGAATCGTAGTTGCCCGACGTACGGTAGCCAAATACCGCGAGTCGCTCAACATCCCCCCGGTCAATTTACGTAAGACCCTGTAGAGAGTGGAGAAAAAAGTGAATCTGCAGATCAGTGGTCATCACATCGAAGTTACCCCCGCCCTGCGCGAATACGTGGAAAACAAGCTGGACCCCGTAATCCGCCACTTCGATAAAGTAACCGGCGTCAACGTGGTACTGTCTGTCGAAAAGCTGAAGCAGAAGGCCGAAGTTACCGTTCACGTTCCGGGCAAGGACATGCACGTCGAAGAATCCGGCGACGACCTGTATGCCGCCATCGATTCGATGTTCGACAAGCTGGATCGTCAGGTCCAGAAACACAAGCAAAAAGTCCAGGATCACCATCGTGGTGAAAAGCCCGGGCTGCATGCCGCTGAATAAGCGCCCAATGGCCGCAGCGCAAGCTGCGGCTTTGCTTTATCCACTTCTATGAACCCTCTCAACAATCTACTGAGCGCCGATCAGGTGCTGCTGAATCTGGAAGCCAGCAGCAAGAAACGCGTTTTCGAACAAGCCGGTATCCTGTTCGAAGCCCGCCTGGGTCTGGCCCGCTCCACCATTTTCGACAGCCTGTTTGCCCGCGAAAAACTCGGTTCCACCGGTTTGGGCCAAGGCGTCGCCATTCCTCATGGCCGCATCAAGGGCCTGAAACAGGCGGCCGGTGCATTCATGCGCCTGACGACGCCGGTTCCGTTCGACTCTCCGGATGGGCGACCGGTTGATCTATTGTTCGTCCTGCTCGTTCCCGAGCAGGCTACCGAGCAGCATCTCCAGATCCTGTCGGAACTTGCCCAGCGTTTCTCGGACCGGGTTTTCCGGGAGAAGCTTCAGACTGCCGCCGAGCCGACCGCAGTTCTCGCGCTATTCCAATCCTGAGTTCCTGTCGTGCGTCACGTCAGCCTGGTTCAGCTTTACGAAGATAATCGGGAAAAGCTGCTGTTGAACTGGCATATCGGCCAGAACGCAGACCGTCGTATCGAAATCAAGGGCTCCAACAGCTACGGGGCCGATCTTGTCGGCCATATCAACATCATTCACCCCGAGCGCTTGCAGGTGCTTGGCCTGGCTGAGTACGACTGGGCGATGCATATTGGCGAACGGCGCTTCGGCGCGATGTTCGTCGATTTGCTCAGCGCTCAGCCGCCGGCCGTCATTGTTGCGGATGGTTTGACACCGCCGTCCCAGGTTGTCGAAACCTGTACCCAGACCGGTACTCCCCTGATCAATTCACCCAAGCCCTGTTCGGCCGTCATCGATCTGCTGCGCATCTATTTGTCGGCCCGCCTAGCTGACACGGTCAGCCTCCACGGCGTTTTCATGGATGTTTTGGGGATGGGCGTGCTGATTACCGGCGATTCGGGAGTGGGCAAGTCCGAGTTGGCACTCGAGCTCATTTCCCGGGGGCATGGACTGGTTGCCGACGACGTCGTCGAAATGGCGCGCATCGCGCCGACCACCATCGAAGGTCGCTGCCCCGGGATGCTGCGGGATTTCCTCGAAGTGCGCGGTCTCGGCCTGCTCAACATCCGGACCATCTTTGGCGAAACCGCCTCGCGCCGGAAAATGAAGCTGAAGCTGATCGTCCATCTGCAGAAAACGGCCGCCGCTGCCGATGCGCCCCGTCTTCCTCTCGATGCCCAGACTCAGGAAGTACTCGGGGTTCCGGTGCGTAAAGTGGTCATTCCCGTTGCTGCAGGTCGCAACCTGGCAGTACTTCTCGAAGCGGCGGTACGCAACACCATCCTGCAATTGCGCGGTATCGACAGCCTGCAGGATTTCATGGATCGCCAGCAACGCATGATGCTTGACGATGACGCATGAATCGCTGATAGTACGTCGGCGTTTTTGCACACTACAGG
>WBUO01000482.1 GCA_008933675.1 Dechloromonas sp.
CTACCGGCGGGTACTGCCCGCCGACTGATCCGGCCGCCGCCGGCGAAAAGGCTTGCCGTTGCTTCGGCTTACGCCTTTTGCAGCCATTTGAGCAGCGTCGCGAACATGATTTCCGGCTGGACGGGTTTGGCGATGAAATCGTTCATGCCGGCTTCCTCGCAGCGCCGCCTGTCGTCGCTGAAGGCGTTGGCGGTCATCGCCAGGATGGGCAGCTGCTCGCGGCCCGGCAGTTGGCGAATGCGGCGGGCGGCTTCCAGACCGTCCATTTGCGGCATCTGGACATCCATCAGGACCAGCCGGTAGTCGTTGGCGGCGACCAGCGCCAGGGCGGCCCTGCCGTCCTCGGCGACATCGGCTTCGAGACCGGCATCGGCGAGCAGGGCGAGCGTGATTTCGCGGTTGACCGGTTCGTCTTCCGCCAGCAGCAGGCGGGTTCCGCGGTGGCGGGCCAGTATCTCCTGCTCGGCGCAGGTGCTGGCGCCGACCGACTCGCTACCCGCCGGCCGTTCGCCTTTCTTCAGGCGGGCGGTAAACCAGAAGCGGCTGCCGACGCCCGGTTGGCTGTCGACACCGGCGTCGCCATCCATCAGCCTGGCCAGGCGCCGGGTGATGGCCAGGCCGAGGCCGGTGCCGCCGTAGCGCCGGGTGGTCGAATTGTCGGCCTGTTCGAAGGAGGAGAACAGGCGGGGTATCACCTCGGGGGCGATGCCGATGCCGGTGTCGCTGACTTCCAGACGCACCAGGACGCTCCGTTCGTCTTCCTCGACCGGGCTGACGCCAATGGTGATGCTGCCATGCTCCGTGAACTTGACCGCATTGGCCGCATAGTTGAGCAGGGCCTGTTGCAGGCGGGTCGGATCGCCGCGCAGGTTGGGAGCAAGCGGGGAAAGTGCGCAGCGCACGGCGAGCTGTTTGGCAGCGGCCCGGGCATGCACCATCGACGCCACGTTGGCGCAGATGGCGGCGAGATTGATGGCGGTATCTTCGAGCTGGAAATGTCCGGCTTCGATCTTGGAAAGATCGAGGATGGCGTTGAGGATTTCCAGCAGGTGCTGGCTGGCGGCGTTCAGTTTGCCGATCCGGTCCGTCTGCTGGGCGTCGAGCGCGCTCTGGCCGAGCAGGTGGGCGAGGCCGGTAATGGCATTGAGCGGCGTGCGGATTTCGTGCGACATGTTGGCCAGGAAGGCGCTCTTCGCGATATTGGCCGCTTCCGCCGCCTCCTTGGCCAGTTGCAGTTCGGCGGTGCGGGCTTCGACCAGGCTTTCGAGGTGTTGCTGATAGCTGGCGAGCTGCAGCTCGGCTTCCTTGCGCTGGGTGATGTCGGTGTGGATGCCGAGCATGCGCAAGGATCTGCCCTGATCGTCGCGGGCGACGATCCTGCCGATCGAGCGGATCCATTTCCATTGCCCGTCGCGCGTCTGGCGGCGGTATTCCATGCTGTGCGGTCCGCCGTCAGCGATGCACTGCTGGAAGGCCGCCAGCGTCGCTGCGCGGTCTTCGGGGTGCAGGTGGTTCAGCCAGTTTTCCACGGTGCTCGAAAAATCGCCGGGGTCGTGGCCGAGCAGGCGCGGATATTCCTCGCTGACGCTGACCTTGCCGGTACTCAGGTCGACATCGAACCAGGCCTGGTTGGCGGCTTTCAGGGCCAGGCGCAGGCGCGCCTCGTTCTCCCGCAGCTCCTCGGCCTGCCGGCGTTCCACGGTTACGTCGCGGGCGACGCCGAACAGCCCGACGATCTCGCCGGCGGCGTCATGAACCGGATACTTGCGATTGTCCACCCAGCCGATCCGGCCGTCGTTGGTGCGGTATTCCTGGATCTCCTGGGCAACGCTGAGGCCGGAGAATACGGCCTTTTCCAGACGGTAGTAGATGTCGGCGTAGGCTTCCGGGAAGACGTCGTAATCGGTCTTGCCGAGCAGGTCGGTCCACCGTTCGGCCGGCTGCGTCAGGCTGACCAGGGTCTGGCTCGCTCCCGTGAAGACGTGGTTGCGATCCTTGAAATAGATGTAGTCGTCGGTGCTTTCCATCATCGCCCGGAAGTTGAGCATCATCGTCCCGACGTCGATCTTCCCGGCGAGCCGGCGGGCGTCCTGCAGGCGAATCTCGCGCCTTCTTCCCGTGGGGTCGTGGTGGTCGCAGGCTTCGCCGCGGCAACAACGGATTCGGCCATCGGCGTGGCGCAGGCGGATGTTGAATACCCGGATGCCGGACAGCGGCTGGCTGCCGAACAGCATTCCCGCGATATCCGCGTCCTCGGTATGGA
>WBUO01000102.1 GCA_008933675.1 Dechloromonas sp.
CTTGGCCTCGCGGCGCGCCGGCGTCGCAGCCGGCTCAGCCGCCGGCGCCTCGGGCTTGCGCCACTTGGCCCACGGATCGTCGGCCGGCGGCTTGTACTGATTGTCGTTGCCGGAAGCGCTCATTGGATGGCGAGCAGCTCCACCTCGAAGACCAGCGTCGCATTCGGCGGGATCACGCCGCCGGCGCCGCGGGCGCCATAACCCAGTTGCGGCGGGATGGTCAGCTTGCGCGTGCCGCCGATCTTCATGCCCTGCACGCCCTCGTCCCAGCCGGCGATGACGTGGCGCATGCCGAGCGGGAAGTCGAACGGATCGTTGCGGTCCTTGCTCGAGTCGAACTTGCTGCCGTTGGTCAGCCAGCCGGTGTAATGGACGACGACATGATCGCCAGCCTTGGCTTCGGCGCCGTCGCCGACGACGGTGTCTTCGTAGATCAGGCCGGAGGCCGTGGTGATTTCAGCCATGAGAAGCTCCACTCGGTAAGTCGCCCCGCTGCCAGCGAGGGCGCAGAACGTGTTGTGTTGAAAGCGCGAAAGTTTACCACAGGGCCACGACAAGGCTTTGACTTCGCGAAACTTTTCCGTATAATGCGCGGTTCTTCGTAGCACCCTTTGGTTTATTTTCGGAGTCCAACCCATGTATGCGGTCATAAAAACCGGCGGCAAGCAGTATCGCGTTTCCGCTGGCCAAAAACTCAAAGTAGAACAGATACCGGCAGACGTTGGCGCAGAAATCACGCTCGATCAGGTCCTCATGGTAGGCGAAGGCGAGTCCGTGAAGGTCGGCGCCCCGCTCGTTGCTGGCGCCTCCGTCAAGTGCACCGTGGTTTCCCACGGCCGCCACGACAAGGTCAAGATCTTCAAGATGCGCCGTCGCAAGCACTACCAGAAGCGCCAGGGCCATCGCCAGAACTACACCGAACTGCGCATCGACACGATCGCTGCCTGAGTCCGGAAAAGGAGCTAACAAATGGCACACAAAAAAGCAGGCGGCAGTTCCCGTAACGGCCGCGACTCACAGGCACAACGACTTGGCGTCAAGCGCTACGGCGGCCAGTTCGTCCTCGCCGGCAACATCATCGTTCGCCAGCGCGGTACCGAATTCCACGCCGGCGAAAACGTCGGCTGCGGCAAGGATCACACCCTGTTCGCACTGAAGGACGGCGTCGTGCAGTTCGCCATCAAGGGCGAAAAGAAGCGTCGCACGGTCACCATCGTCCCGGCCGCCGAGTAATTCGGCCCCGCGGAAGCAAAAGCCCTATCCGCCGGATAGGGCTTTTTAGTTTGTAGCGCAGCAATCGGAAAGCAGACGGAACATGAAATTCATCGACGAAGCCAAGATCTACGTGAAGGCCGGCGACGGCGGCAATGGCGCGGCGACGTTCCGGCGCGAGAAATACATTCCGATGGGCGGCCCCAACGGCGGCGACGGCGGCCGCGGCGGCAGCATCTACGCCATCGCCGACCGCAACATCAACACCCTGGTCGATTACCGCTACACCCGCAAGTTCATCGGCAAGCGCGGCGAGAACGGCGGCGGCGCCGACCAGTACGGCGCCGGCGGCGACGACATCATCCTGCGTATGCCGGTCGGCACGGTGATCTACAACCAGGCCACCGACGACATCCTCGCCGACCTCGCCGAGGACGGCCAGAAGGTGCTGATCGCCAAGGGCGGCAAGGGCGGTCTCGGCAACCTGCATTTCAAGTCCTCGACCAACCGCGCTCCGCGCCAGAAGACCAACGGCGAACAGGGCGAGGAATTCGAACTGCGCCTGGAACTGCGCGTGCTGGCCGACGTCGGCCTGCTCGGCCTGCCCAACGCCGGCAAGAGCACGCTGATCCGCGCCATCTCGTCGGCCCGGCCGAAAGTCGCCGACTACCCCTTTACCACACTGCATCCGAATCTCGGTGTCGTCCGCGTCGATGACGAAAAGAGCTTCGTCGTCGCCGACGTCCCCGGACTGATCGAAGGCGCCGCCGACGGCGCCGGCCTCGGCATCCGCTTCCTGAAGCACCTGCAGCGTACGCGCATCCTGCTACACCTCGTGGACATCGCCCCGATCGACCCCGATGCCGATCCGGTCCGCGACGCCAAGGCCATCGTCGGCGAACTGGTCAAGCACGATCCGGAACTGGCCGACAAGCCGCGCTGGCTGGTCCTCAACAAGCTCGACCTGATTCCGGAAGAAGACCGCGAACAGGCGATCAAGGATTTCCTGAAGGCCTACAAGAAGGCGACGAAATACGACGGCCCGGTGTTCCCGATCGCCGCCATCAATGGCGAAGGCACCAGGCCGCTGATCTACGCCATCAGCGAGGCACTGGAACAGATGGCCAAACCCGAAGCAGACGGGATGGACGAAGACGACGACGAAGCCACTGAAGACGCATGAGCACGACCCGCCTCACCTCCGCCCGCCGCCTCGTCGTCAAGGTCGGCTCTGCCCTCGTCACCAATAACGGCGCCGGCCTCGACCTGCCGGCGATCAGCGACTGGGCACGGCAGATTCACGCCGTCCGCCAATCGGGCAAGGAGGTCATTCTCGTCTCCTCCGGCGCCGTCGCCTGCGGCGTCCAGCGTCTCGGCTGGGGACGCCGGCCCCGGACCGTTCACGAAAAGCAGGCCGCTGCCGCTGTCGGCCAGGCCGGCCTGGTCGAAGTCTATGAAGCGGCCTTCAGCAAATACGGCATCCATACCGCCCAGATTCTGCTGACCCACGACGATCTCGCCGACCGCAAGCGCTACCTGAATGCCCGCTCGACCCTGAATGCCCTGCTCGAAATGGGCGTCGTGCCGATCATCAACGAAAACGACACGGTCATCACCGACGAGATCAAGTTCGGCGACAACGACACCCTCGGCGCCCTGGTCGCCAACCTGGTCGAAGCCGACGCACTGATCATCCTGACCGACCAGCAGGGGCTCTACACTGCCGATCCGCGCAAGGATCCGCAAGCCACGCTGATCCAGGAAGCCACGGCCGGCGACCCGGCACTCGAGGCGATGGCCGGCGGCGCCGGCAGCAGTGTCGGCACCGGCGGCATGATCACCAAGGTCATCGCCGCCAAGCGCGCGGCCCGCAGCGGCGCCCATACCGTCATCGCCAGCGGCCGTGAAACCGACCCCATCCTGCGCCTGGCCAGCGGGGAGGCCGTCGGCACCCTGCTCGTCTCGCAAACACAGCCGCTGGCCGCGCGCAAGCAATGGCTGGCCGACCACCTGCAACTCGCCGGCCGCCTGCTGCTCGACGATGGTGCGGTGAAGGCCCTGAGCTCCGGCAAGAGCCTGCTGCCGATCGGCGTCATCGCCGCCGAAGGTGAGTTCGAGCGTGGCGCCGCTGTCGCCTGCATCGCGCCGGATGGCCGTGAAATCGCCCGCGGCCTGAGCAACTACGGTAGCGGCGAAGCCCGGCTGATTGCCCGCAAATCGACCGCCGAAATCGAAAGCATCCTCGGCTATGTCGATGAAGCGGAAATAATTCACAGGGACAACCTGATTCTTCACGCCTGAGGTTCCGAAACCCAGGCCAGCGCTGATAATATGCCGTTTTCTTACGCATTTTGAGAGGACTCGGCTGTGAACAAACTGATGGCAATCGCTCCGCTGGCACTCATTCTGGGTGCCTGCGTCTCCGCCGGTGGCTACAAACCGGTCGCCGACAAACTGCCGGCCCTGAAAGTCAGCTTCGCCGATCCGGCATGGACAGGCAAACAGATTCCGGCAGGCCAGCAATGCCAGATGTTCAACGGCAAGGGAGCGACGCCGCCGCTGGTGGTCGAGAACATCCCGGCCGGCGCCAACGCCATCATCGTCGAGTTCAACGACCTGAGCTTCGCCCCACTGTCCAACGGCGGCGGCCACGGCAAGATCGGCTTCTGGATCCAGGGCGGCGAACGCGCCGTGCTGGGTGCTGCGCCAGGAGAAACCGCCAAACTGCCGGAAGGCATGTTCGTCGAGGCCCGCGCCCTGTCCACCGGCAACTACGCCTCGCCAGGCTACCTGCCCCCCTGCTCGGGCGGCCGCGGCAACCTCTATGTCGCCGACGTCAAGGCGGTTTACAAGGCCCGCAAGGAAGGCGAGGAAAACCGCCTGTTGGCCGAGCAACGGATCACGCTCGGCAATTACTGAGCATCTGCCGACCCCGGCAAACAAAAACCCGGCACAAGGCCGGGTTTTTGTTTGCCGGAATATTGCATGAAGGCTTTTTCCGGACAATAAAAAACGGGTGCCGAAGCACCCGTTTCGTTTCCAGTCGGTAAAAACCGATTAGAAGGTGTGACGCAGACCGACGGCGATCAGGTTCGGATTTTCGTCGATAGCACCGGCAGCGCCTTCGAAGCCAGCTGCTTGACGGGCCAGACGGTCGTTGCTGACGCGGGTGAAGCCGCCGTAAGCGGTGGTACGCTTGGACAGGGCATGCGTGTAGGCCAGGGTGTAGGCCTTGGAATCGCCGTCAACCAGATTGGTGGAGTCGATACGCGAAGCAGCGTACTGGGCGACGAAGGTGCCCTTGGCGCCGACCGGCACGGCAACGCCAGCAGAGTACTTGGCGTTACGATCGAAACCGCTGGTGTTCAGGTTCTGGTAGGCAGCAAAGACCGACACGACGCCGAAGTTGTAGGAACCACGGACGCCGAATTCCGTACGCTTGTCGCCACCGACGTTGGAGATCGTGTCGTTGTCGTCGATACGAGCGTAGGTGACGTTGGCGTTGATCGGGCCATTGACATAGCTGGCGGTCAGCAGGTTGGCGTAGACGTCGTTGTTGGCGGACGTAGCGGCCTGCTCGGTCACGCGAGCGTGGTTGTAGGCAGCGGTGAAGCCACCGAAGTTCGGCGAGATGTAGGCCACAGCGTTGTTGGCACGACCAGCGCCACCGCAGGAGAGCAGCGGGGCAACGGTATTAGCACCGAAACCGCCGTTAGCACCGTTACCGGGAAGGGTGCTGACCTTGTTGTGGGCGTCCAGGGCAGAACCGGCGATCGGGCTGGTGCCGCAAGCGAAGTCATAGCCAGCGGTCTGCAGACGACCGGCAGCCAGGGTACCGAAGCTACCAGCCAGGGCCAGCATCTGGGTACGGGCACCAGCGGCGCCAGCGCCAACGGCGGTGTTGCCGTCGATATCAACGCCGTATTCCAGAACGAACACAGCCTTCAGGCCGTTGCCCAGGTCTTCCGTGCCACGGAAGCCGATACGGGAACCCGACAGGCCGCCGGATTCGATGTTGTGTTGCGAACCCTGGTTGCCGCCGAAGGAATAGGTGTAGGCAGCGTCAGCGATACCGTAGATGGTGACGTTGGTTTGCGCGAAAGCAGCGGTGGAAGCCAGGCCAGCAACAGCCAGAGCGATAATCTTCTTTTGCATCAGAAAATCTCCTTAGTGGTTAGTTTTTAACCAGCCTTGCGGGCCGGCTAAGCTTTACCTCTCGGATCGAGAAGTTGGCGTCGATTGTCCAAGCCACGCCGAGGCAGGACAAGACTTAAATCGACCGCGGGACAATCTGTTTGAGAAGTTGTTGCATTCCTGCAACAGGATGTACGGAGGATATTCCAGCCGCAGCCCGCCAAACCGACGTCATGGCGGGTAGCCGGCCGCGAGACTGCCAAGGGGATGCCGCGGATCAGGCGAACAGGCGGGCCAGCTCTTCGCCCGGCTCGGCGGCACGCATGAAGGCTTCGCCGACGAGGAAGGTGGCGACCTGATGCTGGCGCATCGTGGCAACGTCGGCCGGGGCGAGAATGCCGCTTTCGGTGACGACGATGCGGTCGGCGGGGATACGGGCGAGCAGGCCGAGCGTGGTTTGCAGGCTGACTTCGAAGGTGCGCAGGTTGCGGTTGTTGATGCCGAGCAGCGGGGTTTGCAACTGCAAGGCGGCGTCGAGTTCCTCGCCGTTGTGCACTTCGACCAGCACGGCCATGCCGTAATCGTGCGCGGCGGCTTCCAGTTCCTGCATCTGGCGCAGATCAAGCGCGGCGGCGATGAGCAGGATGGCATCGGCCCCCATGGCCCGCGCCTCGGCGATCTGGTAGCGGTCGACCATGAAGTCCTTGCGCAGCACCGGCAGCGTACAGGCGGCGCGGGCAGCCTGCAGGTATTCCGGGCAACCCTGAAAATAGTCACGGTCGGTCAGCACGGACAGGCAGGCTGCGCCATGCTCGGCGTAGCTGCGGGCGATATCGGCGGGACGGAAGTCGGGACGGATGACGCCCTTCGACGGGCTGGCCTTCTTGATTTCGGCGATCACCGCCGGCCGACCGACGGCCAGCTTGGCACGGATGGCGCCGACGAAGTCGCGCGGCGCCGGCTGGGCGGCAGCCTCAGCCCCGACCTGGGCAAGCGGCCTGACGGCCAGTGCGGCAGCGACTTCCTGACGCTTGGTGGCGATGATCTTGTTGAGGATGTCGCTCATGCCGCCCCCAGGCGTTGCGTGCTGTCGACGAACTGCGCCAGCTTTGCCCGCGCGGCGCCGCTGGCGATGGCTTCGCGCGCCCTGACGATGCCGTCGCCGATACTGTCGGCAACATTGGCGACGTAGAGGGCGGCGCCGGCGTTCAGACAGACGATTTCGCGGGCCGGGCCTTCGCGGTTTTCCAGGGCACCGAGCATCATGGCCTTGGACTCCTCGGCACTGCCGACACGCAGGTTACGCAGCGACATCATCTGCAGACCGAAGTCTTCCGGATGCACTTCGTACTCACGCACCTCGCCATCCTTCAACTCGCCGACCAGGGTGGTGGCGCCGAGCGATATCTCATCGAGGTTGTCCTTGCCATGCACGACCAGCACGCGCTCGGCGCCGAGACGCTGCATGACGCGCACCTGGATGCCGACGAGGTCGGGATGGAAGACGCCCATCAGCGTGTTCGGCGCGGCAGCAGGATTGGTCAGCGGGCCGAGGATGTTGAACAGCGTGCGCACGCCCATCTCGCGGCGCACCGGGGCGACGTGCTTCATGGCGCTGTGGTGGTTGGGGGCGAACATGAAGCCGATGCCGCACTCCTCGATACAGGCGGCGACCTTTTCCGGCGACAGGTTGATGTTGGCGCCGAGGGCTTCCAGCACGTCGGCGCTGCCGGAGCTGGACGAGACGCTGCGCCCGCCGTGCTTGGCGACCTTGGCGCCGGCGGCGGCGGCGACGAAGATGGAGGTGGTGGAGATGTTGAAGCTGTGCGCCGAATCGCCGCCGGTGCCGACGATATCGACAAAATTTTTGTCGTAGGGCACGACGACCTTGGTCGACAGTTCGCGCATCACCGAAGCCGCGGCGGCGATCTCGCCGATGGTCTCCTTCTTGACGCGCAGCCCGGTGATGATGGCCGCGATCATCACCGGCGACACCTCGCCGCTCATGATCTGGCGCATCAGCGAGACCATCTCGTCGTGGAAGATTTCGCGATGCTCGATGACGCGCTGCAGGGCGGCTTGCGGAGTCATTGCTTGTGCTCCTCGAGGAAGTTGTTCAGCAGGTCGTGACCGCGCTCGGTCAGGATGGACTCGGGATGAAACTGCACGCCCTCGACGGCCAGCGTCTTGTGGCGGACACCCATGATTTCGCCGTCGGCGGTCCAGGCGGTGATCTCCAGGCAGTCGGGCAGGCTGGCGCGTTCGATGGCCAGCGAGTGGTAGCGGGTGCAGGTCAGCGGATTGGGCAGGCCCTTGAAGACGCCGATATCCTTGTGTTCGACCGGCGACACCTTGCCATGCATCAGCTGTTTGGCGTGCACGATCTTGCCGCCGAAGGCTTCACCAATAGCCTGGTGGCCGAGGCAGACGCCGAGCAGCGGGATCTTGCCGGCGAACTCGCGGATGGCGGCCAGCGAGATGCCGGCCTGCGCCGGGGCACAGGGGCCGGGCGAGATGACCAGGTATTGCGGCTGGAGGCGGGCGATCTCGGCGACGGTAATGGCGTCGTTGCGGAACACTTTGACGTCCTGCCCGAGCTCGCCGAAGTACTGGACGATGTTGTAGGTAAAGCTGTCGTAGTTGTCGATCATCAGCAGCATGGGGCTTCTCCGGTTCAGTCCAGACGGGTGTCGAGACCCTGCTCGGCCAGTTCGGCGGCGCGCAGCACGGCGCGCGCCTTGTTGCGGGTTTCTTCCCATTCCGACTGCGGATCGGAATCGGCGACGATGCCGGCACCGGCCTGCACGTGCAGCTTCCTGTCCTTGACCACGGCGGTGCGGATGGCGATGGCCAGGTCCATGTCGCCATGGAAGCCGAGGTAGCCGACGGCGCCGGCGTAGATGCCGCGCTTGACCGGCTCCAGTTCGTCGATGATCTCCATCGCCCGCACCTTCGGCGCGCCGGAGACGGTACCGGCCGGAAAGGTGGCCTTCAGCACGTCGAGGGCGTCGAGCCCTTGCTGCAGCCGTCCTTCGACGTTGGAGACGATGTGCATCACGTGCGAGTAACGCTCGATGGTCATGTTTTCGGTCAGCTTGACCGTGCCGATCTTCGCCACCCGGCCGCAATCGTTGCGCCCGAGGTCGAGCAGCTGGGTGTGCTCGGCGCGTTCCTTCTCGTCGGCCAGCAGTTCGGCGGCCAGCGCCGCATCCTCTTCCGGCGAGGCGCCGCGCTTGCGAGTTCCAGCGATCGGCCGGACGGTGACGCGGTCGCCTTCGAGGCGGACCAGGATCTCCGGTGAGGCGCCGACGACGTGGTAGTCCTCGAAGTCGAAATAGAACATGTAGGGCGACGGGTTGAGGCTGCGCAGCGTGCGGTACAGCGCCAGCGGGCTGGCGTTGAACGGCTTGGTCATGCGCTGCGACAGCACCACCTGCATGATGTCGCCTTCGGTGATGTATTCCTTGGCCTTCTTCACCGCCTGCTTGAACGGCCCTTCGCCGAAGATCGAGACAGCCGGCTCCGACGTCACCGGCTGTTCGGCCGGCAGGCAGACCGGCGTGCGCAGCTTGCCGAGCAGCTCCTTGAGGCGCGCCCGCGCCTTCTGGAAGGCGCCGGGGAAACCGGGTTCGGCATAGACGATCAGCGTCAGCTTGCCGGACAGGTTGTCGACGACGGCGATTTCCTCGGACAGCAACAGGCCGATGTCCGGCGTACCGATCTCGTCGGTCTTCTGGCTGCGCGTCAGGCGGGTTTCGACGTAGCGCACGGTGTCGTAGCCGAAGCAGCCGACCAGACCGCCGCAGAAGCGCGGCAGGCCGGAACTGGGCGGCGCCCGGAAGCGCTGCATGAACTTGCCGATGAAGTCGAGCGGGTTGGTGTCGTCCTCGCGCTCGGCGACGCGGTTGCCGGTCAGTACCAGCACCTGGTGACCATTGACGACGATGCGCGTCGAGGCGGCCAGGCCGATGATCGAGTAGCGGCCGAAACGCTCGCCGCCCTGCACGGATTCAAGCAGGTAGGAGTAGTGGCTGCCGCCCGCGCCGCTGGTCAGCTTCAGGTAGATGGAGAGCGGCGTATCGAGGTCGGCAAACGTTTCCAGCGTGACGGGAATACGGTTGTAGCCTTGCGCGGCGAGCGCGTTGAATTCGGTTTCGGTCATGGGAAGCCTCGGAAAATGACGGGGATGTGCGTAACGGTTGCGCCGGAGCGGCGCCGGACAGGCAGGAATTTACGGACGCCAGGGGCGCCAGCCGTGCCAGTCTTTCCAGTTGCGCGTGTCGGTCATTTCGTCAGGAGGTCTTGAAGGTGGGAGCCAGCCGGTAGGCGGCAAGCAGGTCCGATACTAGCGCATCGCATTCGGCACTGTCCACCGGCCTTCCCTCGTTGTAACCGTAGGGCACGCAGAAGGCGGCGCAACCGGCAGCGCGGGCCGCCACGACGTCGTTCAGCGAATCACCGATGTGCAGATTGCGCGAGGGTTCGACACCGAGCCAGCGACAGGCGTGCAGGATGGGTTCCGGATGCGGCTTCTTGTAGTCGGTGGTATCGCCGGAAACGACGACATCGAAGAAATCGGCCAGGCCCATGCGTTCGAGCAGCGGTTCGGTGAACAGGGCCGGTTTGTTGGTCACGACGCCCATGCGGAAGCCGCCGTTGCGCCAGGCTTCCAGCCCCTCCTGCACACCGGGGTAAATGCGGGTGTTGCTGCCGTTGACCGCGGTGTAGTGACGCTTGAAGGATTCGATGGCCTGCGCCAGCCTTTCAGCCGAGGGAGTCTGACCACGGGTCAGGCAGCGCTCGACGAGCACCGCCATGCCCTTGCCGACGAAGCTGTGCACCTCGGCCGGCGTCCGCAACGGCTCGCCCAGCTCGGCCAGCATCAGCCGGCAGGCCTCGGCCAGGTCGGCGATGGTGTCGAGCAGCGTACCGTCGAGATCGAAGGTGACGGACTGGAGACCCAAGCTCATACCTTGGCCAGTTCGCCGCGCAGGGCGCCGATGATCGAATCGTAGCGGTGCGGGTCCTCGGCCTTGCCCGCGCCATAGACGGCCGAGCCGGCAACGAAGGCGTCGACGCCGGCGCGGGCGATTTCGCCGATGTTGGCGACGTTCACCCCGCCGTCGATCTCCAGGCGGATGCGCCGGCCGCTCTCCCGTTCGTAGGCATCGAGCTTCGCCCGCGCGGCGCGCGCCTTGGCCAGCGTACCGGGGATGAACTTCTGGCCGCCGAAACCGGGGTTGACGCTCATCAGCAGGATGACGTCGATCTTGTCCATGACGTAGTCCATGTGATCAAGCGGTGTCGCCGGGTTGAAGACGAGGCCGGCCTGGCAGCCGCTATCGCGAATCAGCGACAGGCTGCGGTCGATGTGTTCGGAGGCCTCCGGATGGAAGGTGATGATGTTGGCGCCGGCCCTGGCGAAGTCCGGGATGATGCGGTCGACCGGCTTGACCATCAGATGCACGTCGATCGGCGCCGTGGTGCATGGCCGGATGGCTTCGCAAACCAGCGGGCCGATGGTCAGATTGGGAACATAATGGTTGTCCATCACGTCGAAGTGGATCCAGTCGGCGCCTGACGCAATGACGTTGGCCACTTCCTCGCCGAGTTTGGCAAAATTGGCCGACAGAATGCTCGGCGCGATGACGTAATCTTTGACTGCCATGATGGCTCCCTGAACAAGACCAGAACAGCCGGAATTATCCCATGCCCGATACCCGCAAGTACCGCATCGAAGTCAGCCCGGTCGCCCATTTCATTCCCGACCAGTCCAGCCCGGACGAGGGGCGTTATCTGTTTGCCTATACGATCACCATCCGCAATGTCGGCGATACGCCGGCCCAACTGCTGTCGCGCCACTGGATCATCACCGACGCCAACGAGGCGGTGCAGGAAGTTCGTGGCCTCGGCGTGGTCGGCAAGCAACCACTGCTCAAGCCCGGCGAAAGTTTCCAGTACACCAGCGGCTCGCAGCTGAATACGCCGGTCGGCACCATGCGCGGCAGCTACCAGATGGTGGCCGAGGACGGCACCCACTTCGAGGCGGAGATTCCGGAATTCACGCTGGCCATGCCGAGGGTTCTGCACTGAGCCTCAAGCACAGCTACTCGCTGATCGCCCCTTTTTACGATGCGGCGGTCGACCGGGCAACCCGGGCCGCACGCCGGCGGAGTCTGGCCTCCCTGCCCGGAGACGGCGGCCGGATTCTGCTGGCCGGTGTCGGCACCGGCCTCGATTTGCCGCACCTGCCCGCGCAGCACCGCTATGTCGGAATAGACTTCAATCAGGCGATGCTGCGTCGCGCCCTGCCGCGCGCCCAACACCTCGACTTCCTGGCGATACGGGGCGATGTGCATGGCCTGCCCTTCACCGATGCCAGCTTCGACGGCGCCGTCCTGCACCTGATTCTGGCCGTGGTACCGGAGCCGGAACGCTGCCTCGGCGAAATCGCCCGCGTCGTCCGCCCGGGAGGTCAGGTCGTCGTTTTCGACAAGTTCCTGCGACACGGTCAGCCGGCCGTTTTGCGGCGCCTGGCGAACCCGCTGATGCGTCGCGTGGCGACGCGCCTCGACGTGGTATTCGAGGATGTCCTCGCCACGACCCCCGCCCTGGCCTGCGAGGAAGACCATCCGGCCCTAGCCGGCGGGTGGTTCCGGCTGATCCGCCTGCGCCGGCGGTAAAGCCACCTCAGGCAACGGTACCGGCTCGTCCTTGCCGAGCGCATCCTCGATCCAGGCGAGCGTCAGCGTCCAGGTCACGGCCAGGACGACCGGCCCGACGAAGATGCCGATCAGGCCGAAACTCAGCATGCCACCGATGACGCCGGCAAAGATCAACAGCAGGGGCAGATCGGCCCCCTTGCGGATGAGCATCGGGCGCAGGAAGTTGTCCAGCGTCGTGACCACCACACTCCATACGAGCAGGAAGGTCGCCCAGACTGCGTCACCACTCCAGTACATCCAGGCGACGGCCGGAAAAAGGATCAGTCCTGGGCCGACCTGGGCGATGCACAACATCAGCATCACCGCCGACAGCAGTGCCGCAAAGGGCACGCCGGCGACGGCGAGGCCGATGCCGCCGAGAACTGTCTGGACCAGTGCTGTGACACCGACGCCCAGAGCCACACCACGAATCGCCTGCCCCGCCAGGATGATCGAGTTCTCTCCCCGCTCGCCGGCCAGACGGCGCCCGAAACGCCGGCAGAGGCGCGCCGCGCTTTCACCACTGCCATAGAGGATGGCCGCGATGGTGACGATCAGCAGGAACTGGATCAGCATGCCGCCCAGCCCGCCGACCTGGGCCAGAGCCCACTTGCCGGTGCTGGCGGCGTAAGGTGTCAGCATGGCGACCAGTCCACCGGCACCGCCGGCGGCAAACTGCTGCCATAGCGCATCCAGCCGCTCGCCGATCAGCGGCAGGCCGGCCAGCCAGGCGGGCGGTGGCGGCAGCCCATTGTCGACCACACCCTGTGCCGTAGCGGCAAGGGCATCGGCATGATCGACGATGGTGTCGATCGCCAGCCAGAGCGGCAAGACCAGCAACAGCAAGAGGCCGATGGTCATCAGCGCGACGGCCGGAAGGCGGCGGCCGGCGAATTTCTCCTCGAGCAAACGCAGCCAGGGCCAGGTCGCAACAACCAGCATTGCCGCCCAGACGGTCGCCGCCAGGAAAGGCAGAAGCACCCAGAGGGAAAGGCCGATCAGCCCCAGTATGCAGATAACGGCCAGGGTATTTCTGGCCAGATCGCGGCGAATGTCGCCCATCGTGCTCCCCTGCGGAAAGATTCGTCGGTTGCCGGCCCGCCGCCAATGCCGGCGCGCTAGCTCCGCGGCAGTCTAGCACGCTCGCATGAGGCTGGACCTGCCGGCGGGCAACGGCAGAAGGAGCGCCGGCCAAAGGCCCGGACGGCCACGCCC
>WBUO01000483.1 GCA_008933675.1 Dechloromonas sp.
GAGACGACCTTCGATGATGCGCGGGTTGTCACCCACCGCGATCCCGACCAGTCCATCGACCAGCATTTCACGGGTCGCCACCATGCGGCCAATGTAGTATTTCAGCTTCCCGGCAATCGGCAGATAAACCAGGTTGGCCAGGCCGACGCCATAGATCGTGGCGACAAAGGCAACCGCGATCCCGGCCCCGAGCTTGGTGGGATCGGACAGATTTTCCATCACGTGGATCAGCCCCATCACCGCCCCGAGAATGCCGATGGTCGGCGAGTAGCCGCCAGCCGACTCCCAAATCTTGGCAGATTGCCGCAATTCGTCTTCGTAGGTGTCGATCTCGACCTCGAGCAACTCGCGGATACGCTCGGGGTCCGCGCCATCGACCAAAAGCTGCAGGCCGCGCTTCGTGAATTCGTCCTTGACGCGCGGCATTTGGTTTTCCAGCGCCAACAAGCCTTCGCGACGCGAGAGCTGGCTCCACATCAGAATCTGCTCGATGAGGCGCTTCTGCTCGATCACCGGCGGAACCCAGACCCATTTCACCATCTTCATGCCGCGCCTGAAAACATGAATGGGACTCTGCAGCAGCACGGCGCCCAGCGTACCGCCGAGGACGATCAAAAGTGCGGTCGGCTGGACCAGAGAGCCAACATGCCCACCCTCAAGATATTGGCCGCCAATGATGGCAAACAACCCGATGGCCAGGCCGGCCAGGCTGATCTTATCCACCCACGCGCTCCTTGCGTCGCTTGACTGCCTTTGGCACCTCACCAGTCATCCGGGTACGCAACCTGGCGATCGCCTGGCTGTGCAGCTGACAGACGCGCGATTCGCTGACCCCCATGACTTCGCCGATTTCCCGGAGATTGAGATCCTGCTCGTAGTAAAGCGCCATCATCAGCTTCTCGCGCTCAGGCAGATCGCCGATGGCAGACACCAGCAACGCCTTCATGCCCTGATCCTCGAGTATTGCAGCCGGATCGGCATTATTGTCGGTGAAGTGACGCTCCAGGAAGTCGTCGTCATCCTCACCCGCGAAATCTTCGAAATAGACGAGTTGGTGGCCGCGCGCATCGTGCAGCGTTTTTTGATAATCGGCCAACGAAAGACCCAGTGCCTCGGCCAGTTCGCGCTCCGAGGGCGCTCGCCCGTGCTCATGCTCGAGTTGATTCATCGCTGTTTCGATGCGCCGCAATTCCCGCCGGAGGTTCCGGGGCAACCAGTCGTTTTCCCGCAGGCCGTCAAGCATGGCCCCCCGCACGCGCTGCGTGGCATAGGTTTCGAATTGCGCCCCGAAACCCTCCTGGTAGCGGTCAATGGCGTCCAGCAGCCCGATCATCCCGTTCTGGACCAGATCATCGAACTGAACGCTGGGCGGCAAGCGTGCCATCAAATGATAGGCGACACGCTTCACCAGCGGCACAAAGCGCTGAACCAGCTGTTCCCTGTCTGGCTGCCCTGCAGCGGTATACATCAGGCTCGTAATACGTTGGGAGTTATGCGTTGGCTCAAGTGTAGCAGTTGCTGCATGAACTGTTCGACTCCGCCGGCTTCGCTTTCGCTGCGCTGCCAATACAGCATGTCCGAGGCGATATCGCGAAATGCGGCGGCCGAGGCTGAATCCGGCGCCTGCACCAGCACCGGACGACACAACTGGGCAGCCAGGCGCAGGGATTCGTCAAGCGGAACCGCGCCGGCGTAGTCCAGACGGGCAATGCCCCGCTGAGCGGCGACCTGCGCGATATTCTCGTAAATCGAGCGTGCATCGGGCTGGCTGCGCACCTTGTTCACCAGAATGCGGAAATGCTTCCGTGAAAAAGCATGGCTCACCTTCTTGATCAGCGAATAGGCCTCAGTGATGGAGGCGCTGCTTCCGGAGAGGACGACGACCGCCTCCTGGGCTGCTATGCCAAATGGAGAAAAGCCATGTGGATGCGCCATGCTGGCATCGACCAGAATCACATCGACCGGCCGATCAAGGCCCGACATGGCATCGAGCAGGGTTTGCTGCTGATGCAGGGAGAGGCGCCCCAGCTTCTTCACTGCGCGGGCCGCCGGCAAGACGCGAAGACCGTGCATCGGCTGCAGCAAGACTTGCGACAAGGGCAATTCGCGCTGCACCACATTAAGCAGGTCGCTGCGCGCGACCAGACCAAAGGTGGAAGCAATGTCGTCACCCGGCGCATGCTCGTCGATGATCAGGACTTCCTTGCCAAGGCGAGCCAAGGCCACGCCGATATTGGCGACGGCAACAC
>WBUO01000484.1 GCA_008933675.1 Dechloromonas sp.
GGGATCTCGAGGGGGACCCAGGCGTCGCCCTCGAGGAGCCCGACGACGGGATCGCGGTCGGGCCGCGTGACGAGGATGGCGAGGCGGTCCTGCACGAAGGCGGCGTCGCGGGGGTTGCCCCAGGTGATGTGGCCGAGCGTGCTGGCGTCGGAATCGAGGATCGCGCCGTCCCAGAAGAGGAGGACGGCCTTGCCCGGGCGCACGGTGCGGGCGGTGGCGCGGCCGGCGCCGAGCTGGCCGGCGATGGTGCCGTCGGTTTCGACGACCTGCACGCCCTGCGTGGCGGTGCCGACGAGGAAGCGGCGCCCGTCGGTGGCCAGCGACCCGGCGATCGCCGGGATGGCGGTAAACCGGCTGGCCCCATCGCGGTCGAGCAACGTCAACCCCTGGTCCTGCGCGACCGCCGCCGTGTCGCCGACGACGGCAAGGCCGCTAACATAGCGGGTGAGAAGTGCGACGTGGTGTTTGTCGTTTATGAGACGCCCATCTCGAACTTCAGCACCGGTGTCCGTGGGCCACTGCACTGAAGTATCCCATGACAGTTCTCCCTCCAACTGGCAGACGCCTGACGCGGTCACCAGCTTGGCGCCTTGCTGCTCGCCTTCGACCAGACCGATGACTGACTTCCCCTCGATATCTCGGAATTGGACCTCGAATGGATCGTGGACGGAAAAAAACCCGCGGGATGATCCTACGAGGAAAGAGTTCCTCTGACGATAGGTGAAATAGGTGCTCCCAAGTTGCTGAGTGGTCCAAGCCAAAGTACCGGCTGACCGATCGATGGCATCGAGGCCTTTGCTATATGTCGGAACAATAATCCATGGGCCTGATTCGATGACGCTGATGGCACCATGCTTCAGCAACATCCTGCCGACGGCAGCAGGTACGACGGTCTCGTTCTGAAGATTACGAATACCCTGGCTCGTCAGCAGGACGTCACCGGCTGAATCGACGATCTCTTGTCGTGAAAATGCCTTTAACCTGCTCGCCGGCGATAGACGGCCGTCTTGCCAGACCAACGGAGTGGTGCCGAGCGCACTGACGACGGTCTCTTGGTCAATTGTGCAGATACGGTATGGGCCTTTAGCTTCTGATGAAGCGATGAGTACTTGTTGAACACTGCCGTCGGCTTCCACGGTCCAGACGCCCCCACTCCCGGAAATCAGCCATCCCGTTGCGGTTGCCTTTGCGCATACAATCTCAGTCTCTAGATTCTTGATCGGCTGGAGGCCTCTATGGTCCCAAAAAGCCGCAAAGCCGTGCCCGGCGACTAGAATCTTGCCGTGAGCTTCGCTGATACAGCGAGGAACCTGTCCATTCGGCGTGGGAATTATGCTCCATTTGTCGAATGGGGTGCCGATCGCGATGCCGCCTTCGAAGCCGACCGCCAGATGGCCTGAATCGAGAATTTCGGCCACCCACACAGGCTTTCCGCGAGCCGTTCCTGGCAACGGGATCTCCACCGCCAACGGTTCAAATGCAAGGCTGCGCAGGGATATGAGCAATCCGAACGCAAGCTGAAAAAACACCCTATTTGAGGGGTATCGAACCATCTGAAAAGGGGGTGTTTTTTGTCCGGTAAAGCTTCCCGGGGCAACGCGATACTGACGGGGTATGAAAAAGCTAACTTCTCTCGCAGTTCTTCTTGGTAGCGCAGTGGCGACGCTGCTGCTGGCCGTTGGCTTCACCAATGCGGCTCAGAAAGTGGATCCTGTCTCTCAGAAATCTATCCCGATTTCGACAATGCAGACCGGCGACATTGCCGCGTTCCCTTGCGCTTCCTGCTCCGGTGGCGATGACGATCCGCCGCCCCCGCCGCCGCCTGGTGGTGGTCTCACCGAGTCGGGCGACGGCACTTACGTCGCCTGAAACGCCTGACCTGCCGTCATGCCCTCGCTGTCGCTTGCCGCCCTGCGCTACCGCGATGTGTTCGCCGATGATGGCGGGCCGATCGAGCGCGTGCTGACCGGGGATTTCAACATCCTCGGCCAGCCGCACAAGCAGGCCAACGCGTTCCTGCGGCCGGAGCTCACCGCCGGCAAGTCGACCTTTGCGATCTATGGGCAGGCGGACGGCACCGGCTCGGCCGGGTCGGCGGCGATCGCCTGCCACATGGCGATCTCCGAGGCGCTGGAGCGCTGGGCCTTCCTCGCGGTGCACAACCGCCCGGAGGGGCGGCGCTACGGCTTCGACGTGGACCGCAGCTCGAACGGCATGGCGGCCTTTCCCGGCATGTTC
>WBUO01000103.1 GCA_008933675.1 Dechloromonas sp.
CATTTCCAGCGAATGCTTGCCGACGGAGTTGATCGCTGCACTGGCGCAGGTCAAGCAGGCCGCCGCCGAGGTCAATGGCGAACTCGGTCTGCTCGCACCGGAAAAGGCCTCAGCCATCTGCCGCGCCGCCGCCGAGATCGTGCGCGGCGCTCATCCCGGCGAATTTCCGCTGTCGGTCTGGCAGACCGGTTCGGGGACGCAGAGCAACATGAACGTCAACGAGGTGCTGGCCAACCGTGCTTCCGAGCTGCTCGGCGGCGAACGTGGTCTACGGCGGCTGGTGCATGCCAACGACGAGGTCAACCTCGGGCAGTCGTCGAACGATGTCTTTCCGACGGCCATCCACGTGGCGGCGGCGCTCGCCATTGTGCGCCGGCTGCTGCCGGCCCTGGCCGGCCTGCAGTCCACGCTGGCCGACAAGACGGCCGGGTTTGCCGGCATCGTCAAGATCGGTCGCACACATCTGCAGGACGCGACACCGCTGACGCTTGGCCAGGAGTTCTCTGGCTATGTCGCCCAGCTTGCCCAGGCGCGTGCAGCCATCGAGGCCGCGCTGCCGGGCCTTTATCCGCTGGCCATCGGCGGTACCGCCGTCGGTACCGGACTGAACACCCATCCGGAGTTCGGTTCGCGGGTGGCGGCAGCCCTGGCGCGCGCCTGCCAGCTGCCGTTCTGCAGCGCCAACAACAAGTTCGCCGCACTCGCCGCGCACGATGGCCTGGTAGTCGTGCACGGTGCGTTGAAGACACTGGCTGTGGCCCTCAACAAGGTCGCCAACGATGTCCGCTGGCTGGCCTCCGGGCCACGCTCCGGGCTGGGCGAGATCAGCCTTCCGGAGAACGAGCCGGGCAGTTCGATCATGCCCGGCAAGGTCAACCCGACGCAGTGCGAGGCGCTGAGCATGCTCTGTGTCCAGGTCATGGCCAACGATGTTGCGGTGACTTTCGGCGGCGCTGCCGGCCATTTCGAACTGAACGTCTACAAACCGCTGATCGCCCACAACCTGCTGCAGAGCATTCGCCTGCTGGGCGATGGCATGGCGGCATTCGACAAGCATTGTGCCCGCGGCATCATGCCCCGCCGCGAGCGTATCGCCGAACATCTGGAGCGGTCATTGATGCTGGTTACCGCGCTGGTGCCGCATATCGGCTACGACAAGGCAGCGGAAATCGCCAAACGCGCCCACCACGAGGGAACCAGCCTGCGCGAAGCGGCGCTGGCGCTCGGTTACCTGACCCCCGACGAGGCAAGCCGCTGGCTGCAGCCGGACACGATGCTGGGTCCGCGCCGCGACTAGCGAGGTATTTCTGCGGCCGCAACCTGGGCTCAGACCGAATACGGCCGGTGCAGCCAGCCGCGGACGACATCGACGTCGCGCTGCGGCAGGTAGGCGAAGCCGGCCAGGGCATCTTCGACGACGGTCTGGGCGACCCAGTGCGGCACGGCCTTGCTGGTCAGCATGTGGAAGTACCAGGCCATCGGATAGCCGGCGCCGCGGTCGAAATGGCTGAGGGCATCGTGCAGCTTGAGGCCGGTGCTGCCGGGGGCGGCGGCGAATTCCGGCGGCTCGCCGGCGAGCGTGGCGATGGGCTGGGCGCGGAAGACCGGCTGGTGGTAGCGATCGAGGTGCTCGCGGGTGGCGATGACCCAGTGGTTGCAGAAATCGCTGGTGTGGGCGGCGCTGCTGCTCGACCAGTCGGCGACCATGCGATGGATGCCGGCCGGCTCCGGCTTCTGGGCCAGCATGCGCCGGAGGAAGGCGCCGACATGCTGGATGCGGCGGAAGGCATAGTAGGGAAGGCCGATGGCCTGAGGGGCGTCATTGCCGCCGCGCGGATCGACGAGTTCCTCGATGGTTCCCGGCTCGTTGGCGAACAGCTGGTGGGCGCGCATTTCCTGCAGGTCTTCGATTTCCAGCTGCAGGAAGTCGTCGCTGCCGTCGCCGGCCGCGGCAACCAGGTAGTGCGTCTGGCCGACCAGACGGGTGGCAAAGAGCTTCTGCCCGGCAAAATCCTCGGCGAGCAGGGCGATGTCGCCGTCGCGTTCGTCGAGCGCCGTCTCGACCCAGCTTTCCAGATTGTCGGTGATGCGCTGGCCGGTCGCGTCGACGATGCCGCCGAGGCGGTACCAGCCACCACGGCTCAGTGCATGGCGAAACTTCCAGTCCGGCAGGGCCTGGCCGAGTGCCTTGACCAGTGCGCCGGGGCCGGAGCTGACGGGAACCTGGGCGCAGGTTTCGACGACGGCGGGGGCCAGCGACTTGCAGTATTCCGACCAGGCCAGGGTGTCTTTCATCGGTCTTTCCTCGTTGTCAGGCGTTTTTTTCGGTGGCCAGGCGGTTCTTCACGGCCTCGCGGACCTCGGCTTCCGGATCGTCGGCCAGGGCCGGCAGGAATTCGATCGGCGCATTGCCAACAGCCGCCAGGCGGACCCACCATTCGCTGTCCTGGAGCAGGGCGACCGCCAGGCCGGGCAGGGCGCGCTCGGCGACGATGGCGCGGACTTCCGGTTCGCTGTCGTCGGCCAGCATGTGCAGGGCGAAGGGCGGCAGGCGGCCGGCGACCACCTTGCGTACCTCGCGTTCCGGATCCTTGCACAGCTTGGCCAGCTGGCCGTGCGGCAGGCGGCGGGCGACGGTGGCGCGGATCAGATAGTCCGGATCGTGGATCAGCTGGATCAGCTGGGCTTCGGGCAGGCGGGCGGCGACCGACAGGCGGACCTCGCGGTCGTGATCGCCGATCATCGAGATCAGCTGGTCGACCGGCAGACGCATGGCGACGACGCGGCGGACCACTTCATCCGGATCCGACTTGAGCGCGAAGATGGTGTCGACCGGTGCGTAGCGGGTGGCGATGGCGCGCCGCTCCCAGAAGATGTCGGTCAGGTAATCGACGGCCAGTTCCCGGTTGTTGCGCAGGAAGCGGTCGATCTGCCGGCCGCTGTGGGCGCGGATGCAGGCGTCGCCGGGCTGGCAGCGACCGGCGTTCAGGTAGTCGGGAAAAAAGCTGCAGGCGGAGCAGAGACCGAGCTTGCCGACACCGGCCTGGGAGCTTACCGGATCACTCGTCATCGACCTTGGTGGCAACCAGGATGCCGGTGGCCGTGGCGGCGTCGTTGGTGAATTCCAGGCAGTGCCCGGAGGCGCCGCTGATCAGGTAGAGATCGTAGCCGCTGACGCTCAGTGCCGGCTGATAGCGGGGCGATACATCGTCCTCGCTGCATTCGGTGAAATGCAGGGCGGGAAAGCGCTGGCGCAGCGAAGCGGCGCGCGCATCGAGCTGGGTGGCCTCACCGACCTGGACCAGTTGTGCGGAGGTGATCATGCGGCCTCCCCGGTTTCCAGCTCCTCTTCGAAGCGGGCCAGAGAAGCGGCGGGGACGCCCATGATCTGGGCCAGCCACGGCGGCGGGCAGGTCAGGCGCTGCTGCAGTTCGGCGAGGGCTTCACGGGCCGGGCCGCCTCCCGGTTTCTTGACCGGGTGCACGCCGGCGCGGACGACCTTGGCAGCAGCCGGGCCGCCGATCGACTGCACATAGACGATCTGGCAATCGTTGATCAGGGCCGAGCGGGCGGCATTGCGGTCTTCGGCGCCGTCCGCCTCGACGGTGCTGCGCACATCAACCAGACGGATGTCCGTCGGGCTGACCTGATAGACCAGAAAACGTTCGCAGGAACCGAAATGGCCATCGAGGTTCTCGCCGCGGTTGGCGGCGATGGCGACGCGCAGGGAGCCGGGCATGTCGCCATCGGTATAGGCTTCAATGGCGGGAAAGTCGCTGTTGACCACACCCTGCCCCCAGAGCAGGCGGATGGCTTCCTTGAGCGCCTCGGGCTCAACGCCGACGTGGCAGCCCTGTTCGGCGAAATCGCCGGCCAGGATGACGCGCAGGTCTTCGACGGTCAATGTGCCGAGCTTGCTTTCGGTCAGCGGCGTGTCGAGCTTCTCGATCAGCGCTCCGACCAGGGCGCGTACGTCGAGACCGTTCAGGGCGCGGGCGGCCAGGGCTATGCGCAGGGCAGCTTCGCGGGAGGCGACGGGAGTGGCGGACATGATGGGCTCCTGAGAAAGTCTTCAGTGGAATGCCGGGCAGGCCCGGCATTCGGCTCAAGACTCAGGCGGGCGAGATGCAGCTGGACGGGCAGGCATCGACACACAGCGGAGAATCGCTGTGGCCGTCGCATTCCGTACAGGTGGCAGCGTCGATCTTGTAGAAGACCTTGCCGGAGCTGATCGCCTTGGTCGGGCAGACCGGCTTGCAGTCGCCGCAGGCGGTGCACATGTCGGGATCAATCTTCATTGCCATGATGCTCTCCTTTCAATCCGCGTTCGCTGGCTGCTTTTGCAAAAGCCTGGCTGGCTTGGCGGTGAGGGTTTTGACGAAACTCAGTCCTCGGCAGCGCCAAGTCGCTTGGCGCGCAGAGAGATGGGGAGACGCGGCGGCTTGGCGATCGGATCGATGTAGTACGAACCCCCGTTGTCCAGCTTCAGTTCGCCGCCCCATTTCTCCGGGGTGTCGAATTCGATGGACTCGATGGAGGCTTCCAGGTCGCGCTTCGGGAGGTAAAAGGTCAATCCCTTTTCGCCCTGACGGATCATGATATTGGCCATTTTTATGCTCCCTAGGTAATTGGCAAGTCGCTCGCGTGCCTGTGCCCCGCCGCCGTTGCCGACCGGCGGGGCACAGGTGTTCCGGATCAGCGGACCAGGTCGAAGTTGTAGTCGGTGGTGCCCATGCCGATCGTTTCCTTGTCGAGTTGCTCAAGGACGGCGTTCGTCAGTTGGGTGACCACGGTCATCATGCCTTCGTAGCCCAGCGTCGTGGCGCGGTGCTGGTGGTGACGGTCGAAGATCGGGAAACCGATACGGATCAGCGGCACTTCGAACTCTTCACCCTTGTAGCGGGTGTCGCGCTGGATGTACTTGCCGTAGGAGTTGCCGATCAGGAAGTCCGGCTTGTCCGTGAAGCACAGGCTGCGCATGTGCCACAGGTCGTTGCCGACATAGACCTTGCCCAGGGTGCCGAACGGGCTGGAGTCGAGCAGCTTCTGCACCGCCTTGCCCCAACGCTTGTTGCCGTTGTGGGACAGGATGTGGGTCGGCTCGGCGCCAACTTCCAGCAGGATCTTGACCATGCCCATGACGAAGTCCGGGTCGCCGTAGAGGGCGAACTTCTTGCCGTGCAGCCAGGCGTGGCTGTCGGAGATCAGGTCCATGCAGCGGCCGCGCTCGAGTTCCAGGGAGGCCGGGATCGGCTTGCCGGTGAGCTCGGAGACCTTCATCAGCAGCTCGTCGGTCCACTCCACGCCCATCGGGATGTTGAGCTTGGGCACATCGTGGTTCCACGTGTTTTCGACGAATTTCTTCGTCTTTTCCAGCTGGAAGGGCTGCAGCATCAGCGTGGTGATGGCGTTCGGCGCATCCTTGATCTCGTCCATCGTCGTACCGCCGGCATACATGCGGAATTCGCCGTCGGCCGGGGTGTCGAAGACATCGGTCGGGTCGGAGAGCATGGTGTAGCCGACACCCATTTCGCTCAGCATGCGCTTCATGACGCGGTAGTTGCCGAGGTAGGTTTCAAAGCCCGGGACCAGGTTGATGGTCTGCTTGTTACCCGGCTTCTTGCCTTCCATGGTGTTCAGCGTGAAGTACTTGAGGATGCCTTCTTCCATGTTGTCCCAGCCGGTGGTGTGCGAACCGACGAAAGACGGGGTGTGAGCGAAGGGGACAGGGTAGTCGTCCGGCACGTGACCGGCCTTCTTGGCGTTGTTGATGAAGGCGTTCAAGTCGTCACCGATGACTTCGGCCATGCAGGTGGTCGACACGGCGATCATGTCCGGCTTGTAGATGGCCTTGGCGTTTTCCAGACCGTCGAACATGTTCTTCTGGCCGCCGAACACGGCTGCATCTTCCGTCATCGAGTCGGAAACGCAGGAGCACGGTTCCTTGAAGTGACGGTTGAAGTAGCTGCGGAAGTAGGCGACACAGCCTTGCGAGCCATGCACGTAGGGCAGGGTCTTGTGGAAGCCGGAGGCGCAGAGGACGGCGCCGAGCGGCTGGCAGGCCTTGGCCGGATCGACGGTCAGGGCTTCGCGCTTGAAGTTGAGATCCTGGTATTCCTGGGTCGTCGTCCACATGAAGGTTTCGAAGACCTTGTCCGGACCATGACCTTCCTCGAACTGGACGCGCTTCTCGGCCAGGTTCTTCTTGTAGTCGTCGTCGCGGAACAGCGGATAACAGGGTTTGATCTTGTCAGCGGTTTGCATTGCTATCTCCTTGCCCGTACCACTCATCTGCGGTGCCGGGCGCAAGGTTGATGATCAGGGTCCGGGAAGGACGGCCGGTGAAGGACTCAGGTCCGCAATCACCGCCGCCAGCTTCCGTTTCCCAATTCCTGAAACTCAGGCAGCCTTCTTGACTTCCTCTTCAGCAACCTTCTTCCACGGCGGGGTCAGGTTCTTGAAGGTCGGGTTGGAGAGGGCGATGTCCATGTCACGGGCGAAGATCGCGAAACCGTCGTAACCGTGGTACGGACCCGAGTAGTCCCAGGAGTGCATCTGGCGCAGCGGAATGCCCATCTTCTGGAAGATGTACTTTTCCTTGATGCCGGAGCCGACCATGTCGGGCTTCAGACGCTTGACGAACTCTTCCAGTTCGAAACCGGTGACGTCGTCGTAGAGCAGGGTCGCATCACCCATTTCCTTGATCGTGCGGTCGTAGTCATCGTTGTGGGCGAACTCGTAGCCGGTGCCGATGACTTCCATGCCGAGGTCTTCGTAGGCGCCGATGACGTGACGCGGACGCAGGCCACCGACGTAGAGCATGACCTTCTTGCCCTGCAGGCGCGGCTTGTACTTGGCGATGATGGCATCCATCATCACCTGGTAGCGGGCGATCATGGCTTCGGTCTTTTCCTTGACGGAATCGTCGAAGAAAGCGGCGATCTTGCGGCAGGATTCGACGATCTTGGTCGGGCCGAAGAAGTTGTATTCCATGTAGGGAATACCGTACTTCTCTTCCATGTGGCGCGAGATGTAGTTCATCGAACGGTAGCAGTGCAGCAGGTTCAGCTTGACCTTCGGCGTGTTCATCATCTCGGCGATGGTGCCGTCGCCGGACCACTGGGCGACGACGCGCAGACCCATTTCCTCGAGCAGGATGCGGGTTGCCCAGGCATCGCCGCCGATGTTGTAGTCACCGATGATGGCCACGTCGTACGGGGTCGATTCGTAGGTCTGACCATCGCGCTTGTCGAGCACCCAGTCACGGATCGCATCGTTGGCGATGTGGTGGCCGAGCGACTGCGAAACACCGCGGAAGCCTTCGCAGCGAACCGGGATGACCGGCTTTTCGATGGCAACGGTGGCCTTCTTGGAGACGGACTCGATGTCGTCACCGATCAGGCCGATCGGGCATTCGGATTGCACCGAGATACCCTTGTGCAGCGGGAACAGCTGTTCGACTTCCTCGATCAGCTTGGCCAGCTTCTTGTCGCCGCCGAAGACGATGTCCTTTTCCTGGAAGTCCGAGGTGAAGTTCATCGTGCCGAAGGTATCGACGCCCGTGGTGCCGACGTAGTAGTTACGGCGACCGGCGCGCGAATACTGGCCGCAGCCGACCGGGCCGTGCGAGATGTGGATCATGTCCTTGATCGGACCCCAGACCACGCCCTTGGAGCCGGCGTAGGCGCAACCACGGATGGTCATGACGCCCGGCAGGGACTTGCGGTTGGAAGTGATGCACTTCTTGGATTGTTCGACGGAAACGTCATTGGCGGCCAGGTGCTTGGTGCGGTCCTTCTTGGCCTTGTCCGGATAAACCTCCAGCACCTCGGCAATGAGGGCTTCGGTTTCTTCGCGAGTCATGGTGCTCATGTTTTCCTCCTGACGCCGCTACCAATCTGTAGCCGGCGTTCTGGTTGAAATTGGCGGAGGCCTGAACCCCCGCCTTCTTGCGCGTATTGCTTAGGCAGCCAGATCGGCAGCGGTCTTGCCGACGATGGACTCGTCTTCCGCTTCCATGATGCCGAATTCCATCAGCAGGTCTTCCAGCTGTTCCATCTCGATCGGGGTCGGGATGACCAGCATGGTGTTGTTCAAAACCTTCTGGGCCAGCTGGCGATACTGGTCGGCCTGCTTGTGCTTCGGGTCATACTCGATGACCGTCATGCGGCGGATCTCGGCGTGCTGCACGGCGTTGTCGCGCGGCACGAAGTGGATCATCTGGGTACCCATGGCCTTGGCCAGGGCTTCGATCAGCTCGTCTTCGCGGTCGGTGTTGCGCGAGTTGCAGATCAGGCCGCCGAGACGGACGCCGCCGGAGTTGGCGTACTTGACGATGCCCTTGGCGATGTTGTTGGCGGCGTACATGGCCATCATTTCGCCGGAGCAGACGATGTAGATTTCCTGAGCCTTGTTTTCGCGGATCGGCATGGCGAAGCCACCGCAGACCACGTCACCGAGAACGTCGTAGAAGACGAAGTCGAGTTCGTCATCGTAGGCGCCTTCTTCTTCCAGGAAGTTGATGGCGGTGATGACGCCGCGGCCGGCACAGCCAACGCCGGGTTCCGGGCCGCCGGATTCGACGCACTTGACACCGCCGAAGCCGACGGAAAGGACGTCTTCCAGTTCGAGGTCTTCAACGGAGCCGGCTTCGGCAGCCAGGTGCATCACGGTGGTCTGAGCCTTGCTATGCAGGATCAGGCGGGTAGAGTCGGCCTTGGGGTCGCAGCCAACGATCATGACCTTCTTGCCGGCTTCGGCAAGAGCGGCCACCAGGTTCTGGGTGGTGGTGGACTTGCCGATACCACCCTTGCCGTAGATGGCGCATTGACGCAGTTTTGCCATGGTGTAATCTCCTTAGTCTGTCAGTCGATTTGCGAAGGAATCATTGAGAGTCGCACCTCACCTTCTGCACGTTGCGTGCCAGGTCGACTGGCAGTTCGCAAGCGATTGAAATAACAATGAAATTCGAAGATTCGCCAAAATTTGTCGGAGCCCCGACATCCGACAATTCCCCTACACGTTGTAGGGGTGACGACAATGCGTCGAGCCCAGGCGAGACAAATCAACAATCAGGAGACGCCGGTCTCCGGCCTGACTCATTGCGGGGCCGCCGCGGGCATTCGCCCGAGGCAACCCACAATGCGTCGAGCCCGGGCGAGACAAATCAACAATCAGGAGACGCCGGTCTCCGGCCTGATTCCCCGTATGGTTGCCTTGGGCCGCAGACTGCGTCATCCCATCAGGAGACGCTGCCGCGCGATGCCCGCCTGCCGATCAACCGCTGCAACCTGCCGGCGGTCGTGCTCGGCAGCCTGACCTTCCAGCGCCATCCGGCGCCGCTGCTGATCGACGGCGTTGCCGAACTGCATCGCGATCTGTTCCGGCGCCTGGCCGCGGCCGCCTCGGCCGACGAGCGCGGTGCGGTGTTCCGCGATTACCTGACCGTGCGTTTCCAGCTCGAATGGCCGGAGCAGATGGGCTTCACCGGCCAGAAGCGGGGGCGGACCAAGGCCAATTACATCAAGACCATCCGCGGCTGGAGTTTCGATGCCGACAGCCGGGAGGGGGCGGTGCTCAAGGGCTGGGTCGAATCACGTTTCGGTTTGATGCCGCGCTGGCATGGCCAGCCCCTGCGCGACCCGTCGGGAGAAGCCTACCGGCGCTATCTGGAAATGCGCTCGCACGGGCTTTACGGAACCAATGCGCTGGAGTCGCAACTGGACCTGGTGTACACCTATTGCCAGTACGAACTGGCCATCCGTCATCCGGCGGCACGGCACGTCACGCTGTATCGCGGCATCAACCGACTGAGCGATCACGAGGTACTGGAGCGGGGGGCGCATGGTCGTCACCTGATCCTGCTCAACAATCTCAATTCCTTCACTTGCAGCCGCGAGCGGGCCTGTGAATTCGGCGACTACATTCTTGCCGTCGAGGTGCCGCTGGTGAAGATCTTCTTTCATTGCGGCCTGCTGCCCGGCGTGCTGCAGGGTGAGGACGAGTTCCTGGCCATCGGCGGCGTTGCCGAGGTCAGCCTGTCCACCCTTTGAGGGCGTTCAACTCGCCGAGCGTCCGAGCCAGCGGGCGAGGTTGACGAACAGCGCATCGGGATCGACCGGTTTGGCGATGAAATCGTCCATGCCGGCCGCCAGGCAGCGCTGGCGGTCGTCGACGAAGGCGTTGGCGGTCATCGCCAGGATCGGCGTCGTCGCGTAGGCCGGCAGGCGGCGGATGGCACGTGTGGCTTCGAGGCCATCCATGTGCGGCATCTGGACATCCATCAGGATCAGGTCGTATACCCGGAGCCGCGCCAGATCAAGCGCTTCGTTGCCATCACCGGCGACATCGACGGACAGGCCGAGGACGTCGTGCAGCAGTTCGCGGGCGACTTCCTGGTTGACCGGATCGTCCTCGACGAGCAGCAGACGTTTGTCACGGTGCCGGGTGCGCAGCAGTTCTTCGGCAGCTTCGCCGTTGAGTGTCTGGGCGCAGGCGGGCAGTGCGTCGGCGGGACATCTTTCCAGAAGCAGCGTGAAGCTGAAGCTGCTACCCCGGCCCGGTTCGCTTTGCACATCGATATGGCTGTTCATCAGGCGGACCAGGCGATCGCAGATGGCCAGCCCCAGGCCGGTCCCGCCGTGCTGTCGGGTGGTCGAGCTGTCGGCCTGCTCGAAGGGGCGGAAGACGCGCTGCTGCGCTTCGCTGCTCATGCCGATGCCGCTGTCCGCAACCTGCAGGAAGACGCTCAGGTATCGCTCGCTTTCGCTGCTGATGCTGGCGCTGATCGAGATTTCGCCGTGTTCGGTGAATTTCACCGCATTGCCGGCGAGGTTGAGCAGGATCTGCTGCAGGCGCAGCGGATCGCCGAGCAGATCGATTTCCTTCAGGCGCGGATCGATGCTTCGCCGCAGCCGCAGTTGCTTGGCTTCGACACGGTCGGCGACGAGGCTCTCGACGTTGGCGATGACGCTGCCGAGACGGAAGGGAACCCGTTCGAGCGTCAGGCGTTCGGCATCGATCTTGGACAGGTCGAGTACATCGTTGAGCAGGCGCAGCAGGTGATTGGCGGCGCTACTGATCTTGCCCAGCTTGTCGCGCTGCACGGGATCGGCGGCATGGCGCTGGAGGATGGCGCTCAGGCCGATGATGGCGTTCATCGGCGTGCGCAGTTCGTGGCTCATGTTGGCCAGGAAGGTGCTCTTGGCCCGGTTGGCAGCCTCGGCGGCTTCCTTGGCCAGCGACAGGTCGGCGGTGCGTACCCTGACCAGTTCTTCGAGGTGGTGACGGTATTGCGCCAGCTCGGCCTCGGTCTGCTTGCGCTCGGTGACATCGACGATGACCCCGATGATGGCCGGTCGTCCCTCGAACTCCATGCTGCGTCCATAAACCTCGACGTCGATGCGGGAGCCGTCGCGGCGGCGGCCGACAAAGGCGTAGTTGATCGAATCGACTTCGCCGCTGATGCGCTTGCGCAGGTTGCCCGTGACCAGATCGCGATCCTCGGGTGCGACCAGATCGTTGACGGTCACGCTGGTGGTCAGTTCGGCCGGATCGGCGAAGCCGAACATCTTGGCGAAGCGCGGGTTGGCGTAGGCAAAGCGGCCGTCCTGAATGATGTAGACGCCGACCAGCGACTGTTCGATCAGGCCGCGGAACTTGCGCTCGGCAGCAAGCAGCGCCTGTTCGGCCTGCTTGCGTTCGGCAATGTCGCGACAGGTGCCGAGTACCCGGCCGTTGGCCAGGGGGACGGCGCTCAGTTCGACCAGGCGGTTGCTGCCATCCTTGTGGCGCAGCGAGAGTTCGGCGACCAGGTGGCCGGCGGCCTGAACTTTACTGAAGATGCGCTGATGTTCCTCGAGCATGCCTTCCGGCGCGAGAGCCTCGATCTGCATGTCGAGGATTTCCGGCAGGCTGTAGCCGAGCAGTTCGCAGGCCCGCTGGTTGGCGTACTCGTAGTGGCGTTCGGGGCCGGCGATGAAGACGGCGTCGGGGGCATTGTCGAGGATGCTGCGCAGCGATTTCTCGCTGTCGGCCAGACGGGAGGCGATCGTTTCGACGGCGCGCTGGTGGCGGGCGTTGACAAAGAGCACGCTGAAGATCAGCAAACCGAGCAGCAAACCGCCGACGGCGATGCTGCCCGGCAGATAGCTGGTGGTGACCCGGTCGAACTCCCGGCTGCTCTGGAAATGGGCCAGCCAGCGGTGGCCGCCGATGTCGATCGGCAGGCGTACCGAATGGCGGCCGCGCAAATGCGGAGCGGCATTCATGCCGGAGTCGAAAAGCAGGCTCTCCGGCTCTTCCTTGCCGTCGTACAGGATCAGATCCACGTCGCGCAGGTCGCCGCCCAGCAGGTGGCGCATCAGGTCATTGGCGCGGAAGGCAGCGTAGACGAAGCCGAACAGTGCCTGCCGGCGTTCGGCAATGCTCGCGTGCGGCAGGTCATTACGGTAGACCGGCAGGTAGATCAGGAAGCCCGGTTGCGTCGAGCCTTCCTTTTCCATGGCCAGCGTCACCTTGCCGCTCAGCGCGGCACGACCGGTGTCGCGGGCGTGCTCCATGGCATCGCGACGGACGGGTTCCGCCCACATGTCGAGGCCCAGCGCCGTCCGGTTGGTGGGCGTCATCGGCTCGAGGTACTGGACGATGACATACTGCTCGCGGGCGCCCGGTGGCCGGACTTCATAGCCGGCGTAGCCCTCCCGGCGGATCGATGCGACATGGCGGGTGCGTTCGCTGTCCTTCACCAGTACGCCCAAGCCCATCGCCTGCATGCCGGGAAGATTCTGGTCGAGTTCGAGAAGGCTGACGTAGCGTTGCCACTCGTCACGATCGACCTGCTTGCTGGATTCGACGAAAGCGCCGCCGCCCTGGAGCACCAGTTCATAGGCCTGCAGCCGGCGGATGATGCTGTCACGCTCCTTTTCGGCGCGATAGAGAAAGCGGTCGCTGACCCGGTTGTCGACGATCCGGTCGGCGACGTACCAGGCGCCGGTGGTGAAGATCAGGGTCAGGACAAGCGCAATCCAGGCAAAG
>WBUO01000485.1 GCA_008933675.1 Dechloromonas sp.
CTCCAGGCCATCGCGGCAGACCACGACGCGAGAGAACTCGGTTTCGATGATTTGCTGGCGAACGGCCTCGTCCCCTTCGTCGAGGTCGATGACAAACATCTCGCGGCGCGGGGTCATGATGGCCGGGATTTTCTGCTCATCCATCCGGAGGACATTCGACACGATTTCCTGCTCGCTCTCGTGGAATACGCCGGCTTCAGCACCTTGCTCCATCAGCACCTTGATTTCGTCGTCGGTGACCGGAGGTTCTTCCTTGCGACGAGCGCCAAGAATACTCAGGATAGCCGTCGAAGATGAGGACAGGACGACCACCAGCGGATGAGCCACCTTCGCCAGAAGCATCATGGGCCGAGCAATCAGCGAAGCGACGCCTTCGGGCGCCAGCATGGCCAGCCGTTTCGGAACGAGTTCACCGACAACGACCGAGAAATAGGTCAATGCGATAACGGTTACGGCCAGGGCAATCGACTTGGCGTGGGAGTCGAGGAGCGGGATGCCGGCCAGCCACTCGGCCAGGGGATCGGCAAGCGCCGCCTCGCCAATCGCACCGCTCATGATGCCGACCGAGGTTATCCCCACCTGAATGGTTGAGAGAAAGCTGGAAGGCTCCTGATGCAGCTTCAGGGCCGCCTCGGCCCCGATGCTTCCGTCATCCGAGAGATTTTGCAGCCTCGCTTTGCGCGAGGAGACGACGGCTATTTCGGACATGGCGAACACGCCATTGATAAGAATGAGGATGACTAGAAGAAATATATCCATGTTTGAAACCGCCCTGCGCAGTTGCTTGCGCGCGGTTTCGGTGTGAAGGGGAAATCAGTATAGCAGTTGCCATCTTCGCCCCTGTCAGCTCACCGGAGGCGACGCGTCTGCTCTCGGTGAGATGGCGGATCGTCACATTTTTAGTCGCCAAGGTCGGCAACGGTTCGGGTGCAGCCTCGGGTTGAAACACAAGACGCCCTTGCATTGACGGCACTCCGACAGCGCCGCCGCCCTACATCCACCAAGGCTCCGAACCGGTATCTTCGTCGTCGGTGTCGAACCCGTCTTCTTCACGTTGATCGCGAAAAGGGTGGTCCGACTTGTGCGGGTGATGGATCGGGTCTTTGGGATTGGGGGTATCGGGTTCGATGGGCTGACGGCCCGGCAAAGTCGGCATGGACATTCCTTGCAACGATTGGTGTGCTCCGTTGGGCAGAATTCCCCTTGCAAGGTTTCACCTCATTGCAGCCGCAGGACGACGCGGTATAGTGGTGGCCCCTTTCTTCCGAGCTTTTCCCATGTTCGCAGTCATCGTCGCCCTTGTTCTGCTCGTCGCCGGCGTGGCGGTCATTTATCAGATATTGAAGAAGATGAGCGAGGACGGCGTCGACATTGCTGCACCGGGGAGTTGCAAGCGGCATGGCTGCGGTTCGTCGAAATGCGCTCCGCCGCCGGAATCGAGGGAAGCACCGTTGCTCGCCGAGGAACCGGACGGTCAGGGCAAGGCGAATTCCTGAAGGCCCGCGTCGTTGAGATGCACCTACCGAGTCACGACCATCCCGGCCAAGCCAGCCCGTTGACCGCTTAAGCGCCGGCCGCCAACCCTGCCAGCGCCGCCTCGGCGAACGCCACGTCCTGCGCCTCGCTGCCACCGGAAATACCGATCGCCCCGACCAGCACGCCATCGTGTTTGACCGGCAGGCCGCCGCCGAAGCCGATGAAGCGGTCGCGCTGCATCAGGCCGTGGCGCAGCATGTCCGAACCTTTGGCCAGGCGGGCGTCCCACTTGGCGGTGGCCGGGCCGAAGCTGACGACCGTGTAGGCCTTGTCGAGCGCAATGTCGATGGAGTGGAAGGGCGCCCCCGGGTGGCGCTTGAAGACCAGCGGATAGCCGGCGCGGTCGACGACGGCCACGCAGATCTTGACCCCGGCTTCGCTGGCGGCGGCGAGGGCGCCGTCGGCAATTTGTTCGGCGCTCCCCAGGCCGAGCGAGGCGATCATTTCAATGTCCATGCGATGAATCTCCGCGAGCCTCGGCGACTTGGGCCAGCAGGCGCTGTCGCCGGGTAAAGAGGAAAACGACGAACAGCAGCAGGGCGCCGCCTTCGACCAACAGGGTATGCCCCGCCCCCAGCCAGGACGCGACGAAACCGGCGAGCAACCCGCCCAGCGCATCGAAACCGAAGCGGGCGCAGGCCTCCTCGTAGCGCGCCTGCAGCGCACCGACGTGCTCGGCGTACAGGGCG
>WBUO01000104.1 GCA_008933675.1 Dechloromonas sp.
GCTGCATGTTGTGGGTGACGATGAGGATCGTGACGCGCTTCTTCAGCTCGTGCACCAGCTCCTCGATGGCGCCGGTGGCGATCGGGTCGAGCGCCGAGGTCGGCTCGTCGAACAGCAGCAGTTCCGGATCGGTGGCTAGCGCCCGGGCGATGCACAGGCGCTGCTGCTGGCCGCCGGACAGGTTGGGCGCCAGGTCCTGCAGGCGGTCCTTGACCTCGTCCCAGATGGCGGCGCCCTTCAGGGCATGCTCGACCTTGTCGTCGAGGACGCGCTTGTTGTTCTCGCCGCGCACGCGCAGGCCGTAGGCGACGTTTTCGAAGATGGTCTTGGGGAAGGGATTCGGCTTCTGGAAGACCATGCCGATGCGCATGCGCACTTCGATCGGATCGACTTCCGGGGCCAGCAGGTTGGTGTTGTCCGGGAAGAAGCGGATCTCGCCCTGGTAGCGGTTGCCCGGGTAGAGGTCGTGCATCCGGTTGAAGCTGCGCAGGTAGGTGGATTTGCCGCAGCCGGAGGGGCCGATCAGCGCGGTCACCTTCTTGTCGTAGATCGGCATGTTGATGTTCTTCAGCGCCTGGGCCTCGCCGTAGAAGAAATTGAAATTGCGGGCTTCGGCCTTGAGCTGGGGTTGGTCGTGGACTTGCATGGACTGCTCCAATTCTGAAATTCGTTCGATTACCACTTGATGTTCTTGCGCATGCGGTAGCGCAGCCAGATGGCGACGGCGTTCATCGACAGCACCATGCCCATCAGCACGAAGCCGGCAGCGGCGGCGTTGACCTCGAAAGCCGGGTCGGGACGCGAGGTCCAGTTGAAGATCTGGATCGGCATCACCGTGAAGGGCGACATCACCCAGTCGAACAGGCCGGCCGAGACGCCCTCAACCCCGGTCGGCGCAAACGGCACCGGCGGCAGGAAGGCGATGAAGGTCAGCGCGCCGATGGTGATGATCGGCGCCGTTTCGCCGATGGCACGGGCCAGGCCGATGATGACGCCGGTCAGGATGCCGGGCATGGCGTAGGGGATGATGTGATAGCGGCAGGTCTGCCAGCGCGTCGCGCCGACGGCCATCGAACCTTCGCGGATCATCGCCGGAATGGCGCGGATGGCCTCGCGGGTGGCGACGATGACGATGGGCAGGATCAGCAGCGCCAACGTCAGGCCGGCCGACAGGATGCTCTGTCCGAAACCGAAGGTATAGACGAAGATGCCGAGTGCCAGCAGGCCGTAAACGATGGACGGCACGGCAGCCAGGTTGGTGATGTTGATCTCGATGATGTCGGTCACCCAGTTGCGCTTGGCGTATTCCTCAAGATAGATGCCGGCGGCAACGCCGAGCGGCACGGCGGCGAGCGCGGTGACCAGCATCACCAGCAGGGTGCCGACCCAGGCGGAGAGGATGCCGGACTGCGCCGCCCGCCGCGAGGCGAACTCGGTGAAGAACTCGAGATTCAGGCGCGCCATGCCGCGGATCAGCATGTCGCCGACGAGCAGGAAGATGACCAGCAGTCCGACCGCCAGGCAGATGATGCCCAGTGCCTGGAAGACGGTGTCCTTGAGTTTGCCGCGGGCGATCAGCGCACGGATCTGTTCGGTAGTCATGGGATTCATGTCAGTAAGCCTCACGGAAGCGACGGCGCAGCCACTGGCCGAGGATGTTGAAGGCGAGCGTGATCAGCAGCAGGGTCAGGCCGGCGGCGAAGATGGTCTGGTAACCGATCGAGCCGTGCGGCAGATCGCCGAGTGCCACCTGGACGATGTAGGAGGTGATGGTGGCGGCCGGCTCCATCGGATTCCAGGTCAGGTTCGGCTGCATGCCGGCGGCGACGGCGAGGATCATGGTTTCGCCGACGGCACGCGAGATGCCCAGGATGTAGGAGGCGGCCAGGCCGGAAACGGCGGCCGGGACGACGACGTGGATGGCCGTGTGCAGCTTGGTCGCCCCCATGGCGTAGGAGCCTTCGCGCATGCTCATCGGCACGGCGCGCATGGCGTCCTCGGACAGCGAGGCGACATAGGGCACGATCATGATGCCCATCACCAGACCGGCGGAGAGCAACGAGAAGCCGGGCAGCCCGGGAAGTATTTTCTGCAGCAGCGGGGTGACGATCAGCAGCGCGAAATAGCCGAAGACGATGGTCGGAATGCCGCCGAGCAGCTCGAGGACCGGCTTGGCGACTTCACGCACCTTCGGGTTGGCGAACTCGGACAGGTAGATGGCGATGATGGTCCCCATCGGGATGGCCACCGCCAGCGCGACGCCGGAGGAAACGAGGGTGCCGGAGATGAGGACCATGATGCCGTAGTGGGCATCGTCGAACAGCGGGGTCCATTGGGTATCGGTCAGAAAGTCGACGATGCTGACATTCTGGAAAAAGTGGATGGACTCGGAAACGAGTACATAGACGATGCCGACCGTGGTCAGCACCGAAACGGCAGCAGCAGCGAACAGCACCATCTCGATGAGACGTTCGCTGACATTGCGCATGGCATTCTTGGCCAGGCGATCGCTGACCTGGTGCAGATCGGAAGCATTTGCGGACATGACGTGATTCACTTGAAGGTTCCCTTCGGAAACCAGGCCGCTCCGTTGCCGGAACGGCCTGTTCGATGGCGGGCGACCGGCGCCCGCCGCTTGCCTTACATCTTCGCTTCGCGCTTCATGATTTCATCGACGGTGATGCCGACTTCGTTCTTGCCACCGAACACGGTACCGATCTTCTTGTCCTTGGCGTGCTTCAGGTTGCCGTCGTAGATGGCCTTCGGCAGCGGCACGTACTTCACCTCACGCACCAGCTTGTCGGCGTTCTTCATGTAGAACTCGACGAATTCGCGGACTTCCGGCTTGTCCAGCGACTTCAGCTTGACGTAGACGAAGATCGGGCGGGACAGCGGCACGTAGGTGCCGTTCTCGACGTTGGCGCCGGACGGCTCGACAGCCTTGCCGGTCTTCGGATTGACGATCGGCAGGCCCTTCAGGCGGGACATGTTCTCGGCGTAGTAGGCGTAGCCGAAGTAGCCGATGGCATTGACGTCGCGCGAGACGCCCTGGACCAGGACGTTGTCGTCTTCCGAGGCGGTGTAGTCGCCGCGCGAGGACTTGGCCTTGCCGACGATGGCCTCGGTGAAATATTCGAAGGTACCCGAGTCGGCACCGGCGCCGAACAGCTTGACCGGCGCATCCGGCCAGGCCGGATTGACCTGGTTCCACTTGGTGATCGTGCCCTGGGCGGCCGGCTCCCACAGCTTCTTCAGCTCTTCGACGGTGGCCTGCTTGAGGAAGGCATTCTTCGGGTTGATGACGACGGTCAGCGCGTCGTAAGCGACCGGCATTTCGACGTATTCGACGCCGGCGGCCTTGCAGTCTTCCATTTCCTTGGCAGTGATCGGCCGCGAGGCGTTGGAGATGTCGGTCTCGTCACGGCAGAACTTCTTGAAACCGCCGCCGGTACCGGAGATGCCGACCGTCACCTTGATGGCGTTCTTCTTGGCTTTCTGGAAGTCCTCGGCAACGGCCTCGGTGATCGGATAAACAGTGGAAGAACCATCGATCTTGACGATCTGGGCCTGGGCGGCCGTAGCACCGAACAGGGCGACGCCGGCAACGGCCAGGGCGGAAACGAGCTTGGATTGCTTGAACATTGATTGACTCCTGCGTGGGTGAAAAGTAATGACGAGATGCAGATTAACCAGCGATTGTTACAACTGAATGACAGGCTGTAACAAAGCGAAATTCCTTGCCGAGGCTTGTCAAATGGAGCTTGGCGACGGCAGCAGTAAATCTTGGGCGTCAATCGGCTGAAATATTTGCCGCTTAGAGTGTTGTTGTTTTTGACACTTAAGGCATTTTCATCATGCGCCTTCTCGATTCTCTTTCCATCCGCAGTGGCCTGTTCGCCATGGTCGGCGTCGGCAGTGCCTTCGGCATCCTGCTGCTGGTCACCGCCCTGCTCTGCCTGCAGGCCTTTCGCGACGATGTACGCGACGTCTCTGCCGATGTCGCCCGCACCAGCCAGGCGCTGTCGCATCTCAGCGGCGCGCAGAGCGCCTTCCAGGCCCAGCAACGGGGGCTGAACGCGATGCTGCTGCGCAATTACATGGCCAGCGAGTTCGCCAAGGGTCAGGCCGAATTTCTCGCCGGCCGGCAGGCCTTCTGGCAGCAGATCGGGGCACTGGAAGCGCTGCAACGCGCCGGCGGCCTGGCCGAGGCCGGGCAGACCGGCGAAATCCGCCGCCTGGCCGAGGAGCTGAACCTGCTCTACGACCAGGTGCTGGCCGAAAACGAGCCGGGCATGCCGAAATACACCCTGCTGGTCGATGCCGCCCTGCGCGACGCCGACACGCCGCTGGTCGCGGCGCTCGGCGCCAGTTTCACCGCCATCAGCCAGGCCAGCCGGCGGGGCGGCGAGCACGCGGCGCAGCTCGCCGAGCAGCGCTTCGCCGAAAACGTCCGACTCGTCCTCGCCGTCGGCGTCGTCGGCACACTGGCCTTTCTGGCGCTGGCCGTGCTGCTCGGCCGGCGCATCCTGCAGCGCCTGGGCGGCGAACTGGAACCGGTGGTTGCCGCCACCCGGCGCGTCGCCGACGGCGACCTGACCGAGCGCCTGGACAGTGGCCGGGCCGCCGCCAGTTCGCTGGTCGCCGCCATCGCAGAAATGCAGAACCGGCTGCGCCTGCTGATCGGCAACGTCAAGGCCGACGCCGAGCAGATCTCCGGCAACGCGCTTGCACTGCGCCGCTCGGCCCAGGAAGTGGCGGCGGCGAGCAGCCAGCAGAGCGATTCGGCGGCAACCATCACCGCCGCCATCGAGGAGCTGACCACGGCCATCGCGGTGATGGCGGAAAGCGCCGGCAGCGCCGCCGACGCGACGCGCATCAGCCGCGACACGGCGGCCGAGAGCGGCCGCATCATCCACCAGGCGATCGCCGAAATCGGCAACATTTCCGAACAGGCCGGCGCTGCCGCCGCCTCGATGCAGGAACTCAAGCAGCACACCCGGCAGATCGCCGGCTTCGCCGGGGAGATCAAGGAAATCTCCGAGCAGACCAACCTGCTGTCGCTCAACGCCGCCATCGAGGCGGCCCGGGCCGGCGAGACCGGCCGCGGCTTCGCCGTCGTTGCCGACGAGGTACGCAAGCTGGCCAATCACACCGCCGACACCACCCGCAAGATCGAGGGCCTGGTGCTGCGCCTGGGCGAAGCGGCGACGCTGAGCAGCGAGGCCGTCGCCACCACGGCCGAACGCGCGCAGCGCGGCACCGAACTGGCCTCGCAGGCGGAGGCGGCCACCCTGCGGATCGAGACCTACTGCGAGCGTTCGGCCGTGGCCGCCCGCGATATCGTCGACGTGCTCGGCGAGCAGCGCCTGGCCGCCGAGCAGATCGCCCAGAACACCGAACGCATGGCCCAGATGATCGAACGTGGTGCCCAGGCGGCGGCGGCCTCGTCGAGCGCCGCCGACGAAGTGGCCAGCCTGGCCGACCGCCTGCGTGCCTCGACGCTACAGTTCAGTGTCTGAACCCGGCCCGGGGAAGCAAGGCGCGCTGGCGCCTTGCTTCCCCGCAGTCATTTCGATTATTCTAGAAATATGGATACCGAACTCGCCACCAATGCCCTCAAGGCGCTCGCCCACGAAACGCGGCTGCGTATCTTCCGCCGTTTGGTCCAGGCCGGGCCGGCGGGCCTGTGCGTTGCCGATCTCGCTGCCCACTTGCAGACCGAGGCCAATGGCAGCTTCAGCTTTCACCTCAAGGAACTGAGCAATGCCGGCCTGATCTGCAGCCGGCAGGCCAGCCGCTTCATCTATTACTCGGCCAACTACCCGGCGATGAACGCACTGCTCGGCTTCCTGACCGAGCACTGTTGCGCCGGCGAACCTTGCGGCGAGTCGGCCCACACCTGCGTAACCGAAATAGATCATCACTGACGGGAAATCCATGAACCAGAAAACTTTCAACGTGCTGGTGCTATGCACCGGCAACTCGGCCCGCTCGATTCTCGGCGAGGCGCTGTTCAATCACCTCGGCGGCGGCCGCATCCGCGCCTTTTCGGCCGGCAGCCAGCCGAGCGGCAAGGTCAATCCGGTGGCACTGGAAACCCTTGCCGCGCACGGCGTGCCCTGGCCGAATGGCGGCAATCCGCGCAGCAAATCATGGGACGAGTTCGCGCAGCCGGGAGCACCGGAAATCGATTACATCTTCACCGTCTGCGCCTCGGCCGCCGGCGAGCCCTGCCCGATCTGGCCCGGCCACCCGACGACGGCCCACTGGGGCATCGACGACCCGGCCCATGTCGAACCGCTGGCAGCCCGCCGTACCGCCTTCGAGGACGCGTATCGCAAGCTGCGCCAACGCATCGAGGCCTTCGTCGCCCTGCCGCTGGAAGGTATGAGTACCGCCGAGGTCAAGGCAGCAGCTGTGCGCATTCATCAGGAATGTGAGCAATGAGCGCCCAGTGCGGCGTCGCCGCCAAACAGGCGGCCAGAGCCCCGATGGGCTTTTTCGAGCGTTACCTCAGCGTCTGGGTGGTGCTCTGCATCGTCGCCGGCATCCTGCTCGGCCAGTGGTTCCCGGCCGCCTTCCAGGCGCTCGGCCGGATGGAAGTGGCCCAGGTCAACCTCCCGGTCGGCCTGTTGATCTGGGTGATGATCGTGCCGATGCTGATGAAGATCGACTTCTCGACCATCCACGAGGTCAAGGACCAGAAGGCCGGCATCGGCATCACGCTGTTCGTGAACTGGGCGGTCAAACCCTTCACCATGGCGGCGCTCGGCTGGCTGTTCATCCGCCACGTTTTCGCCCCTTACCTGCCGGCCGACCAGCTCGACAGCTACATCGCCGGCCTGATCCTGCTCGGCGCGGCGCCGTGCACGGCGATGGTCTTCGTCTGGAGCAACCTGTGCCGCGGCAACGCCAACTTCACCATCTCGCAGGTGGCGCTGAACGATCTGGTCATGGTCTTCGCCTTCGCCCCCATCGTCGCGCTGCTGCTCGGCGTCTCGGCGATCCCGGTACCCTGGGACACGCTGCTGCTGTCGGTGGTGATGTACATCGTCATCCCGCTGGCCATCGCCCAGGGACTGCGCAAGCATTTCCTGCGCAGCGGCGAAGCGGCGCTCAAGGCCGCCCAGGAACGCATCGGCCCGTTCACCATCATGGCGCTGCTGGCCACGCTGGTGCTGCTGTTCGCCTTCCAGGGCGAAGCCATCGTCGAGCAGCCGCTGATCATCGGCATGCTGGCCGTGCCGATCTTCCTCCAGGGGCTGCTGATCGCCGCCATCGGCTACTGGCTCTGCCGCAAGTTCCAAGTCCAGCATGATGTCGCCGGGCCGGCGACGATGATCGGTGCCTCCAACTTCTTCGAACTGGCGGTGGCTGTGGCCATCGTCCTTTACGGCTTCGACTCCGGCGCCGCCCTGGCCACCGTGGTCGGCGTGCTGATCGAGGTGCCGGTGATGCTGTGGCTGGTGAAGATGGTCAATTCGACCAAGACCTGGTACGAAAAAGCCCTTTGAACTCAGGAGACAACCATGAAAAAGCTTGAAATCTACGACCCCGCCATGTGCTGCTCGACCGGCGTCTGCGGTGTCGATGTCGATCCCGTCCTCGTCCAGTTCGCCGCCGACCTGGCCTGGGTCGGCGAGCAGGGCGTCAGCGTGCAGCGCTACAACCTCGGCCACGAGCCGCAGGCCTTCGCCGCCAATCCGGCGGTGGTCAAGGAAATGGAAGCCGGCATGGATCGCCTGCCGATCATCGCCATCGACGGCCAGATCGTCACCACCGGCCTCTATCCGTCGCGCACACAACTGGCGCAGAAACTCGGTTTGACGCTGACGGCTGGCGAGGCCGCACCAAAGAAATCCTGCTGCTCGCCGAAATCCGGCTGCTGCTGAGGAAACCCCATGATCGACCTGAACGGCACACCGCGTTACCTCTTCTTCACCGGCAAGGGCGGCGTCGGCAAGACCTCGCTGTCCTGCGCGACCGGGCTGGCGCTGGCCGGACAAGGGCGACGGGTGCTGATCGTCAGTACCGATCCGGCATCGAATCTCGATGAAGTGCTGGAAACGCCGCTGTCCGGCAGCCCGACCGCCATCAAGGGGGTGCCCGGCCTGGCGGCGCTGAACATCGACCCGGAGGCGGCGGCCGCCGCCTACCGCGAGCGGATGGTCGCGCCCTATCGCAAGATCCTGCCGGCGGCAGCGATCCAGAGCATGGAAGAGCAGTTCTCCGGCGCCTGCACGGTCGAGATCGCCGCCTTCGACGAGTTCGCCAAGCTGCTCGGCGATGCCGGCGCCACGGCAAACTTCGACCACGTCATCTTCGACACCGCGCCGACCGGCCACACGCTGCGCCTGCTGACCCTGCCCTCGGCGTGGAGTGGTTACATCGACAGCAACCAGGGCGGCGCTTCCTGCCTCGGCCCGCTGGCCGGGCTGGAAAAGCAGAAGGCCTTGTACGCGGCGACGGTCGACCGCCTGTCCGACCCGGCGCAGACGCGCGTCGTCCTCGTCGCCCGGGCCGACAGCGCGGCGCTGCGCGAGGCGGAGCGCACCCGTCACGAACTGTCCGAACTCGGCGTCGGCAACCTGCACCTGATCGTCAACGGCCTGTTCTCGGCCCGTTCGGACGACGCCATCGCCCAGGCCATGGACCAGCGCAGCAGCGACGCCCTGCTGGCCATGCCGCCCGGTCTGGCCGGGCTGCCGCGCCAGATCGTGCCCTTCCTGCCGCGCGGCACGGTCGGGCTCGACGCCCTGCGCGCCATCGTCGATCCGGCCGCCGTCGCCACGCCGACGCGCCCGGCCGACGCCGCCTTTGCCCATGGTCATGACCACGCCGTGGCCGTCGCCGTTGCGCTGGCCCGGCGCGGGCACCAGGTGCAGCTGTCCACCACCGACCCGGCCGCCCATGTCGCCGCTGCCGTCGGCAGCGAAATTCCCGGGCTTTCGGTCAGCCGCATCGACGCCGCCGCCGAAGTGGCCGCTTACACCGAAGAAGTACTGAGCAAGGCGCGCGGCACGCTCGACGCCAGCGCGCTGGCGTTACTGGAAGAAGACCTGCGCTCGCCGTGCACCGAGGAAATCGCCGTCTTCCGCGCCTTCGCCCGCGAGGTCGATCGCGGCAGCGACGGTTTCGTCGTCCTCGACACCGCGCCGACCGGCCACACCATCCTGCTGCTCGACGCCGCCGAAGCCTACCACCGCGAAGTGCTGCGCACCCGCGGCGAAATGCCGGAAGCCGTGACGCAGTTGCTGCCGCGCCTGCGCGACCCGGCCTTCACCCATGTGCTGGTCGTCACGCTACCGGAGGCAACGCCGGTACACGAAGCCGAACGCCTGCAGGGCGACCTGGCCCGCGCCGGCATCCGGCCCTGGGCCTGGGTCATCGAACAGAGCCTGCTCGCCAGCGGCAGCCACGATCCGCTGCTGTCGCTGCGCGGCGCCTACGAAATCCCGTTCATCCGCCGCGTCGCCGACACGCTGGCGCCGCGCTGCGCCCTGGTGCCTTGGCTGGCGGTAGCGCCGGTTGGCCTCAGCGGACTACGGCAACTGGAGCAATGAACCTACCCTGCCTGGCCGGCGCCTGGGCGGCCCATGAAGGCGAACTACGCGGCTATCTGCGCCACCGCCTGGGCAGCCACGAGGACGCCGACGACCTGCTGCAGGAGGTATTCATCAAGGCGCTGCGTCAGGGCAGCGCTTTCTGCCGCATCGACCACCCGCGCGCCTGGCTGTTTCATGTCGCCCGCAATGCGCTGGCCGACCGCCTGCGTGTTGCCCATACGATGATCGAATTGCCGGAGGACATCCCGGCACCGGCCAGCGATCCAAGGCCGGTCGTCGACGATCTGGCCCAATGCCTGCCCCGCGTGCTGTCCGAACTGAGTGCTGAAGACCGCCTGGCGATCACGCTCTGCGACATCGAAGGACAACCGCAGCAGGCATTGGCCGATCACCTGGGCATCACCTTGTCCGGCGCCAAGTCGCGCCTGCAGCGCGCGCGCCAGCGGCTGCGCGAGAAGATGGAGCGCGGCTGCCGCGTACGCTACGACGAGCACGGCCGGGTCATCGACTTCACGCCGCGACCGCCGCTGCCGGCAGCCGACTGACGGCTGCGTCTTTTTCTGCGTCCTTTTCTGCGGCCTGTCGTCTCCAATAGTGAGACGATTACGTAGACCTCCGGCTGTGAGGAATAATCATGGAATTCCTGATCACCGCATTGCAGGGTGGCCTGGCCAGCCTGGCCTCCTATCTGGCAGCGCACGTGCTGCTCTGCCTGCTTCCGGCCTTTTTCATCGCCGGTGCGCTGTCGGCGCTGGTGCCGCAGCAGTCGATCATCCGCTTCCTCGGCCCCGATGCGCCGAAGTGGATTTCCTACCCGGCAGCTGCCGGCGCCGGCAGCCTGCTGGCGGTCTGTTCGTGCACCATCCAGCCGCTGTTCGCCGGCATCTACAAGAAGGGGGCCGGACTCGGGCCGGCCATCACCTTCCTCTTCTTCGCTCCGGCGGCCAACATCCTCGCCCTGTCCTACACCGGCGTCGCCCTCGGCGCCGATTTCGCGATTGCCCGCATCGTCCTGGCGCTGTCCTTCGGCATCGGCATCGGCCTGATCATGGCCTCGATCTTCCACGCCGATGACACGGCCCGCCTGGCCGATGCGCAGACGTTTGCCGCCGGCGAGGGGATTTCGCGCAACACCTGGCTGTTCCTCGGCGTCCTGGTCGCCCTGTTGCTGGCCGGCACACTGAAACTCGACTTTCTCCAGACAGCCATCCTCCAGTTCCACCTGCCAGTCGGCGACGCGGCGGCCGCGCAAAGTCAGCTCGACCGCTGGGTGCCGGCCAATGCCGCCACCGGCGCCGAGGGGCTGAGCCTGCAAGGCGTCATCCTGATCGCCCTGCTCGCGACCATCGGCGCCCTGGCCTGGCAAGGCCTGGGCCAGATCGAAAACGGCTTCAACCGGCAGACCTGGGCAACCCTGCTGCTGATCGCCGGTACCCTGGTCTTTGCCGCCACCGGCATCCAGGTGACTGCCGCCGGCCTGCTGATCACCCTCAGCGGCCGCACGCTGGCGGTGCTCATCCTCTGTGCCATCCTGCTACCGCTGGCCCGCCGCTTCGACAGCTGGGAAATGCAGCATTGGCTGTGGGAAACCTGGCGCTTCGTCAAACAGATCTTCCCGCTGCTGGTCGTCGGCGTCTTCCTCGTCGGCGTCATCCGTGTCTTCATCGAACCGGCCTGGATCCAGGCCATCGCCGGCAGCAACACGCTGCTCGCCAACCTGGCCGGCGTCGCCTTCGGCGTCTTCATGTACTTCCCGACCCTGGTCGAAGTACCGATCGCCAAGATGTTCCTCTCGCTCGGCATGCACCCCGGCCCGCTGATCGCCTACCTGATGGCCGATCCGGAACTGTCGCTGCAGAGCATCCTGATCACCACCGCCATCATCGGCAAGCTGCGCGCCTGGACCTATGTCGGCCTCGTCGCCCTGTTCTCGACGCTGGCCGGCCTGACTTACGGCGCCTGGATCGACGGCTCCTCGCCGCTGCTCCTGGCCGCCTTCATCGCCGCCCTGGTCGGCGGCATCATCGGCGCCACCCATCTGTTGGCGCGCCTGCGTACCACCTGACCTGCAAGGGAGTTCATCATGCTGATCAAGATCCTCGGCAGCGGCTGCGCCAAGTGCAACCGCCTCGAACAACTGACCCGCGACGCCGTCGCCGAACTCGGCCTGGCCGCTGATTTCGAACACGTCCGCGACATGGACCAGATCATGGCCTACCCGGTGATGACCACGCCGGCGCTGGTGATCGATGAGGTGGTCAAGGTTTCCGGCCGCATGCCGAGCAGGGACGAGTTGCTCGGCTGGCTGAAAGGCGGCTGATTCGTGCGATGATTATCAGAGTTCACTAATAAACAAACTCAGCCGAGAGAACCCATGAAGAAAGCTTGCCAGGCGCTGTTCGCCGCCTTGCTGTTGTGCGCCCTGTTCGCCCATGCGGAACCCCTGCTCAAGGTGGAAGCCCTGGGCGACGGCGTTTACGCGCTGATCGGCCCGACCGGCGGCCGTCTGCATGAAAACTACGGACTCAACGCCAACTACGGGGTCATCGACACCCCGGGAGGGGCCATCCTGATTGATTCCGGCGCCTCGACCGCCGCCGCCGGGCTTCTCGAAAGCGAAGCCCGCAAGCTGACCGGAAAACCAGTCAAGTGGGTGATCAACACCGGAGTCCAGGATCACCGCTGGCTCGGCAATGGCCACTTTGCGGCACGGGGGGCTCAGATCATCGCGCTGCAACGCACGACGACGACACAGGCCCGCCTGGGCAGGGGGCAGATCGAATCATTGCGCCCCGAACTGAAGGAACAGATGGACGGCACCGTCCCGGCCGTCGCCCCCGAAGCATTTGCCGGCGACACGCGGACGCTGACGCTCGGCGGTCGCACCCTGGAGTTGCGCTACTTCGCCGACGCGCACTTTGCCGGCGATATCGTGGTCTGGCTGCCGCGGGAGAAAATCCTCTTCGCCGGTGACCACATCTACGTCGACCGCCTGCTCGGCATCCTGCCCGAGAGCAATGCCGAAACCTGGCTGCAGGCCTTCCAGCAGGCCATCGCCCTGCAACCGGCGCGCATCGTGCCGGGCCATGGCCGCGTCTGCGATGCCGCCCAGGCCCGCCGCGAAACGGGCGACTACCTGGCTTTCGTCGTCGCCGGCACGAGGAAATTCGCCGAGGAAATGGCCGGTGTCGATGTGGCGGCCGAGGCAATGCAAGATGCCCCGGCTTTCAGGCATCTGCGCAATTTCGACGACCTGCACCGGGGCAACGTCAACCGGGCTTACCTGCGGATGGAGGCAGCCCAGTAGCAGAGGACGGGCAAGCCGCAGGCCTGCCCGCGACGCTTACTTCTTGGCCGGGCGCCCCGTCTTGATGCGCTCGACACGGCCCATCAC
>WBUO01000486.1 GCA_008933675.1 Dechloromonas sp.
AGTTCATCGGCCTGCCGCGCGACATAGGAACCGCGCCCGACGGTCGACCGGATCAGCCCCTCGGCCCCGGCATCGCGATAGACCCGCGCGATCGTGCCGACCGCCACCCCGATCGCCGCCGACAGGTCGCGCTGGGCCGGCAACCGGTCGCCCGGTCCCAGCCGGCCGGTACGGATCTCCTCGCGCAAGGCAGCCATCAGCGCCTGATGCTTGCGGGGCGTGAAGCGATTGACGTTGGGCATCCACATACGCCCAGTGTCGATGGAGCACTGGATTGGTTCAATTCTGGAATTGAACCAATTTTGCCGAGAGTGCTCCAAATGCGTCGGATCGGTAGGTCGTCATCAGACAGGGATAGTCAACACCCCAGCCTGATCAACCAGTTCGCCTTTCAAACGCAATTCCTCGACGATCGACAAGATTGCATTGCGAACAACCGCGCTCGTGACCTTGATGCCCAATGCCCTGGACACGGCCTGAACGATCTGGTCCGCAGTGGCCCCCAGATTGACGCGAACAATATCCAGCACCGCGACACTGATTTCGGCCGGCGGCAACATTTCCGCCCGGCGCAAAGCCTGTGAATTCACCTGGCTACGATCTCGGACCACCGGAACACGATCGGGCATCGACAAGAATTCGCCTGTCTGGACAATGCGGTCCTGCTCGATCGCAATCCTTGCGGCACCACGCACGACCTCCTGTATCCGACCACCGGCTCGCTTTACGCCCCACGCGTCGCGGAGACGACTGATCACCTCGTCAACATGGACAGGCCCCTCAACGTCGACAGCCTGCTCTACCAACGCGGTCAGAATTCCTATGGGGGTCTCGTGGATTTCGGTCTCGCAATGGGCTGGGCGCTCAAGAGCTGCCTCAACGTAATATGCCGGTCCCTGAGCCACTGTGCCTTTCGCTTGCTCCAGCCCCATTTCCGTAAAATCATCGTGCTCGACCGATACGACTTCTACCGGAACGGCGCGGCTTGCGGTTCGGCGCGACGCCGATAAATCGTACTCGTGTTTTGCGGCCTCGATCTTTGCAACCACCAAATCCAGTTGCTCCGCGGGCCGCTGAAACCAGTCCGTGCTCCATATGCGATGGATCATCCAGCCGTGGCTCTCCAGCACCGACTGACGCAGGCGATCTCGATCCCGCGCAGAGCGCGCGCTGTGATAGGCGGCGCCGTCGCACTCGATGCCAAGCAGGTAGCGCCCCGGTCTTTCGAGATCGGCAACGGCCAGGTCTATGAAGAACCCCGCAAGACCGACTTGCGCGTGTACCTGGTAGCCCCGAGCCTGAAGCGCGCGGGCGACTTGTTCCTCAAAAACGCTGTCGTGGTCGCGTCCCGTGCTTTCTGCCATCGTGATGCGGCCCGTCCGGGCGTAGTGCAGGAAAAGACGGAAGGCGAACACTCCTTTTCGTGAAGATGCAAAATCGGGATCGATGTCCTCATCTGTCATCGACGCGAACACCTCGCACCGCTGCTTGGCCCGACTGATCAGCACGTTGAGGCGGCGTTCCCCGCCTTCGGATCCGAGCGGACCGAAACGCATGGGTACTCGCCCACCCGTCGTCGTCGGCCCATAACCGACCGAGATGAAAATTACATCTCGCTCGTCGCCTTGGATGTTCTCAAGATTCTTCACGAAGAACGGTTCGGAATAGTGACTCTGAAAAAATGCCTCGACGTCGGGCGGCAATGTGCGCCGGAGAAGTTCAAGCTGATCCAGTATGGCGCGCCGCTGCGCCGCCGAAAACGCTGCGACGCCCAGAGACAAGTTGGCGTGCTCGCGCGCATGCTGAACAATCGCCTCAGCGACGATCTTCGCCTCGGTCGGGTTCGTCCTGGTACTGCCCGCGTCGAACAGCCCATCGGAGACATGGTGGAACCGCAACCCCATGCCGGCCTCGGCGGTAAAGGGGCTTGGGACAAATGAAGAGTTTGCTTTCATAGAACTGGCGGTTGCTCACCGCTATCAGTGACTGATGGCGACTGCGATAGTGCCATCGTAGCATTCGGGTCGGCAGACCGCGCGCGGTGAAGATGCCGAGGATGCTTTCGATATCGCCGACGCGTCCGGTATCGTCGTCATCCTCATCGGTTCCCCCGCCGGTAACCTTCGAAAAGAAGGCGGTTGGAGGAAGTTGCTTGGGATCCCCCACAACCACGACCTGTTTCGAACGGGCCACGGCGCCAAGAGCATCGATCGGCTGGAT
>WBUO01000487.1 GCA_008933675.1 Dechloromonas sp.
GAGCCAATACGATCTATTTTGATATCAAGGCCATGAACCATGATGGAGTCGCGGTTCATGAAAAAGCCACTTTCTTGATGCCGTGATATGAGTAATGCGATGACCTTACGTAGTGACAATCAGCCTTGGTATAAACAACGTTGGCCTTGGCTGCTCATGATCGGCCCCGGCTTGGTCGTCATCGCCGGCGTGATTACGGTGTGGCTGGCTGTGATCAGCAATGACGGCTTGGTAACCGACGATTATTACAAACAAGGTCTTGCGGTGAATCAGGCGCTGGAGCGGGATCATCGCGCGGGTAGCCTGGGTTTGCAGGCCGATATCATGCGGGCGGGTAGCGGTATTCGTCTGTTCATCAGGAGCAACAACGATGTTGCGCTCCCTTCGGCAATTGATCTCAAACTGGCACACCCAACTCATGCCGGCCAGGATCAGACAGTCGTCATGGCATCGGAAGGTCAGGGCTTCTACGGTGGAAAGATCGCCGGAGAGGTCGTGGGGCGTTGGCTTGTTTCTATCGAAGATCCCGCTGGGCAGTGGCGGCTTCATGGGGAGTGGCAGGCTGACTCGGTGGAGCCACTGCGTCTCACGGCGCAAGCGGGGAAGTAGTTTTTTTGTTACTGGGAGGTGACTTTATGGCATGGGAACTTTTGTTTAGTAGCGATATCGGTTTGATGAGCCTCGTCGTCATCGTCGGTGTTCTGGTTATCGGCGCCGTGATGGGCAAGATGTATTCAAACAAGATCGACGAAGAGTCTCGCAAGCTCGGCAACAAGTAATCCGTCTCGCGATCGCCTGTCTAGGGCGAGAGAAAGACAAGGCCCCTGTTCCGTTAGTTCGGGCAGGGGTTTGTTTTTCTGGCGGTAATATATGCGGTATGCATCGCGCATTTTTCATATCGATTCTTGCTCACATGCTTGCGTTTGTGAGCGTTTTCGAGTTTTGGCCGCTACCCGCCTATTCACCTTCCGTGGCTAAGGGGCGGTCGCTGACTGTCGATTTCGTCCGTATAAAACCCCCGGTGGTTGTCGGGTCGAATCCGCAGCAAAATATGTCCAATATTGCCTCGGTGGCCGAGCGGCATTTGGAGAAGCGCGTGCTGCCTGCCGCGAGCGGCGAACGCCAATCCTTCGGCATGCGGACGCAGGCTGTTGGCGAGCTTGAAAGCCTGAGTCTTCCTCCGGTTGCGACTGAAACGGGCTCGGTTGGCTTGCCGGCCGAGCTTGAAAGTGAGTACCGCCTCAACATTGCACGTGAATTGCGTCGAGCCAGATCCATGTCGCAAGTTACCGATGAGTTGCGGCCTGAGGGTAGTGTCCGCCTCATCATTTCGTACTGGGCTGGACTGCATTTGCCGGTGGTGTCGCTTGATCGATCTAGCGGCTATTCCGAGCTCGATGAGACGGCCATGGCCAGTCTGAATAGCGCCGTAGCACGGGTGCGCCTACCCGGGACGGCGGGAGGCTTCAGAGTGTCATTTGTGGTCGAATATCGCCGGGAGCGTTAGGTTGGTTGCAGCGGTGCCAGAACCGCCTCGTGAAAGGCATAGCGCTGGCTTTCACGGTCGACGAGATAGCGTTCCAGGCAAAGGCTGACACTGCGGAATGCCAGATCGTGCCATGGGATTTCGTTGGGGGGGATCAGCCGTACTTCGAGGCTCTCTTCTCCCGCCAGAATCTCGGGAGTCCGCAGCTTTCCGCGATAGAAGAGGTGGACCTGATTGATATGGGGAATGTTGACCATGGCGAATGGCGCATCCACCGCGACGTCCGCTCCAGCTTCCTCTAGCGTTTCGCGGCAGGCGGCCTGGGCCGTGGTTTCACCGTTTTCCATGAAGCCGCCAGGCAGTGTCCAGTAACCATTACGTGGTTCGATGGCACGTCGGCACATCAGAATGCTGCCTTGCCATTCGGCCACGCAGCAGACGACGAGGCGCGGGTTTTCATAGTGAATGTGGCCGCATGTGCCGCAGACGTGTCGGGGAAGGCTGTCGCCGACGGGTACGACGAGCGAGACGCTGGAGCCACATCGAACACAAAATTGAATCACAACAATTCCAGAGCATTTTACGGTCGATCGAGTTTATCACCTTGCACCCCCAGTGCCCGGAATTGCCCTCGTGACGGGCATTTCTTTCTTTGCACTCCGGCAATCCATGTGGCTACAATAGCGGGAACCATTGCTGGGATGGATTCGCGCCGGTTTGTTTGCCGG
>WBUO01000105.1 GCA_008933675.1 Dechloromonas sp.
ACAAGCGGCCGCCGGGCTGGCTGACGTAGCCAGTGGCGGGGTGCGCAAGACAGGGATAAGGGCAATCGGGTGCATAGTGTCGTGGCGGATTTTCCCGTCACGATACTGATGTTGGGCTGCTCTCGACCCGAAGCGGAAGTAGCAAGCTTGGAGAAGCAGATGCTCAGGGACGTTTGAAATGTAGACATTGATTTATCTGCTAATGCCTTCTTCCACCAAAATCCATGCAAATATAGTGACAGGATCAAAATCACAGAATTTGTAGTGATTTTAGAAGCCCCCGGTGCACAACGAAATTTTCTGTGAAATTTGGTGACGCCTCTTTGTTGATGTATCTGAAGACAGTCTGGTTGACTTGCTTGGGCTGATTACCAATCACGCTAAATAAGAACAGAATTCGCAAGACAAAGGCGGAGTCCGTTTCCTTGACTGTGCCTTCCTTGTTTTTTTGTTCAAGTGCTCTTTTGAATTCCTCGTGAGAGAAAGTCTGCTTCCTTATCTGAGACAGAACGTCGAAGATGTGGGATATTTCTGGTATTACGCTATGAATTTCATCAATCAACTCCCTTTTGAGGTAGTTGGAGAACGTTTTATCGACCTTCTTGATCGTGTCGGCTGGAATAATATTTGCACTATCACGCGTCGCCTCGGCGCAGGCCTGGATGTATTTTGTAAAATCTCGAGGTCTTAGATGAGTGCTTCGACACATAAATTCGAAGGCTGACATTTCTTTTCCCTGGCGGTGTCCAACACCAATCGGGGCTTGATTAAATAATGAGTGCCAAGCATCTTGAAATTTAAAAATTGGCCCATCGGCGTTTAGTGCGCGTGATATCCTAAATGCAATCAGGTCTCTTATTTTGTTTTTGTCCCAATCAAGTTCGATCTTGAAGTCATCCCATTTTGTTTTGTCTGCATCGGTCAGAATGCTATATATGTCATCTCGCAGGAATACAACCGGAAATATTTTGAATCTTTCCGACTTAAACGTGCTCTTGATGTCCTGAACCGCCTTGAATAGCCCTGTAAGCAGGTGTGTATAATTTTCGTATTGACTTTTTTCGATAATATTTTTGTAGTCTTCATCGAGCTCGTCGAATACTATGTAATATGTTGAACTGTCAATATATTCTGCAATAATTAACTCAAGTGCATCGACTCGTTCAATCCATGTATCGCTGTTGTTATTTTCCTTGAACCCAATTTTCCCACCAGTCCCTAATATTTGGAACGAGAAATCGTTCGCGGTCCATTTCTTAATCCAGCGCTGCAGCGTGTTTATAGGTTCTGGAGCGTATAGTTTCTTTAGTGCAGTAGAAATCTCTCCATCAATTGCTTCGTTTCTTGCCATCATTTTGCAAATGTGGCTGTATATTATGTATTTCCAGAAAGTTATATATTGATTCGGATGCGTGTAGCCAGAATTCTTTAGGCTGTAAAGTTCGTTGAACGGGAAGTTTTTGAACGATAGTTGCTCGGAGAATATATTTGGATCAGATATCCCCTCGATGTATTGAGTTATTGATGTCTTTCCTGTGCCTTTGCGGCCGATAACATAAGATCTTTTCCCAGAAAGAATTCGTTCAACTTCCTTGACGTGATAAAAATATCGTTCCGTATTTTCTGACTTTGCATCAAGTTTCCAGTTATCTCTTATTTCTTCAAGGAAATTCATAGTTGTCTTTGTTGCATTCATGTAGGTTTGGTAGTGCGGAAGGTTCAGCCGAAGGCATAACTGTATTCATATACAGAAACGTCAGTGTTATCGCCAATATTAGAACATGGCTGAATTTTGAATGACATGGAGATTATCCTATACGGCTCTCCTTATCAATCTTCAATCATACAAACAGGGCCAACGTCCGCTATGCGGCTCTTTCCTGATGGAGCGCTTCTGGCCGGTTGTTGCCTGATCAGCCAGCGGCTCAAACCCGATTCGATCAGAAACTGCCTGCCGTTGTCACAGCCCTGCCCGACCGGCAGTGGTGTCAAACGAACTGACGAGCCGGGTGACGTTGATTAATTCAAGTTAAACATGTAGATTATTTTTCCCAAAACATGGTGATTAATTTCATCCGGACATGGTGATTTATGGCGCGACCGCGGCTCACTCCACGGCAAAAACTTGCCCGTGCTTTAGAGGCGTTGCACGACGTACTCGGATCAGACCGGGGCGTTGTGCGGGGTCAGCAGTTGACCAACGCAAATCGCGTACTGCTGCTGGAATCCGGGTATCTTCGTGAGATTCTCAAGGGCTGGTACTTCGTATCCGACCCGACGGCCGAACAGGGGGACACGACCCCGTTTTTCGCAAACTTCTGGGAATACCTTGCGCACTATCTCGGCGAGCGCTTTGGCGCCGGTTATTGCCTGACAGCGGAGCATTCGTTGTTGCGGCACGCTCAGTACACGGTGATCCCCAAAACAGTAAACGTGGTGTTGCAGACCAATCAGAGCCAGGTGCAGGAGCTTGCGTTTGGCCATACGGTCGCCATGTTCCCGGGTAAATCGACATTTCCGACAGCTGCGCAAACTGTTGATATCCATGGTTTGCGTTGCATGAACATTCCGCTCTGCCTCGTCAATCTGCCACCCCGGCATTTCACCGCCTACAGCCGCGAAGTGCAGATCGTCATGTCGCAGTTGCAGGATCCGGGTGCCTTGGCTGCGCTGGCAAACATCAATCGCACCGGTCTCGCACGCATCCTTTCGGCATACCGTCAGGCGAACCGCAGCGATTTCGCGGACGCAGTGCTCCAGCAGCTTGCCGGGCTCAACATCCACCCCAGAACCGACGAATCCCCGTTCGACGCAACGCCGGTTTACACACTTGGGCAACCGGGGCGTTCACCGCTTTACGCCCGTGTCCGCGCCCTGTGGGAACAGCACAGGGAAAGCGTGGCCGCCTGCCGGCCGGCCAGTGCCATGATCGACGTGAGCCCGGCCGATTACCTTGCCCGGGTGCAAGCAATCCGCACGGAAGACGCCTATCACTCGTTATCCATCGAGCGCTACCGGGTCACGCCCGAGCTCATTCGCAAGGTTGCCGAGGAAGGCTGGGATCCGATCCACGATGCAACCGATCAAAAACAGGTGGCCGCAATGGCCGCCAAGGGCTACCTGGACGCATTCGAGTGGGTGCGCGATGCCGCCGTGCAGGTGTATGAACATCGCACCATCGATCCTGGCTTGGCGGCTCAACTGTTCACCGCCCAGCACCAGGCGTGGTACCAGAAACTTTTCAGGCCATCTGTCGATGCCGGCATCCTGGATGTGACCGACCTCGTTGGCTATCGTCGCCACATGGTCTTCCTGCGAGGTTCCCTGCACGCGCCGCCGCGCCATGAATACGTGCTCGATGGCATGGAGGCACTGCGCGAATGCCTGGCTTCCGAAACGGATGCGTTCGTGCGTGCAGTCCTCGGGCACTGGCTGCTGGGCTTTGTGCATCCGTATATGGATGGAAACGGGCGTATCGCCCGGTTCACGATGAACGTCCTGCTGGCGGCGGGGGGTTACCCCTGGACGGTTATCCGTGTCGACGACCGGGAGGCGTACATGCGTGCACTTGAGTCGGCGAGTGTGGACGACGATCTGTCGGCATTTGCCAACTTCATTTCGGCGCAAGTCGTTCGCGCGGCAAGCGTCGGCTGAGCGTCGTGATGTGGATGCTGTCGCTATAGCCGGCCACACCGCTGTCATGTGACAGCGGCTTGCACCGGATGCCTGCCCGTGGGGTTCGGTGACTTGCCCGCATCATGCCCCTGTTCTATACAGAGAACTGGCGCTCCGGGAGATGACATGGATACGGCGGAACAGGAAAACGGTGCCACGGAAGGCAAGGAGGCGGCGGCCGGCGAGGCGCCCCGGATCGACCCGTTGATCGACGGCGACCGCAGGATTCGTCAGGCCATCGTGGTCATTCATGGCATCGGCGAACAGCGGCCGATGGCGACCTTGCGCGGTTTTGTCGATGCGGTGCTGGCCGGCAGCGAGCAGCAGAACCCGCGCTATCGCAGCAAGCCCGATGCGATGAGCACGCTGCTCGAAACGCGGTGCCTGCAGGCGCCGCGCACGCGCGACAGGCCGCTGACCGATTTCTACGAGTTCTACTGGGCGCATCACATGCGCGATTCCCGTTACACGCAGGTGATCGGCTGGCTGTTCGGCCTGGTCAGCCGGCCATCCGACGCCATTCCGCCGGGCCTGCGCGCGGTCTACTGGCTGAGCCGCGGCCTGCTGCTGGGCGGCTTCGGCTGCCTGGTCTGGGCACTGGTCGTCGAGATTCAGGGCATCGGCCAACCGGCCGGCGTTTCCCTCGCCGACCGCTGGCCGCTCGTCGCCGGGCTCGGCGCCATCGTCCTGCAGTGGCTGGGCAGCACCTTCGTCCTCGGCTATGTTGCCGACGCCGCCCGTTACCTGCATCCGGAGCCGGGCAATATCGAGGCGCGCAACAAGATCCGCAGCGAGGGCGTCAAGCTGCTGAAGACGCTCCACGCGTCGGGCAAGTACCGGCGCATCGTCATCGTCGGCCACAGCCTCGGCTCGGTGATCGGTTACGACCTGATCCGCACGCTGTGGACCGATTTGCGCAAGCCGGTCGTTCCTTTCCGCTGCAAACAGCGGCTGCTGAAGGAATTCCAGGAAATGGCGGCACAGTTGCGCGACGGCGGCGTCAGCCTCGAGGATTTCCAGCAGAGCCAGCACGCCCTCTGGCAGGAGTTCCGCGCGGTCGGCATTCCCTGGCTGATCACCGACTTCATCACCCTGGGCTCGCCGCTGGCGCATGCCCAGTTGCTGATGGCCGACGATACCGCCGATTTCGCGCGCAAGAAGCTGGAGTACGAGTTCCCGACCTGTCCGCCGAACGACAGCGAGCCGCTCGCCTACCGGCAGAACTACCGACTCGCCAACGACGGCGGCAGCGCCTTGTGCAGCGTTTCGCTTCCGCACCATGGCGCGCCGTTTTCCTGCGTGCGCTGGAGCAACCTGTATTTCCCCCACAGCCGGCTGATTTTCGGCGATCTCGTCGGCGGACCGCTGGCCCCGGTCTTCGGCGCAGGGGTACGCGACATTCCGGTCCGCCCGTGCACCGACAGCTGGCTGGATACGACGCTGGTCTCCCATGTCAAGTACTGGGCCGGCGCACTGGCGCCCAATATCCGGCCACGCCCGGCCATCAGGCCCAGCCTGAACGCGCTGGTCAGCGCGCTGCGCCTCGACTTCCTGCGCGGCCGGGGCGCCCGCATCGGCCCCGGCGACTGCGGGCAATTGCCCGAACCCCAGGGGCCAGCGGCCGGGAAGGATGAAGGAAAGGGGCGATGACCCCGTCGCCGAGTCCGCCTGGGCAATACCGCCGCGCCCGTGAGCGCCTTCTTCGCGACCCGGCATCGGCCATGCGTCCCGCGCCGACGACGACACCCTGACGCCCGGCGCCGACGCGTACAATCGCGCATCCCCGGTTATGAGCAGCGGCAGCATGGACAACGAAATCGACTACAGCAACAACCCCCTGCATGGCCTCGGCCTGAAGCAGCTGCTGACGGAAATCGTCGAGCACTACGGCTACGAGCTTCTCTACGCCTATCTGAACATCAATTGCTTCAACAACAACCCGAGCATCGACGCCAGCGTCAAGTTCCTGAAGAAGACGGACTGGGCGCGGGAAAGGGTCGAAGCCTTCTACCTGTACCAGTTCAAGAGCCTGCCCCGGGCTTCGGCCGAGCAGTTCGAACTGCCGCCGCGCGACCGTATCGTGCCGCCGGAGCAGAAGCCCGGCGCACCGGCGGTCTTGAGCCTGGAAGATGCCGAACGGCTGCGCGAGAAACGCATCCGCAAGGCGGCCGCTCACGATGCCGGCAAACGGCCCGAGGCCGGCCGGCGACGTGCCCCGCCGGCCGATGCCGCCGGCAAGGACGTCGATCCATGGGCGAAGTGGAGAAAATGAGCGGCGTCAGGCCGGCCGTCGGCCGCCGTCCCTGACGATCCGCCGGCCTGCCCGGTCCGGCGACCGCTCAGGCGTCCCGCGCCGCTTCCGCCAGCCGCGCCCGCAGTTCCTTCTCCTCCTGCCGCCGCTGCGTGGCGTCGCGGGCCACCGCCACCGAACCGATGGCCTTGCCGTCGGCGTCGGTGACGAGCGCAAAGCTCATTTCGACGTAGATGTTCCGCCCATCGGCGGTGACCGCCCGGGTCATCGTCGCCCGGCCATGCAAGCGGGTCGTCGCCGATGCCATGGCCCGGTCGAAGGCCGACCAGTGGGCGGCACGCAGGTTTTCCGGAATGATCAGGTCGAGGCTCCGGCCGAGCGCCTGCGCCCGCGAATGGCCGAACAGCGCTTCGGCCGCGGCGTTCCACTCGCGGATGGTGCCCTGGGCATCGGAATAGATCAGGGCCTCGGCCATCTGCGCAATGATCAGGCCTTCGATCCCGGGTTGGTGGCAGTCGTTCATGGGAGGCTCGGCGGATTGATGGATGCTTCGTCCTCGACGGACAGGATGCGCCAGGCGTAGAGCAGGCTGGCTTCACTGAATTCGCGGCCGCTCTCCAGGTCGCGCCACCAGATCGCCTTTTCGCCCGGCCGCGGCGGCAGGCGGCGCCAGCGGCGAATTTCGCCGCTGCACAGTTCGACGAGGTAGTTCATGTTGGCGGTGGGTTCGCAGCAGGTCACCGCTGTTGGGCAGCCGTTCCGCCAATTGGTTTCGCTGCGCAGGCCGCCGGCCGGCTCGACTGGCAGGCCGCCGCCAGACACCTGCAGGGCAGGGGGTTTTCGTTGTGCGACAAGGGGAAAGGCGCCCTGCCCCTTTCACCCCTTGCCGACAGGGACGCGCCCCGTCCTCCGGCGCCGATCAGGCGCGCTGGCGGCGGCGGGCAATGCCGCCGAGCAGGCCGAGGCCGGCCAGCAGCATGGCATAGGACTCGGGTTCCGGGACGGCGGCAGCGAAGGCCGAGCTGCCCGGATTGCCCAGGGCGCCGGAGAGGGAGACGTAGGAGCCTTCCGCATCGCCGGCCGCCGACAGCACCCAGGAAGTGGCGCTGTTGGCACCGAGGGCGGCAAAGCTGCCGGCATTGGCGCTGGCGTTCTGGGTACGCGGACCGCCGGCGGCAACGTTGTCGCCGTAAGTCAGCCGGTCGACCAGGGTGCCGCCGGCGTTGAACAGGTTGATTTCGTCGGCACGTCCCAGGTTGTTGGTGTAGCCGCCGAGCACCTTGACGCTGCTGGCGAGGCTCCAGTCCATGCGGAAGGTGGCGGCATCGATTTCGGTGATGATCACCGATTCGCCGGCCGCAACGAGGCCGAAGGCGCTCAGGTCGAAGACGCCGGCCAGCTGGCTGTCGTCGTCGTAGCTCCAGCCGGAGAAATCGACGGCGCTGCTGCCGAGGTTGGTGAATTCGACGAACTCGCCGCTACCGCCCGAGTACATCCATTCGGTGATGCGCACGTCGGCCTGGGCGACCTGCGGGGCGAGTACGGCGGCGAGCAGCAGGGGAAGCAGTTTCTTCATGATGTTTGTCCTTGTCGGGTCGGGGATGAGAGGTGGTTAGCGCAGCCGGCGACGGGCGATGCCGCCGAAGAGGGCGAGGCCGGCCAGCAACATGGCGTAGCTGGCCGGCTCGGGCACCGGAGTGAGCACGTACAGCAAGGGGGTTTCACCCGTCAGGTAGATGGTGCCGTTGCCGTCGATGGTCAGGCCTTCGATGTCGGGGGCGACGGCGGAGAGGTCGAAGCTGCCGAGGACGGTGCCGTCGCGGGTGACTTCCATCAGGCGCGGAGTTTCCTGGCTGAGGATCAGCAGGTTGTCCTGGTCGGCGCTGCCGAGCAGCGAGGGGACGGTGCTCAGCACCTGGACTTCGCTCAGGTCCAGCGTGCCGAACAGCTGGCTGAACTGGTTTTCACGGGCGACCAGTTCGCTGACGCTGGCGCTGCCGGTGGCGAAATTGACCGTGGCGCCGTAGACCGCCTGGGGAACCTTCTCCTTGACCAGGATGAAACCACCGCTGGCCGGATCGTAGGAGATGCCTTCCAGACCGACATTGCCGACAGTCGGGCCGAGCGTGGCGCTTTGCAGGAAGCTCCGGCCGATCGCGCCGTCGGCGGTGTAGTCGAACAGATAGACGCTTTGCAGGCGTTCTTCGACAACGACGAACTGGTTGTTGCCGACATAGGTCAGGCCTTCGGTGTCGTCGAAACCGAAGAGGTTCATCTTGCTCAGCTGATTGCCCTGCTTGTCGACCTCGACGACGTAATCGCCTTCGTCGCCGATGACGAACAGCGTATCGGTATCCCAGCTCCAGGTGATCGCAGAGGCTTCGGATGCCGTCACCGACGGCAGCTGGTAGGTGGCGCTCAGCCGGTAGTTGGCCAGGTCCAGACTGGTGAGCGCCGCCTGGGCCGGGGCCACCGCCGCCATGGCAAGCGCCAGGGCGCAGATTCCTGTTTTCATGTCGACTCGCTTCGATTGGTTCGGGTTAGCGAAGGCTAGAGTCGGCGTGTTACGGGTTCATTGCGGAACGATGACCCGGACGGGATTTTTTCCGGGCTAAGTGCTTGAATGTCGGAATACTTTACAGTTGCCCGGGATTTCCGCCCCTGGCCTGCCGGGACGATGACGAGGGGATTCCCGGCGGCCTGCCGCCAGCCCGTCGACCGGCCGCATTCAGCCGGTCAGGGCCTTGACGATGCGCTTGGCGCTGCGGTCTTCCGGATGCGGCAGGACGGCAAAGCCAAAGCTTTCCATCAGGCGCAGCATCCTGGCGTTGGACGAAAGCACGTCGCCGACCATGGTCCGGTAGCCGGCCTGGCGGGCGCAGTCGATCAGGGCATGCATCAGCCGGCGGCCGAGGCCGCATTTCTGCCAGTCGTCGGCAACGGCCAGCGCAAATTCCACCGATTCGCCGTCGGGCGACAGCGCGTAGCGGGCGCTGCCGACCAGGCGCTCCTTGCCGTCCTCATTGACGGTGGCAAGCAGCGCCATTTCGCGGCTGTAGTCGATCTGCGTGAAACGGGCGAGCAGGCTCGGCGGCAGTTCGCGGATGCTGTCCATGAAACGGAAGAAACGCGATTCGTCGGACATGGCGGCGACGAAGGCCTGTTCGAGGGGCGCATCCTCGGGGCGCACCGGGCGGACGGTGACGCTGGCGCCGTTGATCGGCCAGTGTTGCAGCAGCTGGGAGGGGTAGGGGCAGATCGCCAGATGGCCGAAGTCGCCACTCTCGCCGTTGCCGGCATGGTCGATGACGATGCGTGCATCGGCGGCGATGGCTGCGTTTTCGTCGACGATCAACGGGTTGATCTCCAGTTCGCGCACCCAGGGCAGTTCGCAAACCAGCTCGGAGATGCCGACCAGAACCTTTTCCAGCAACGTCCGGTCGACGGCAGGAGGATGCCCCTCCTGGGCCATCGCCTGGCCGATGCGCGTCGATTCGATGAGGTCGCGCGCCAGGTAGGTGTTGAGCGGCGGCAGGGCAAGCGCCCGGTCGCTGAACAGTTCGTTGTCGGTGCCGCCGGCTCCGAAGCTGATGACCGGCCCGAAAACCGGGTCGCGGAAGGTGGTGATCATGATTTCGCGGGCATTGGCACGCGACAGGTGCGGTTCGATCGAGATGCCGTTGAGGCGTGCTTCGGGATGACGCTGGCGGACGGCACCGACAATGTCCTGATAGGCGCTGAGCACGGATTCGGTACTGGCGATGTTGAGACGCACGCCGCCGGCTTCGGATTTCTGCGCCAGATCCGGCGAATCGATCTTCATCGCCACCGGGAAACCGAGCTGCTGGGCGATGAAGATGGCTTCGGTCGGGCTGCGCGCCAGCACTGTCTGCGACACGGCAATGCCGTAGGCACTGAGCAGGGCCTTCGATTCCATGACCGACAGCACGCTTCGTCTCTCGGCCAGCAGCGACTCGACCAGCAGGCGCGGGTTGCCGGCCCGCGCGCCGCCACTGCGCCCGGCCGGGCCCGGCGTCTGCACCAGCAATTTCTGGTTGCGGTAGTACTTGGCGATGTTGTGGAACAGTTCGATCGCCGTATCCGGCGTCGGGAACACCGGCAGGCGGGCCTCCTCCAGTCGCTGGCGGGCCTCGGCCACCTGACCGCCGCCCATCAGGCAGCAGCAGATGGTCTGCGTGCTTTTGCCGGCGGCTTCGACGATGGCTTCGGCCACGGCCAGCGGCTCGGCCATGGCGTGCGGCGCCATCAGGACCAGCGTGCTGTGCACATGCGGATCGCCGGCAACGGCGAGCAGCGCATCGCGATAGCGCTCGGGGGTGGCGTCGCCGCCGATGTCGATCATGCCGCCATGCGCCCAGCCGCGCGGCAACAGGCGGTCGAGCTTCTCCCGCGTGTCGCTGGCCAGGCGGGCCAGCGGAATGCCGAGGTCGCCGGCACGGTCGGCGGCCATGACACCGGGCCCGCCGCCGTTGGTCAGGATGGCCAGATGCCGGCCGCGCGGCCGGAAACCGCTGGATAGCGCCTTGGCGGCATGGAACAGCTGGTCGACGTTCTGCACGCGGACGACGCCGGCACGGCGGATGGCCGCATCGAACACCGCATCGCTGGTCAAGGCTTCATCGCCGTCCTGCGCATGCCGCCCGCCCTTGAGCAGGATCACCGGCTTGACGCGCGCCGCCGAACGCAGGGCGCTCATGAAACGCCGGGCGTTGCGGATCTGTTCGACGTAAATCAGGATGTGGCGGGTCTTGTCGTCGTAGATCAGGTAATCGAGGATCTCGCCGAAATCGACATCGGTGCTGCGTCCGAGCGAGATCAGCGAGGACAGGCCGATATGGTTGCCGGCCGCCCAGTCGAGCACCGCCGAGCACATCGCCCCCGACTGCGAAACCAGGGCCAGCTCGCCGGCCTGTGCCGGAATGCGGGTGTAGGCGGCATTCAGCTTCTGCTCCGGGCGCATGATGCCGATGCAGTTCGGGCCGAGGATGCGCACGCCGCCGGTGCGCGCGATCTCGCGCACCTTGCGCTCGAGCAGCGCGCCGGTATTGCCGGTCTCGCCGAAACCGGTGGCGACGATGATGGCATTGCGGACGCCGGCACGGCCGCATTGCGCCATGATTTCCGGGATGCTGCGGGCCGGTGTGGCGATGATGGCCAGCTCGACGCGGACGCCGACTTCCTCGATCGACGGCCAGCACGCCTGCCCGAGTACCGTCGCATGCCGTGGATTGACCGGAAAGACCTTGCCCTGATAACCGCCGCTCAACAGGTTGCCGAGGATTACCGCACCAACCGACTGGGGGCGTTCGGAAGCACCGATGATGGCAATCGACTGCGGGGCAAACAGGGTGTTCAGATAATGCTGGGTACGCATGGCGGCCTGCCTGATGTATTACATAAATTCATGTTACCACTGAATTGATGTATCGCTTTGTCCGTGATCAAAGTCTGCCGGAGCGCCTTGGCACGGGCCTTCATGCCATCCGGGCGAATGCCATGCAAATACATGAAAAGGCTTTGTACTGAATAAATTAGCGCAGCAAAGCGGCCCCGGGCGCGGGCTGCACAAAGAGGTAGTCAAACGAGTTTTTGTTATATAGAATCGATTGCTCCATTCGTAATACAAAATCAGACGGAGGAGACAAACCCATGAATCATTCCATCAAGAAACTCGTTGCCGGTGCCGCCCTGGTGCTCGGCGCCTTTGCCGTTCAGGCTGCCGAACCGATCAGGATCGGCTCGGTGCTGTCGGTCACCGGCCCGGCCGCCTTCCTCGGCGATCCCGAGCTGAAGACGCTGCAGATGTACGTCGACGACATCAACAAGAAGGGCGGCGTCATCGGCCGGCCGCTGCAGCTGGTGCATTACGACGACGGCAGCGATGCCGGCAAGGCCAACGGCTTCACCAAGCGCCTGATCGACGACGACAAGGTCGACATCCTGATCGGCGGCACCACCACCGGTGCCACCATGTCGTCGGCACCGCTGGTCGAGAAGGCGGGCATCCCCTTCATCTCGCTGGCCGGCGCCGTGGTCATCATCGAGCCTGTCAAGAAGTGGATCTTCAAGACCCCGCACACCGACCGCATGGCCGCCGAGAAGGTCTTCGAGGACATGAAGAAGCGCGGCCTGACCAATGTCGCGCTGTTCACCGAAACTTCCGGTTTCGGCGGCTCGGGCAAGAAGGAAGCGGAAGGCGTCGCCGGCAAGTACGGCATCAATCTGGTGGCCAACGAGACCTACGGGCCGAAGGACACCGACATGAGCCCGCAGCTGACCAAGATCAAGAACACCGCCGGCGTCCAGGCCGTGTTCGTCATCGGTCTCGGCCAGGGCCCTGCGATCGTCACCAAGAACTACAAGCAGCTGGGCATCACCCTGCCGCTGTACCACGCCCACGGCGTCGCTTCCGACGAGTTCATCAAGTTGTCGGGCCCGGCTGCCGAAGGCGTCCGCCTGCCCGCCGCCGCCCTGCTGGTTGCCGACAAGCTGGCCGCGAACGATGCGCAGAAGCCGGTTGTCACCGCCTACACCAAGGCCTATCAGGAAAAGTGGAAGAGCGATGTCTCCACCTTTGGCGGTCACGCCTACGACGGCCTGATGCTGGCGGTCGACGCCATCAAGCGTGCCGGCTCCACCGACAAGGCCAAGGTCCGCGATGCGCTTGAAGCCACCAAGGGCTACATCGGCACCGGCGGCGTGGTTAATATGTCGGCCACCGACCACATGGGCCTCGACCTCTCGGCATTCCGCATGCTGGAAATCAAGGGCGGCGACTGGACCCTGGCGCAATAAGACGAAACATTCGACTTTGGCCGCCTTCGGGCGGCCTTTTTTTTTGGGAGAACATTCATGACATCCGTAGTCCTCACTGAAACCCACGGCAAGGT
>WBUO01000488.1 GCA_008933675.1 Dechloromonas sp.
CTTTTGATTCGCGCCGGCATCCGCGCTCTTTTCGAAACACTCCCCGATCACGAACTCGTCGCGGAATGCTCCGACGGCCACGAGGCCGTTGCCGCCATCAGGAAACTCTCACCGGATGCCATCCTGCTCGACATTGCAATGCCGGGCCCATCAGGAATAGAGGTCACGCAAACCATCCGCCAGTTCGACACCAACACGCGAATACTGATCCTCTCCAGCATTGACCGCCCGGAAATCATCGAACAGGGAATGGCTGCCGGGGCCAATGGCTATCTGCTCAAGGATTTCGTCATCACCGAACTCCTCGAAGCCCTGAATACCGTACTGATTGGCAAGACCTACCTGTCGCCGCGGATTCGCGGCTACGCGGCAACACCCGGCGGCAACGGATCAGGCAATTGCGGAAATAAGCTCACTTCCAGGCAAAGGGAAGTTCTACGCTTGGTTGCCTCGGGAAAAACCACCAAGGAAATTGCCCGCGAACTGGGTATCAGCCCCAAAACGGTGGAGTTCCACCGTGGTCGCCTGATGGAGCGGATCGGAGCTCACGATGTCACCGGGCTGACCCGCTTCGCCGTTCAATCAGGCGTTCTCAGCTAGGCAAGCCAAGGCTCAAGTCGACGGCCCTTCGAAATACGCCTTCATCTCGAAAGCCATGCAGTTCAGGCAGTTACACAAGGCTTCGGCCATCAACCCCCAGTCGTCCCCAGCGAGCATTGCATCAGCCTGGGTTGCATGCCTACGAAGAGAGTCTTCGAAGCGCCGCGCAATATCCACGCACTGATGACCGGAAAACAGCACGCAACTGCTACGAATATCGTGCAGTGCATTCTTGAGGGCAGGATGATCCCCGGCACTGAGCGCCAACAGCATCCGCTCAAGCAGATTGGGATAGTTCGTCAGAAACAGACCGGCTAGACGCTTCGCCGTTTCCTCATTACGACCAAGGTTTTGCAACAAGTAATCGAGGTTGCAATACCCTCCCTGAAATCCTGGAAAGTCGTTCTCCGACATAAAGCAGACCTGGTTTTTTGTATTATTCGGTCATAGCTTAGGTGCAACGGCGAGCCCCGGGGAACTGGGCATTACCCTAGGTCATCAGGAAAAGATGGCATGCCGCCAAACGGACACCCATAAAACACAAAGCCCGAAAGCATGGCTTATCGGGCTTCAAGGTGACTGGCGGAGTGGACGGGACTCGAACCCGCGACCCCCGGCGTGACAGGCCGGTATTCTAACCGACTGAACTACCACTCCGCGTCGGGCTCGTCCGCCGGTCAGCGGCGAGCGGGGCGAATAATAGCATGGTCCTGTGTTTACGGGCGAATCACAACGACTACAATTGATGTTTTTCGCCATCAGACAATGCCGATGACCGATATCGGTTCACTCAACCTCGCATGGTCACAGGCCATGATTGCCGGGTTCGTCTCCGCCGGCATTTCCGACGCAGTCATTTCTCCGGGATCGCGGTCGACACCGCTGGCGCTAGCGCTACTGCGGCAGACGGGGCTGCGCAGCCATGTTGCCGTTGATGAACGCAGTGCCGCATTTTTCGGGCTGGGCATCGCCAAGGCACAGCGACGTCCGGTCATTCTGCTGGCCACCTCTGGAACGGCGCCCGCCAACTGGCTCCCGGCCATCATCGAAGCTAGCCAGGCCGGTGTTCCGCTGATTGCCGTTTCTGCTGACCGCCCCCCGGAATTGCATGGCTGCGGAGCCAACCAGACCGTTCCGCAAACATCAATGTTCGCGCCTTACGTCAGGGCAACTCACGCACTCGGTACACCCAGCGCAGATTTCGATCCGGAATATGCGCATCGACTGGCCGCCCAGATTGTGGAGCAGGCCACTTGGCCCTACCCCGGCCCGGTCCATATCAACCAACCCTTCCGCGAACCTTTGGTGCCGACAGGGAACCCTCTCCCTGCGGCCAGACTTGCCCCCATTCGGTTCAGCCATTCCCTAGACGAACCGGACCAGCAAACGCTGAGCGAGCTGGCCAACCGCCTCTCGGGCCGCCCCGGCATCGTCGTGTGCGGAGAAATGCCTCTCGATGAAAAACGTAACAACGCCCTGGTCAGGCTGGCCAGAGCCCTGGATTGCCCTATCCTGGCCGAACCGCTGTCCGGACTGCGCTTCGGTCCGCATGACCGATCCCATCTTTGTGTCGGCTATAACCGTTGGCTGGACAGTCACGATGCCCGTGACA
>WBUO01000106.1 GCA_008933675.1 Dechloromonas sp.
GTCCATGCGCTGCCGACGACAGAACCGTGCGACACCGCATAGGTGAGCGTCTGCGAGGTCGGAGACACGAAGAGGTCATCGAGATCGCCGGAAGTCTCGGCGCTGACCTGCGGCGCCCCGAGCATGGTTTCAAGGTCGGTCGTCGCCCCGGAAGTCGTCGGCCCGTCAGCGACATCGGTGATCGTGATGAGGCGCGTGAACTGGTAGGTTCCGTCGTCGTCGGTGTATTCGAAGGTCACCGAGAAGGATGGTGTCGCCTCGTGGTTGAGGGTTCCGGTCGCGCCGCCCGCCGCGCCGACCGCGAAGGTGATCCCGTCGCCGGTCATGGCGATCGCATTGGCCAGCGTCTGCGACACGATCGAGACCGCGCCGGGGTTCGTAGCGTTCACCGGCACCGCGACGCCGATGGTCGTGCCTGGCGCGCTGTTCTCGGGGACGGAGGTGGCGGACAACTGCAAGCCTGGCGCGGCAGCACCAAATATTGCCTCAAGCGAGAGCGGACTGACCGCCACCTCTCTGGCGGTGAGAAGCAGGCCTTTCGTGATCGGGCCGCCGATCATGGGTCAGAGTCCCGGCGCGTGAACCGTCCACGTCGCCCCCCCGGCAGGAACGATCTTGAGCCTCGCGTTCGGCCCAGGGAAAAGCGCTGTTGCCCCGTCGGCGGCGATCTGCGCCACCGCCGGCACCCAGACGTCACCGGCCCCGCCGTCGACCCACTGATGGAGCATGAAGATGTCGACGGCTCCGCCGTTCGCCTTCACGGTGATCGTGCAGGTTCCGTAGGGGATGGTGACGACTTCGGTTTGGGCGGATGGCGTCGGGCGTAGCATGTGCATCTCCAGGGACCGGAGCTGCGCATCTTGCGCCGCGATGCCCGGAAACTAGCACATATGGATGCAAAGCGCCACCGTGCGCCTACTGGTAGATGAGCGGCGCCGCCTCGCCGCGGAGCCTCGCATCCAGCCGCCGGTTCAGCCTGATTCCGCCGACCGTGTCGCGCTCCGCGCTCGCCCGGCCGGACACAGCGCGGCGAATGGCGTCTCCGGTGATCGGATAGTCAGGGTTTGCCTCGTTGAAGGCTTGCACCTTGGCAAGCATGGCGTCGGTCAGTTCGCCGGTCATGACCTCGCGCATCGCGGCGTTCACGATTTTGGAACGCTCGGACTCGATGCGGTTCTCACGATTTATCAGCCGAGAGTTGGCCTCGTATGCCTCCGCGATCCGCGCCGGTGTGAACCCGAGCGCCTGCTTCATGGCGTCAACCAGGCCGACATTGTCGACGAGAGGCAGGCCGGAAGACGTCGTCGCGCCATCCGTGGCATAGCGATATGCCTTCATCAGGTCGCGGATAGCCTTCGGCATTGCAGCCTCGATGCCCTTGAAGATGTCCCCATCGCTGATCTTCGCAGCGCCTCGGAAGGCGTTCTCCGCGATGCCAGGCACCGGCCCGACCATTTCCGAGAGCCAGTAGGAATAGGCGGCCTCTCCCTCGAGCGCCCTGTCGGACGACCTGAGCCAGAGTTCAGGCATACCGATGCGCTTGGTCATGTCGACGCCGGTGAGATGCCCCGGGACGCCCTTCAGCATCATGCCCGCAACCTGCGTTCCGAAAAGCCGAACGAGCGCGCTTTGCAGCGCCTCCTCGACGTCGTCCTCGCCGTCGTCGGCAAACAGGCCAAGAAGCGACGTGATGAGCGCGTAGCCCCATGTGCCCTTGATGCCGGCGTGCAGCATCATGGACAGGGTGATGCCTCCGAGTTGCGCGCGGGCCTCTCGCCGATCCTCCGCCGTCTCCCCCTTGAGCATCTGGTGGAGATCACGGAAGAGCCGGTAGTTCATGTTGATGACGTAGTTTCGGTAGGTCAGAAGCACCTTCATATAGTCGTTCTGCATGAGGCGAGGCCGCGACGTGTTCTGGTAATCGAAGTGGGATTTCCACGTCACATCGGCGGCCTTGGAAATCGCGGCTTCATGGTCGAGGCCCGCAGCCCGGCCCATCCGGTAGCCAGCGAGGAAGGTGACTTCGCGGTTCATCCGTTCGGCGTGGTGGAAGAGCCAGGCGATCTTTGCCATCCATTTCTGCCACGTCGCATTGTATTCGACGCCGGTTTCCGCCACGCCGGCGAGGTCGTGAGCCTGCGTCTTGTCCACGACGCCACGATCATAGGCCTCCCGCATCGCCGCCCTCTCGTCGTCGCTCAGGTTCGCCGAGGACTGCGCGTGCCCACGGCCGCCGATGAAGTCCCGGGTTGCCTTTGTGATCTCGGATGCTGCCTTCGGAATGCCGCCGTCCTTGAAGGCCGCCGCCAGCATCGGCACGCCGATGATCGTCGTCTGTGTCAGGTTGACCATCGCCGCTGCGGGCGTGATGGCGAGGTAGTAGATGAAGGCGGAAGTCCCCGCATACTGCGCCCAGGAGGAGCCGACGGGGTTCATGGTGAAGCCGTGTCGCCGCTCCATTTCCGTCACGACGAGGCCGGCGCGGTTCGGATCGGCCGCGTTTGCCGCCTCGCGCCGCGCATCCATGAGGTTCTGCTGCATGTCCATCGCGTATTTCAGCCGCGCGAGCTGGTGCGAGCCATGGAACATCTGCCGGCCGAAGGCCCGGAAGGCGTCGCCGGAATAGCCGGGCGTGCCCTTGCGGTGCAGCCGGGACCGACGGACGGAGAGGTCTGGCAGCGTCTCGAGCCAGCGTTGCCAGATCATGTCCATGATCCTCGGGTCGCCGACTTCCTCGGCAATCAGATCCTCGACGTCGGCCACGAAGTTCGGATCGACCTGGTTTCGCAGCGAATTGACGTCGGAGAGCACGCCGGTCTGAATGGTCCCGCCCGGGTGCTCGGCCTCAAGACGCTTTGCCTCGCGACTCTGGTCGCCTTCCGTCTCGAACCTCGAAAACGAGATCACCTTCCCATCCGCATCGCGCAGGGTGACGAAGAAGTTGCCGAAGCGCGCGAGGGGGAAGTAGGGGCCGTCGAGGCGGTTGCTCTCGAATTTCGCCCTGAGCGCCGCAAGGCGCGCCTGCGAGTTCCAGCCGGCGCGCTTCTTGGCCTTCTCGAGACGCTCGAGCGCCCTTTCCTCGGCCTCTTCGCGATCCGCGCCCTCAAGGCCGTCATCGTCGATTGCGCGCAGATCGTCCTGATAGCGTTGCTCGGCGCGCTTCAGCCCGAGGTTCATGGCCTTCCGGGCGTTGTCGAGGACGGTTTGCTCGAAGGCGTCGCCAAGCTCGCCATAGGCGTTCCGAACGCGCACGAACATCGCCCGGAAGGCTTCGGGCAGGCCGATGAACCGCGTCCGCAACTCCGCGTGGGCGGCCTTCTTGCGCTCCTCGGCGCGGACCATGCCAAGCGCCCATGCCTCGGCATCCTCTCCGAAACGGCTATATTCCTCGCGCGCACGCTTCATCAGGTTGTCGGCGCGAGGCACGAAGGGGCGCGACGGATCGACGCCAGCTATGGTGGCATCGTGCATGAGGTCCATCAGGACGGAGTTTGCCTTCCCGTCCTGTGCGATCAGTTTCCGCCACGCCTGGGCGACGTCGTCCGTCTTCTCCTGCCACTTGTTGCGGAGCGCATCCATCGCGTCCTTGGCGCGCAGATAGGCTTGAGCCGACGGAATGTGCCGCCCAAGCTCATTGAAGAGCGCGCGCCCCGGAACAAGCGCGAGGAGGTTGACGCCATTCTTCCCGCTCATGGCATTCGTGAGGAAATGGCCGACGATGCCGCGTTCGTTGGCCTCGACGTCACCGCCAGTCCGCGCAAAGCCGAAATCCGGCAGCGAAGCCATGAAGCGTTCCGCCTCGCTGATGAAGCGACCATCGGCGCCCCGTCCCTGACCGCGCCGCGCGACCTCGCCGGAAGCGATCTGGCGCATGACGGATTCCGCAGTGAGGAAGCCTTGCCCGCGCAGCCCGTTGGCAACCGCCTCGAGGATGGCGCGGATCTTCGCCAAGATGCTGCGCCGGCTCGACGAGGACACGGCTTCTTCCTTCATCCGCCAGGTGCGGTAAAGCTCTGCAACCTGTTCCTCGGCCAGCGCCGCCGGGCCGAGGTTTGGATACATCGCCCGGACGCGCTCCGCGAGGCCGGGTTGCCGCGCCACTTCGACGATGAGCGCGCGCCACTCGCGATCCGTGATGACGCCCCCCTGCCTCCTCCACACCGATGCGCTACGCAAGACGTGGATGATTTCGTGATGGAGCGTTCCAATGGTGCCGGCGGCCGCGTCGGCGCGCACCCTGATCGCCTTCATGCGAGGCTGCCACAGGCCTTGAACCGGGGCGCCGGTGGCGGCACTGACGAGCGACCGCACGGCGTCGACGGTCACGACGCCGGCGAGGCCGTGCGCGGCAAGCTCCTTGTTGGCGGCATCGGCAATGGCCGCAAGGCTTTCGTCGCTGATCTCAGGATCGGCCTCCGTCTCCGTCCACCCGCGGAGATCGGCCATTTCCTTGTCGCCTTCTTCTTCCGCCGCTGGCGGCTTCTGCGCCTTCGTTTCCGAAAGAAGCTCGGCCTCGAGGTCGTTGATCTTCTTCCGCAGGCCGTCAAGCTCGTCGTGTTCCGAGAACGGCTTCACGCGCGACAATGCCTCTTCGGCGTCGGATTTCATGCTCTCCGCGCGCCGGATGTAGACGTCGATGGTCGGCGCGCTCTCGGCGATGGCTGCGACGGCGCCCTCCATTCGGCGCATGAGTCCGACGGGGTCCGCGCTCCACCCAATATCCTTCATGGCATCCTCGAAGGCCTCGACCTCGAAGGCGGCGGAATTGTCGGCCTTGAATGTGCTCAGGAGGATCGGGAAGCCGGAAATGCTGCCCACCTTCCTGCGCTCGACACGCTTTTCCTCGCCGACGGCCGCCTCGGCGATCGAGAAGAGGGCATTTCCAGCCTCGGTGCGCTTGGTATGAACCTGTCCGTCGATGGTGATGGCGAACTTGTCCCCGGAAAGGTCGACGACCTTCTGTGCCGCCTCCACCCAGACCAACTTGTCGGCCCTGAGCGACAGGATGCGCATTTCCTGGTAGCGGATCTCGCTTGCCAGTTGCGACTTCTGCCGCCGGACTGCCTCCGAGCGGCGCTGCAACTTGTCACGATCCGCCTTCAGCTCAGTCAGGACGAGAACACGCGGGTCTTTCGTGGAGAGCGCCTTGGCTTGCTCGTAGGCGGAGGCCTCACCGAGGTCTTCCATTTCGCGCATGTTCGGGTCGCCCCGGAAGAAGGCCTCGATGAATGACGCCTTGCGAGCCATCATCTGCCACATCGTCGCGTCATAGGTGCCCTTCGTCGAGTAGTCGAATATCTCGATCTCTGGGTTCATGTTGCCCTGCCGGATGCCGCGGCCATTGCGCTGCTCGTCGTCGGCCGGGAACCAGAGCGGATCGAGGTTATGGATCGCCGCGACGCGACGTTGCGCGTTGACGCCTGTGAAGAGCGTCTTCGATCCGACGAGGATGCGCCGCCGCCCCTCGTTCATGTCGCCGAAGGCGCGCTGCTTCAGGGCGTGCGTCTTGAGGTCTTCCTGAAGGATGATGTCAGAGGCGGGAACGCCCATGCGGACAAGCTCGGCCTTGATGAAGCGGTGAACGGAGAAGTCCGGGTTGTGCTTCGACGGGTTGATGCCGAGCGTTGCGAAGACGATCTGCGTGGACGGCGCGCGCATGACCGGCTCATCCGTGTAGCCGCCTTCCCTCTTCACGCCATGAAGCGGCGCGTTCGCGCCCTCCTTCCACGTCCGATAGACGTTCTGGATCATGCGCTCGAGCTTGGAGCCGCGGCCTGTGGCGGACGGATCGACGAGGCGCATGTCGATCGCCGAGAGGCGGCCGTCGTGGATGACGGAGAGGAGAATGTCGTCGCCCTTCTGCACGGGCCCCTTGCGGTTCTCGATGGCCTTCATGCGCTCGGACAGAAGATCACGGTATGCCAGAACCTCCTGCGACGGCTCGACGACGACGTGCGTGCGCTGGCCGCGCTTGAGCTTCGGGCGCGTGACGTATTTCTCGAGGTCTGGCCCGGAAACGACGTCCATGACCTGACGGACCATGAGCGACAATTCGGGCGTGTTCACGAACTTGGCGAAGCGGGAGACTTCCTTGTAGCCACCGTCCGGCGTCTGCTCGAGGGCTGTATCGACCTGGCCGAACGAGCCCGCCCATGCGTCAAACGCAGTCATCCCGCGATCCGCGAGGGCCTGCGGCTGAAGGTAGCGCGAGATCGTGTAAAGCTCCGCCATCGTGTTGGTGATCGGCGTCCCGGACGCGAAGATGAGGGATCGGCCGGGATTCACGGCTTCCAGTGCGCGGGTCTTGATGTAGAGATCCATCGACGCCTGACTTCCGGCAGGGTCGATGCCCTTGATCGCGCCATTGGTCGTAGCGAAGGAGAGTTTGCGGAACAGGTGCGCCTCATCGACCATGAGCGTGTCGATACCAAGCTCGTCGAAATCGAAGACCTGATCCTTGCCGCGGTTCGACGTCTGCCGCGCGATGCGTTGCTCGGCCGCCTCGAGGAGCCTTTCGATCTTCTTGCGCGTGCTGACGCCCTTCTCCTTCAGGTCGCTTGTGTCGACGCCAAGGGTGGCGGCGACGCTCTCGAGGGCGCCAAGAATGGCGCGATCGGTTGCCATGTCCGTGCCGCGGTCGCCGCTTGCCGTGGCGTCACCCATGACATCACGAATGTCGTTGAGCATGTCGGAGACGGCGGCGGCCTTTGCGGCGTCGCTGACCGGGATGAGGCCGAAGGCGGAATGGGTGATGACGATGGCGTCCCAATTCCCGAGCGCAACGTCGGCGATGAACTGCTTGCGGCGCGACGTGTGGAAGCGCCGCTCGTCGGCGACGAGGATGTTGGCAAGCGGATACTGCTGGTAGAACTCGGTCGCAAACTGGACAAGCATATGGTTTGGCACAACGATCATCGGCTTCTTGACGATGCCGAGGCGCCTCCCCTCCATCGCGATGCCGATCATTTCCGACGTCTTCCCGGCGCCGACGGTGTGCGCGAGGTAGGTGTTGCCGGATTGCAGGAAGCGGGCAATGGCAGCAGTCTGGTGAGGACGCCAGGACCAGTCCGCATGAATGCCGGGAGTCGTGAGATAGCCTCCGTCGTATGCAGGCGCCACTTCGGCATTGAAGGTGGCGTTGTAGCGAGCCTCCATGTCGGTTGCCCTGTCCTGGTCCTCCCAGAACCATTGGCTGAAACGACTGCGCAGCTCGTTCGCCTTGTCGTTCGCCGCCTGCGTGGCCGTCTCGTCCGTGAAGGTGTGCGTTGATCCATCCGCCTCCTTGACCGTGCGTGTGACCTTGAGCGGTTTGTTGTTCATGATGCGCTGCATCATGTCGCCGAAGGGAATGTCCTCGGTGCCCCAATCGTTCTTGGCCGCCTGATCTCCATTTGATCCGTCGACCGTCCAGATGCCAAGGGACGGCCGGAAGGTTGCCTCGAGCCGCAACCCGAGGGACTTGGCAAACTGGCTGTAAATCTCGCTCGGGAACCAGTGCGCCCCGATCGGCACGCGAATATCCGCTGCCGGAATGGGGGTCGGCTGGACGGCTTCGAGCGCCTGAACGTTGATCTGCAACTCGGGCCTGGCGCGCGCGGCCACGCGCGCCTCATCGAGCTTGATGCGCACGTTCCCGGAAAGGTATTTCGCTGCCGTCTGCCACTCACCGGACGCGGGGTCATGGAATATCTTTTCGCCAAGCTCCTGCCGCACCGTGTCCGGCGTGCTGCTGGAAAGATCGGCGATCTTGTTCAGGTCGACGCGGCCATCCTCCGAGAGGACATAGAGAAGGGCGTCTTCTGGTGAGGAAATCTTGGGCTGCACGGAGATCGTGACGGCGTTCTCGGTGAAGACGCGCGACTTCGAGGCGGTGTCCGTCTCGGAATCGTATTTCTCTATCGCGCGCAACCGGAAGCTCTCGGGGTCGTCCGCGAAGGGGTCGATGTTGGGATGCGAGATGACGACCTTGTCGGGCATGTCTTCCGGGTTGAAGTCGCCTTCGCGGTATCCGGGCTCCTTTCTGGCCTCTTCACGGGCGCGGGCAATGTCGGAGAGCTTGGCGCCCGCCTCGAAAAGCGGGGATGGGTCGAACGAGCCTTCGTCGAAGTCGAGCCCGGCGGCGCGCGCATCCTCGAGGGCGCGCTGACGCGCCGTCTCCTGCTCCACGATGCTTGGGCGGCGGTAGGAACGCACTTGCAGGCCGATCGGCCCGCGCTTCTTGACGAAGGCATCATAGGTCGCGTTCAGCCTTGCGCGGGCGTCGGTGCCGTCCTTGCCGTCGACGTCGGCCGCGTAGACGTCGCGCAGCGCGTCGCGGATAGGCAGGAGATCGAGCACGGTTTCGTAATCGCCCTTCGACATGCCAGAAGGTGTCGCTCGCGTCCTGCGCTCGATCTTCACGCCGGCTGCGCCATCGAACTGATAGAGGTCGCCATCCTTCATGTAGTAGGATCCGGCCTTGCGCTCCGTCGTGGCGGTATCGCGCGCGTCCATGCGGATCGAGGCAGGAGCTTCAGACATGACGCCAGACGCGAAGCGCGTGATTGCCTCGGCAAGGTCGGTGGCAAGGTCTGATCCAGGCCTCGGCCGCACGCCGATGCGGTTGGTGGCGGTCAGGGTGTCGTAAAGTCCCTGCTCGCCCAGGATCATTTCAGGGTGGTCGATGAAGTAGCGGTTTACGGCCGCCTTCCCGGTCCCGCCGTCGGGGTCCGGAACGTCGATGACCTCGGAGCGCCGCCACGATGGATCGGCTTCCTTCTCGCCATCGAGGCGTTTGCGCAAAACGATGATGTCGGTCGTAACCTCTGTTCCATTCTCCTTGAAGGCGGTGTTCGGCAGGCGAATGGCGCCGAGGAGGTCGGCCCGATCGGCCAGGTAGTCGCGCGCGGCCGTGTCCTGCTTGTTCATGGTGCCGGCGGAGGTCACGAACATGAGGATGCCGCCGGGGCGCACCGCGTCGAGGGTTTTGGCGAAGAAGTAGTCGTGGAGGAAGAAGCCCTGCGGATAGTCGGGGTCTGCCTGAACCTTGATGCCGGCGAAGGGCGGGTTCCCGATGGCGAGGTCGTAGTAGTCGAGAGGGAGCTTGGTCTGGATGAAGTCTCCGCTGTCGATCTGGCTGTCCGGGTAGAGCCGTTTGGCGATGGCGGCCGTCACATGGTCAAGCTCGATGCCGCGGTAGTCGGTCGCGTGCCGGATCTGCGCCGGGACCGTGCCGATGAAGCCGCCCACACCCATGCCGGGCTCAAACACGCGACCGCCTTTGAAGCCGAGGCGTTGCGCGAGGCTCCACATCGCCCGTAGGGCCGGCTCTGCGGTGTAGAAGGCATATTGGCTGGTGCGGGACAACGTGCGCTTCTCGTCGTCGGTCAGAAGCGCATCGAGGTCCGCCGCAATGTCCGGGAACTTGATGGAGCCGTCAGACCTGGGAAGCGCCCCGGCGAGGGTTCCGGCGCCGCCATACCGGGAAAGAACCGTCTGTTCCTCCAGCGTAGGCCGGACGCGGCCTCCCATGTCCTTGAGTGTGCGGATGGCGGCGACGGACTCGCGTGCGCGCGTCTTCTCGCCAGCCTTCGGGTTCAGGCCGCCGGGCTCGATGACGAAGTTTCGGGCTCGTCCGCTGTCATTTCGGAGAGCGCCTCCGAAAAGATCGTCTCCTGCATCGACCTCGCGGCGTTTGGCTCGTCCGGGAGCCCGTTCGGCGCCATCGTCTCGCGCGCCCGTTTCAGGCTCGCCTTCGCCGCGATCTCGAGGGCCTGCGGGCTCTTGCGTTGCAACGCCCGGGCCGTCTTCGGCGCCTTCTCGATCACCGCCTGCATCAGCTCGGTCAACATCGGCTGCCTCCGTTCCCCCCTCGTTCTCCAATATAGGCGATTCCGCGGGTTTTTGCGAGGCCTCGGCTCGCAATGCCTTCACTTCGGCGAGGACGGCCTTGCTGTCATCCATGTCGCCGACGTCCTGCCCGTCAAGCTCCATGTCGTCGCGCGCCTGGTTGTAGGCCGCGCGCGCCCAGGGCTCGATGTCCCTTGCCGTGAGACCCATGTCTGCGGCGACCTGATCGAGCATGACGCGGAACCGCCGGAGCCCGGCCTTGACGTAGAGGCCGACCAGCTCCACGGCGTCTTTCAGAAGCTCGGGGTCGATGCCGGCGTTGAGTTGCGTCCGCATCCGCTCCGCGATCCGGGCGCGCAGGAGGGCGGCGCGATCCTGTTCGGCCTGTGTGAGAGAGGACAGGGCAGGCTTCTGTTCATTTTGGCCACTTTGGCCATTTTGTGCGTTTTCGGCGGCTTCCGTGGCCGCTTCTGCGCGCTCGATCACATCGCCGAGATCGTTGATGTGAACGATCAGCGCCTTGTCCGTCTCGTTCTCGACGACGCGCGCGAAGGTGCCGTCACCCGCCAGGGTCGGCCGGCGGAAGAGATCGGTAATGCGCGACGCCCCCAACGTGCGCCCGGTGACTTCGACGAGATCGCCGACGCGGTAGCCCTTGACCTCCCCGGTAAGCCGCTGGTCAGTCGGCTGCACATCCTCGAGCCCAAGTGGCTTCTTTTTCGCTTCCTTCGCGATTTCGGCTCGCGCCTTTCGCGCCGCGTCTGCGAGGGCGTCATCGACCGTGGCGCCATAGCCGTCGATGGCGGAAAACGGGCTTTGCCGCGTGATGATCGCCTTGATGGTGCCGGGCTTGTGGTCGGTGCCCTCGGCCTCGGCCTTGGTCATCGGCTTCGCATAGGTCTGGAAGAAATTCGGCGGCAACGTTGGCGCCTTCGCGGGCGTCTCACTCTTGACCTGCACCCAACCCTTGCCGCCATCGGTGTCTTCCTCGATCGCCTTGAGGATCGGGTCCGGTCCCTTGGCATCCTCCAGGAGCCATTTCGACGGCAATCCGCCGTGCTGATCGTGCTGGACAAGGCGTTGCAGCGCGGTGCGCTTGGTCCCATCCTGCCGCCCATCCGTGAACTCGCGGACGATGTAGGTGTGGGTGGTCTTCTTCTCCTCGTTCCGCATCTTGAGGAACAGGCGGCCCTCGGCGCCTTCCTTGAAGCCCTCATCCTTCAGAAGGTCAGCGGTGGTCAACCGATTGATGAACACGCGCGGGCCGACCGGCGCAGCCTCGTTCTCGGCGGCAGCAGCGGACATCGGGTTGATGTCAGTCGGCATCCTCCGCGCCTTACCTGCCTCGACCTCGCGCGAAACCCGCTTGAGCATGTGGGCAACCATCTCGTCGACGGTCAGGCTAGCGCCTGGATACTCGTTCATCGAGCGCGAGCCGTAGGGGTCCGCATCCGTGGTCGTGTTGGTCTTGACCGTGAGGCCGCCGCGCGTCCCGGTCAAGGCGGATTGCGTGATGAGCATGTAGATGCCGACTCCGTCCGGCCCCATGAGGCTCATGGAGACGTCGCCTGATGTGGCGATGCCGGAGGCGTTCCAGCGGACGGGCTTCAGCTCCTTGCCCTTGCGGTCCTTCGCCGGCATGAACCCGGCATCGCGTAGCGCCGCGGCCACGCGCTTTGCGTAGCCGGTGGCGTCCCGCATGAAGGCGTTCTTCGTGGGGCTGTTGCGGCCATCTTCGCTGGTGGTGTCATCGTGACCGTCGATTATCACCCCGGTCCAGTCCCGAAGGCGCGTGTCGTCCTTTGCGCGGGCGGGCGGAGAGCGGTCAGGCGCCGGGGCAGGCGTCGGCCGGCCAACGACTTCGGCATTGGCCATCGGGCCGTTCCACAGAGAGCCATCCTTGAGTGCCATCTGGAAGCTCTGGACGTTCATGACGAGAACGCCGCCGATGCGATCGCCGCCCTTTCCGTCGGAGAAGCCGGCGGCGTAGAGATCCATCGCCTCCTTGCGGCTCCGGGTGCCGAGGATGACCTTGTGCTCGTCGAAATCGCCCGTCTTGGCGTCGACCTGGTCGATGACGACAACCATGTCGCTGTCCGGGTGGTCGCCCATATAGACGTCCAGATGGTCGCCGTCAGCGCCGGTCGTGCGCTTGATGTAGCCATAGTGGGCGGGCATCGTGACCGACCACGGCTCGGCTGGCGTCGTGGTTGCCCTGTCGGACCATTCTCGCGGGATGAGGTTTTCGTTTTCCGGATCGCGCGAGAAGCGGATCGCCGCCTCGTTGTCGCTGACGCGCGAGGCATCATAGACCGAACGAGGCACGTCGACGTAGACGAGGCGCCCTTCGGCTCCGGCGTCTCTCACATACCACATGGCGATCGCCAGCGAAGGCGTGAACCAGCGCCCCTGCGCATCCTTGGCGCCACTCTGGGCCAATCCTTGTTCAATCCACTCCGGGAGCTTCTTGGTTCTCTTCGACTGGCCGCGGAAGAGCCGGACATGGCCGTCCTTCACCGGCGGCATATCGCCCGCGAATCCGGCGCGTTCGTCACCCTTCGCAGTTTCGATTGTGATGTCGATGCCGCGCCAGGTGATGTGCCCCATCCTGTAGTTGCCCGCGACTTTCTGGGCTTGGGTGGCGTGCTGGTCGGCTTCCTTCGCGGCGGCCTTGATCTCGGCGGTGGTTGGTGCTGCGGCTCCGCTGACGCCAGCGGCCTCTGTCGCCTGACGCGGCTTCAAGGATTCGCGGGCCTGGATGCGCTCCAAGAGGTCGCGGCGCGCATCGGTGTGAGTAAATCCGACCGCGTGGAGCCCCTTGTATTCGCCCTCGGTGATGTTGGCCTCGTAGCCGTCCCCGGTGGAAATCGTTCTGATGTCATGCGGCGGCAGATCGGCCGCTGTCGGCCCCACGCCAAGCGCCGTCTCGACGCGCTCCATGTGCTTGCGGGAAAACACCCACCCCCCCGCCCGGTCG
>WBUO01000001.1 GCA_008933675.1 Dechloromonas sp.
TCCTTGTACACATCGCGGGCAACGTCGTAGGAGACATTGAGCAGCGAAGCATCGGCCAGAGCGGCACTGGCAACCAGAGCGAGCAGCAGGGCGGGCAGGGATTTGCGAACGGGGTTCATGAAATTTCTCCAGATGACGGGCTGGGCGAACTGTAACGGAGAGGTTTATAACCCCAAAGACGATATACAAATTTAATTATCAAAAAAAAGAATAAAGCGCCGCAAATATCCCGACGCGCCTCATCGTCACTGGTCCCCGGACGCCCGAGCGGCTATCATTCGCCATCCTCCACGCTGTCCCTGATCATGATGCGCGCCTCGCTGCCAGCCACCCTCCTGCTTTCCGCCCTGCTCACCGCCTGCGCCGCCCCAAAGGCAACCGCGCCCAGCAAACACATCGACCAAAGCGGAGCACTCAAGGTGCACCCCGGCCTTCTCGGCAAGCCGGTTCCGGCCGAACTGGCACCGCCTCCGGTGGCAGCGGTCACGGCACAAACGGCGGATGCGAACATCCGCATGGATCAGGATGGCCTGCGCACCCAGCGCAGCGTTTACTTCGACTACAACAGCGTCGATCTGAAAGCCGACTACGACCCGGCACTACGCGCCCATGCCCGCTATCTGGCCGCCAACCCGCAGGCGCTCGTGCGCATCGAGGGCAACGCCGACGAACGCGGCAGTGCCGGCTACAACCTGCGCCTCGGCGAACGCCGGGCCACCACCGTCCGCGATACGCTGATCGCCCACGGCGCCCCCGGCAACCAGGTGAAGATCAAGTCGCTCGGCGAATCGCAACCCAGGAAGAAGGGACGCGACGAGGAATCCTGGGCCGAAAATCGCCGGGCCGACGTGGTCTACGAAATCGAGAAGTAAGTACGAACGCCGGTCCCGACACAGCACAAAAAACAAAGGCCCGGTCTGCATGACCGGGCCTTTTGCTTTTCTGTCGTCGAGCGGCTTCAGTGCTGCCCGCTTTCCTCCATCGCCCGGCCACGCAGGCAGGCCAGCCATTCGGAAAACGGAATCTCGCGTACTTCGGGCTGCCGGCGCTCGACGGAGCGTCGCCGCTCGCGCCAGCCATCCGGCGGGCCCAGCTCGCTGCGCCGTCGATCTGCACCTGCCCGCTTGTTTGCCTTGCTGCCCATCATCAACCTCACCGCTTCGGACTCACGGGCTTCCCCACCCGCACAGCCTCAATCTACGGCAGTCAGCCAACGGCGGCAGTGAAATAGATCACGCCCCCGGGGAAACACCCTGACGGCATATCACGACATGGCGGCAATCGCCCTATCGGCCGCCAGAACACCCCGATACTGTGCTTCCTCGAACAGCGAAAAACCGGACAGATCAGCGTGTGCCAGCATGATCCGGGGATGACGGAAATCCGTCAGCCGTTCCCGGCAGCCCCCCCACAGGCTGCCGGGAACCGGCCGCCGCATGGCATGGCCGTTGCGGAAGATGTCGAGTCGTGTGGCCAGACGGCGGATATCGGGGTGGACCGTCTCCAGTTCGCTCAGGATGGCTTCGGCCCAGGCCTCGCGCGGCGTCTCGAGCAACAGCCGGCGACCGGCCGCTGGCGCCAGATCATGCAGGGCGCGATAGCAGGTCAGCACGGTACCCGGCAGGTGACGGCGCAACAGCTGATGCGTTGCCGTCACATAGCCGAGACCCGGACTGTCGTAGAGCACGTTGTCCCAGGCCGGCGGCGCACCATGACGCTCCTCCGGCAAACCGGCCAGCTGTAGGTTGGCAACCAGCCACGGCGCGTAGTCGCCGGCCAGGGCCGCCTGGCGCAGCACCTCCGGCAGATTCGGCCAGACGCGCGGCAGGATGAACAGTGGCGCCGCCCAGATCAACGCCCGGGCCTCGATACGCAGCGGCTGTTCGCCCTGCTGCACATCCACCGAGATGCCCGATCTGCTCTCCTCGATGCGCCAGGCGAGCGCGCCGCTCAGGAGGCGTCCGGCGGCGCGCCGGGCCAGGCCGCGCGCCAGCCAGGCATTGCCTTCCGGTGCAGTCAGGACGGTGTCGGCAGTCGCGTTGGCCGCCTCGCCGTCGCGGCAGGCAAAGTAGTGCAAACCGGCCCAGGCGGAGGTGTCGCCGGCAGCCATGCCGTAATCATCCCGACAGGCGTAATCCGCCAGCCAGCGCACGCCGGGCGCGGTGAAGCCGTTACCGTCCAGCCACTGACTGAAGGAGATGCGGTCGAGCGCCAGCCAGGCCGGATCGCGGCTGGACAACGCCATCGGCAAGGCGAACAGGCGACGGCCATCACGCCCGCGAGCCGCTTTCAATTCGTTCATCCTGGCCAGGAAAGCCTGTTGCTGCTCACGCTCGCCTTGCGGCAGGCCGCGCTGCGGCAGCAGTCCCTCTTCCCACAGGCCGTTGCGGTAGACACGCTCCTGCGGCGTCGCACACAGGAAGCGTTCGTCGTAATGCGCCCGAACGGCACCTGGGTCGCCCTGCAATACGCCGAGTTCGGCCAGCAGTTCCCGCACATGCACGGCCTGTACCCCGGGCAGGGGCAGGTAATGCGCCCCCAGCGGATAGGCGGTCAGCGGCGAACGGCCAGCACGCGAGTTGCCACCGGGCTCCTTCTCCAGATCGAGCAGCAGGAAATCGTCGAAACCCTGACGGGCCATCCGCCAGGCCGCGGACAAACCGGAAATGCCGCCGCCGACGATGACGACGCCGGTCCGCCGGGTGACTTCGGGAGCGCGCTGGACAGCGTCACGCAGACGATGGCCGAAGTCGGCATCGACACCGCCGAGTTCGCCGGGCGGCAACGGGGGCTTGCCATTGCCGGCGCACCCGGCCAGCGCCGCGACCGCGACGGCCCGCAGGAAATCGCGCCGGCTGCGGCTAGTCAAATTTCCGCAGGGACAGACTGACCGACAGCTGGGCGCCAAACCAGCCGAGCAGCGCCCCCCCGGCGGCCAGCACGACGGCGCCACTGGTTGCCGGAGCCTGCAAGGCGAAAGCGGTACCGTAAAGGGCCGCCAGTTCGCCAACCGGGCCGGCCAGCAACTGCAGTCCGCCGAGCATCAGACCGGCCGCCAGCAGACCGCCAAACGCCCCCTGCAACGCACCGTAGTAGAGGAAGGGGCGACGGATGAAGGCGTCGGTGGCACCGATCATCCGCGCCACTTCGATCTCCGCCGCCTGAGCCATGACCTGCAGGCGGATCGTGTTGAAAGTGACCGCCACCAGACCGGCAGCGAACAGCCCCGCAAGCATCATCAAGGCCAGCCTGCCGAGGCGCAGGAAGGCGTCGAAACGCTTGACCCAGGCTGAATCGAGCTGAACGTGGGCGACCTTCGGCCAGGAGGCCAGCTCCTTGCCGAGGGCTTCCAGGGCTGCCGGTTCGGTGTCCTGCGGCTCGACAATGAAGGCGTCGGGCAAGGGATTGCGCGGCAGACTGGCGACGATCTCGGCCATCCCTTCGGTCTGCTGCAGACGCTTCAGCGCTTCCTCGCGCGGCACGAATCGCCAGCCGAGGCCGGCGGCCTGGCGCAGGCGGCCTTCGATCTCGCCGACCTCCTTGCGACTGGCGCCGAGATCCATGAAGACACTGATCTGCTTGACGCCGGAGGCGCGGCTGCCCAGATCGCGCAGGTTGTCGAGCAGCACATAGCCGAAGGCCGGCAGGGTCAGCGCGATGCCGATCACCAGCAGCGACAGCACGGTACTCATCGGCGCCACGAACAGGCGCCGGAAGGCCGAAGCAAGGGCAGCACGGTGCTGACTCAGCCAGGCGCTCATACCAGCCTCCCGTGGTCGAGGCGCAGCACGTTCGGGTGGCAGCGCTCGATCCAGCTCTGGTCGTGGGTGGCGACAACGACGGTCACGCCGACACGGTTGAAGTCGGCGAACAGGTCGAGAATGTCGCGTGCCGAATCGACATCGAGATTGGCGGTCGGCTCGTCGGCGAGCAGCACCGTCGGCCGGTTGACCACGGCGCGGGCAATGGCCAGCCGCTGTTGTTCGCCGCCGGAGAGGGCAATCGGATTGGCCTTCTCGCGCGCCAGCAGCCCGACCTTGTCGAGCGCTGCCTGGGCCCGGCGCACCGCGTCGCGTCGTGACAGGCCGGCGATCTGCAGCGGCAGCAGCACGTTGTCCAGCGCACTGCGGTCGAACAGCAGCTTCTGATCCTGGAAGATCAGGCCGAAATGCCGGCGCACGTAGGGAATGGCACTGCGCCGCAAGGCCGCCAGGTTTTGCCCGTTGACCACCAGGCTGCCCGAGGTCGGCCGCTCGATCGAGGCGATCAGCTTGACCAGCGTCGTCTTGCCGGCACCGGAATGACCGCCGATCAGCACCATCTGCCCGGCCGAAATATCGAAGCTGACATCGCGCACGGCTTCGTAGCCGCCGGGATAGCGCTTGGTCAGGTTGCTGGCGACGATCATTGCAGGTGTCAGCCGTTGGTCATTCGTTGCCAGTTGTCAGTGAGCATCGAGCAGCAACCGACAACGGTCATTCAAACAGCGCATCGACGAAATCCCTGGCCGAGAACGGGCGCAGGTCGTCGATCTGTTCGCCGACGCCGATGAAACGGATCGGCTTCGGGCACTGGCGGGCGATGGCGGCGATGACGCCGCCCTTGGCGGTACCGTCGAGCTTGGTGAGGACCAGGCCGGTGACGTTGATCGCCTTGTCGAAAGCCTTGACCTGGGCCAGCGCGTTCTGGCCGATGTTGGCATCGAGGACCAGCAGGGTCTCGTGCGGACCGGCCGGTTCGACCTTCTGGATCACCCGGCGAACCTTGGCGATCTCTTCCATCAGGTGCAGCTGGGTCGGCAGGCGGCCGGCCGTGTCGGCCAGCACGATGTCGATGCCGCGCGCCTTGGCCGCCGAGATGGCGTCGAAGATCACGGCCGCAGGATCGCCGGACTCCTGGGCAATGACGGTAACGTTGTTGCGCTCGCCCCAGGTCTGCAGCTGTTCGCGGGCGGCGGCACGGAAAGTGTCGCCGGCAGCCAGCAGCACGCTCTTGCCCTGGCTCTGGAAATACTTGGCCAGCTTGCCGATCGAGGTCGTCTTGCCGGCACCGTTGACGCCGGCGATCATGATCACGTAAGGCTTGTGGCCGCTGACATCGAGCGGTTGCTCAAGCGGCTGCAGCGTGGCCAGCAGGGCATCGGCCAGTGCCTTCTGAATGGCTTCCGGCGTATCCAGCTTGTCACGCTTGGCAGCCTTCTTCAGTTCGTCGAGCAGGTGGGTGGTCGCCTCGATACCGACGTCCGAGGTCAGCAACAGGCTCTCCAGCTCTTCTAGCAGTTCGTCGTCCACCTTGCCGCGGGCAAAGATGGACTTGAGCTTGCCCCCCCATTGGGCACGCGTCCGGGCCAACCCCTGGAACAGGCGTTCACGCCATGATGGCGCGGCGACGGAGGTGTCGCCCTGGGAATCAGGAGCTGGTTTTTTCAGGAAACTGAACATGGGGAATGAGGTCTCAAGGCAGGCTGACAGGCAGGCGGCAAGCCGTTAAGATGCCGTGCGGATCAGCCCCGAATTCTAGCAGAAAGCCCCCTACCCCATGCGCTTGCGACATCATCTTCTGACGGCCTTGCTTTGCCCCTGGCTACTCGGTACCGCCCTCGCCAACCCCTACGAAACGACGCTCGCCAACGGCCTGCGCGTCATCGTCAAGGAAGACCGGCGGGCACCGACAGCGGTGCAGATGGTCTGGTACCGGATCGGCAGCATGGACGAGGTGGACGGCACTTCGGGTGTCGCCCACGTTCTCGAACACATGATGTTCAAGGGTACGCCGACGGTCGGTCCGGGCGAGTTCAACCGCCTCGTGGCTGCCGCCGGTGGGCGCGACAATGCCTTCACCAGCCGCGACTACACCGCCTACTTCCAGCAGATCCCGAAGGAGAAACTGGCCGACATGATGCAGCTGGAAGCCGACCGCATGCGCCATCTGAATGTGGACGCCAAGGAGTTCGAGCAGGAAATCAAGGTAGTCATGGAAGAGCGGCGCATGCGCACCGACGACAATCCGCAGTCGAAGCTGTTCGAACAGATGAACGCCGCCGCCTTCCAGGCCCACCCGTACCGGCGCCCGATCATCGGCTGGATGAGCGATCTGGAGAACATGACGGCAGCCGACGCCAAAGCCTGGTACGACACCTGGTACGTACCGAACAATGCCTACGTGGTGATCTCCGGCGACGTCGACCACAAGGAAGTCTTCGCCCTCGCCGCCAGGCATTACGGGCCGCTGGAAGCGCGCCCCCTGCCGCCACGCAAGGTTCAGAACGAACCGCCCCAGGAAGGGACGCGCCGGATCACGGTCAAGGCCCCCGCCGAACTGCCGGTGCTGATCATGGCTTACAAGGCCCCCGTGCTGCGCGACATCGAAAAGGACAGTGATCCCTACGCCCTGCAGATGCTGGCCGCCATCCTCGACGGTCACGACGCAGCCCGCTTCAACAAGAAGCTGGTGCGCGAGGACAAGGTCGCCCTGAGCGCCGGCATCGACTACGACAACACCGCCCGCGGTCCGGGCATGCTCTACCTGCACGGCAGCCCTGCCCCCGGCAGGACGGTCGGCGATCTCGAAGCGGCATTGCGCGCCGAGATCGAACGTGTCCGTCAGTCGGGGGTCACACCGGCCGAACTGAAGCGGGCCAAGGCCCAGTTGCTGGCCAGCGAGGTCTACAAGCTCGACTCGATGTTCGGTCAGGCCATGGAAATCGGCCAGATCGAGGCGGTCGGCCTGCCCCACCGCCAAATCGACCGCATGCTCGACAAGCTGCAGCAGGTCACCGCTGCCGACGTGCAGGCCGTCGCCGGCAGGTACTTCAGCGACGACGTGCTGACCGTCGGCGTCCTCGACCCGCAACCGGTGGACAGCAAGCCACGCCGTCCCGCCTTCCCCTCACGTCACTGATGAAAAGCGCCATGACCCGCCTGCTGACTGCAGCCCTCATCCTTCTCTCCGCCCATTCGGCACTTGCTGCCGTCGCCATCGAACAGTGGACAACCGGTAGCGGCGCACGCGTCCATTTCGTTGCCAGTCGCGGCTTGCCGATGCTCGATGTGCAGATCGACTTTGCCGCCGGCTCGATGTTCGATCCAGCCGACAAGGCAGGCCTGGCCGCCGTTACCCGCGCCCTGCTCGATCTCGGTGCCGGCAGTCGTGACGAAACGGCGATTGCCGAAGAACTGGCCGATATCGGCGCCCAGCTCGGCGGCGGCGCCGACACCGACCGCGCCAGCATTTCCCTGCGCACCCTCTCGGCACCGGACAAGCGCCGCATCGGCCTCGACATCCTGCGCGCCGTGATCGCCCGCCCGATGTTCGACGCCGCCATTCTCGAACGGGAGAAAAGCCGCACCATCGCCGGGCTCAAGGAGGCCATGACGCGACCGGACAGCATCGCCGGCAAGGCCTTCTGGAACACCCTTTATCCGGCACACCCCTATGGTCGCCAGGCAACGCCGGAGACCGTCGCCACATTGAGCCGCAACGACCTGCTCGCCTTCCATGCCCGCCATTACACGGCGGCAAATGCCAGCATCACACTGGTCGGCGACCTGTCGCAAAACGAAGCCAGGGAGCTTGCCGAGCAACTTGCCGCCAGCCTGCCGGGCGGCATGCCGATCCCCTTGCCCGCCCCGCCTGAAAAGGGCAAAGGCACCGTCCAGGCCATCGCGCACCCCGCCAGCCAGGCGCACATCTATCTTGGCCTGCCCGCCATCGAGCGCGGCCATCCCGACTTCTTCCCCCTGCTGGTCGGCAACTACACACTGGGCGGCGGTGGCTTCGTGTCGCGCCTGATGAAGGAGGTCCGAGACAAGCGCGGTTTCGCCTACAGTGTTTACAGCTATTTTGCCCCGCTCAGACAGCCCGGCCCTTTCCAGATCGGTCTGCAAACCAAGCGCTCCCAGGCCGGAGAAGCAATCAAGGTAGCACGCGAAGTTCTCGAACGTTTCGTCGCCGACGGCCCGAGCGAAGAGGAGCTGGCCGCCGCCCAGGCCAACCTGACCGGCAGTTTCCCCTTGCGCCTGGACAGCAACCGCAAGATTCTCGACAACGTCGCGGCAATCGGTTTCTACGGCCTGCCACTCGACTATCTCGACCGCTACCAGGAAAAGGTCCGGGCCGTCACTGCCGCCGACATCAAGTCAGCCTTCGCCCGTCACGTTCGTCCCGAAGCACTGAGCATCGTCACCGTGGCCGCTGACTGAGCCGCCAGACAGCACGTCCCCGGCAATGAACTCGATCCGTATCATCGGCGGCAGCTTCCGCCGCCGGCAACTCAAGTTTCCCGACAGCGAAGGACTGCGCCCGACGCCGGACCGCGTCCGCGAAACGCTGTTCAACTGGCTTGGCCAGGATCTCGACGGCCTGCACTGCCTCGACCTCTTCGCCGGCAGCGGCGCGCTCGGCTTCGAAGCTGCATCGCGTGGCGCAGCACGGGTGGTGATGGTGGAAAAAACGCCGCGCGTGCTCGCTGCGTTGCATGAAAACCACGAATTGCTGCATAAGCCCTCAGCAGTGGAGATCGTTCGCGGGGATGCGCTACAATATTTGGTTTCGACCAAAGCGAAATTCGACCTGATTTTCCTCGATCCGCCCTTCAAGGCGGGCTGGCTGGGGCGCCTGGAGGGGTTGCTGCCACCGGTACTGAAAGAGGACAGCGCGATTTACGTCGAGGCGGAACATGAAATCGCATCGCTTGGCGATTGGTGCACCGTGCGCCAGGGCAAGGCGGGGGAAGTCCATTTTCACTTGTTGCGGCGGGCTGCTTGAACAAACTCGATCATCGCGTAGCGATCTATCCCGGCACCTTCGACCCCATCACCCGGGGCCACGAAGACTTGGTCCGGCGTGCCGCCGGCCTGTTCGACAAGCTGATTCTGGCGATCGCCGAAAGCCCGGCCAAGCAGCCGCGCTTTCCGCTTGCCGACCGCGTCGAGATGGCCCGTGAAATTCTCGGTGACGTGCGCAACGTCGAGATCGTCGGCTTCAACACCCTGCTGATGAACTTCGTTCACGAAAAGGGAGCCAAGGTCATCGTCCGCGGCCTGCGCGCCGTCTCCGATTTCGAATACGAGTTCCAGATGGCCGGAATGAACCGCAGCCTCTATCCCGAGGTCGAAACTGTGTTTCTGACGCCCGGCGAGCAATACATGTTCATCTCCGCCACGATGGTCCGCGAAATCGCGCGCCTGGGCGGCGATGTCGGAAAGTTTGTACAACCTTGTGTAGAAAAGCGCCTGCGGGCGAATACCACTGCTTAACCGAGAGAGGAAAGCTATGTCCCTGATTATTACCGACGAGTGCATCAACTGCGACGTGTGCGAACCGGAGTGCCCGAACGAAGCGATCTCCCAGGGGGAAGAGATTTACCAGATCGACCCCAGCAAATGTACCGAATGCGTCGGTCATTACGACGAGCCGCAGTGCGTGCAGGTCTGCCCGGTGGATTGCATCCCGAAGGACCCGAACCACGTCGAAAACGAGGATGTCCTCTGGGCGAAGTACGAGAAACTGACCGGCAACAAGCGCCCCTGAAGGTGCCCCGCCGAAGAAAAAAGCCCGCGGTATCCGCGGGCTTTTTTTCGCCAGCCCCCTGACTCAGGCAGCCTGCAGTTGCCGGGCCTCTGCCGGCAGAAGCAGCTGCCGGACCTGCCCGGCAATTTCTTCCAGCCCTTCGATTTGCTGCAGGAGATTTTTCTCCACACCTTCCAGCTCAAGGATGCGATCCTCCAGCGTATCAGTCGCCTGGTGGATACGCTTGATGCTCTCAAGACGCCGCTTCAACTGGATCTGGTGTTCACGCACCTGCGTTTCCATCGGCGCCATCACGGCCCGCAACCAGGTTTCGGCATCGCGATTGGCATGCTCGAAGGCACGACGGACCTGTACCGCAACCTCCTCAAAGAACTTCTGGGTGATGTTCTTCTTGTCGTGCGTCAGCAGGCTGACCATGGTGTTCAGGTGGGCATCGCACCATGATTGCAGGCGATCCAGTTCCTTTTCGTAGCGCAGCAGCGAGAACGCTGTCGGCGATCCCAGCTTCAGTCCGTGCTCGACGGCAAAACGCTTGTACACCGCCTCCATCATGGCCAGGATCTCGTTGATCTCGTCATTCGACTTGCCCAGCGCCTCGCGCGAACGCCCGAAGAATTTGGCCATGGCATCGGACAGCGTCTTGGAGAAGGCCGCCTCGAGCATTGCCTCCCGCGTTTCGTGGGTCAGCTGGCGCAGGGAATCGAGACCAAGATGGCCGAACAACTTGTTGGTCAGTGTCGAGAAGACACTGCGCACGGCGTAGTAACGCTGGAGGCCGGACTCGAATTCGTCTTTCTCGGCCCGCACCTTGCCCATCATGTATTCGACGACCCCCTTGTTCTTGCCGCGCAACTCGGTCAGTTCCGTCAACTGCTCGCGCAAGCCGGCAAGGCGCGACTCGAGCAGGCCACGCACACGCCGGCTGACGTCACCGAATTCACTCTCGGTGTTGTCGCAGACGATGTCGTGCTTGGCAGGAATCAACTCACCGGAGAGCGCCGCCTCGAGCAGCGGCAGTCGGCTACGCTCGAGCAAGGCCTGGTCGCCGGTGATCTTGGCGACCAGCCCCTTCTGGGCAGACACCGGGAAGACCTGCGTCGCCGGCAGGTCGAGAATACCGGCGCTGGATTCGACCTGCCGCTGGATTTCGGCATCGATTTCCTCAGGCGTCTTCAGCTCGTCCCACTGACCATCGATCTTGTTGAGCACCACCAGACGACCGCGGCGAGCCGTCCCGCCACCGCAAATGTGTTCGCGCCAGATGGCCATGTCCGACTGCGTGACGCCGGTATCCGCACCAAGGATGAAGAGCACCGCGTGGGCGTTGGGCAATAGTGAAAGCGTCAGCTCCGGCTCGGCACCGATGGCGTTGAGACCCGGGGTATCGAGGATGATCAGTCCCTGCTTGAGCAGCGGGTGCGGGAAGTTGATGATGGCATGACGCCAGCGCGGCACCTCGACCAGGCCGTCATCACCAACGCGATAGAAGTCCACATCACCGCCACCGACCTCGAAGCCCAGCCGCGCGGCATCCTCGGGCGTGACGCGTGTCGTCTCGCTGACCTGGCGCAGCGCCTCCTGCATGGCATCGGGCGCCTCGACGTCGAGCGCAACGACCTTCCACTCTTCAGGAAAGCGCTTGTACTCGGTGACGCCGGAATTTGAAGCGCGGGTCTCGATCGGCAGCAGTTCGATGCAGGGCAGCTTGTCGCCATCATAAAGCAGCTCGGTCGGACACATCGTCGTCCGGCCGGCCGAGGAGGGCAACATGCGTGTACCGTATTCGGCAAAGAAGATGGCATTGATCAACTCCGACTTGCCGCGCGAGAACTCGGCAACGAAGGCGACATTGAGCCGGTCTTCGCGCAGCCTTTCCAGCAACTGCGTCAGTCGCAGGTCGGACTGGGCGTCGGACAACTCGTTCTGGGCGAGCCATTCCTTGAACTCACCCAGATGCGACGACAGGCTGGCACGCCAGGCGGCGTAGGCAGCGAATTGATTGGCCAGCGACATATCATGCCCCACGAATACCATCGAAGCGTTCAATTTAGCATATAAACAGGGGCTTGCAGCCAGCAATTAATGCTGACACTGCGGACAGTAATAGCTGCTCCGGCCACTCTGGCGAATCTGTCGAACCACCCCGCTGCAGCGCCGGCACGGTTCGCCGTCGCGCTCGTAGACTGCCGCCTGTATCTGAAAGCAACCGGCACCGCCGTCGCTGTGCACATAGTCGCGGATACTGCTCCCCCCGGCAGCGATGGCATCGGACAGCGTTTCGCGTACGGCGGCGGCAAGCAGGCGATAGCGCGCCAGACCGATCCGGTTGGCCGCCCGCAAAGGTGAAATGCCTGCCCGGAAAAGACTTTCCGACGCATAGATATTGCCGATGCCGACCACCAGATGACTGTCCATCAACACCGGCTTGATCGGCCCCGCCCTCCGGCTGCACGCGGCATGCAGCCAGTCGCCGTCGAACGTCCCGGTGAGCGGCTCGATCCCCAGCACGGCAAGCAGGGGGTGCCGCTCGACTGCTGCCGGCGGCCCCGCCTGCCAGAGAACAACCCCGAAACGCCGCGGATCGGCGAGACGCAGCAACTGTTTGCCAAGAACCAGTTCGAAGTGATCATGCTTCTCCGGCGGCTGGCCGAAAGGCACGAAGCGCAGATTTCCCGACATGCCCAGGTGAACGATCAGACTGCCCTCGACCCCGTCGCGCCGACAGTCGAACAACAGATACTTGCCGCGTCGCCGGATGGCATGGACGACACAACCGGGCAGCAAGGCCGTCAGTTCGGGCGGTATGTCGTAGCGCAACTTCGCGGCGCGAACCGTCACCCCCTCAATCCGCTGCCCTTCCAGTTCCGGCCGCAAACCCAGCCGACAGACTTCGACCTCCGGCAACTCCGGCATTGCTTGTCCCTCCAGACAATCCCAAATAACATCCCAAACTTCCGCGATTCTATGCGTTCAAATACGCATCCACGAACGAAAGCCGACCATGCACGCGAAGTACTCCGTTACCGCCCTCGCCCTCTGCCTGGCCCTGGCCTTTCCCGGCCAGGCAGCCGACAAGGCGGGCACTGCCGCCAAGGGGACTCCGCCCCCCGCCACGGAAAACATTCTCGCGCGCACGGTCTTTCAATCCCTGCTCGGCGAATTCGCCCTGCAACGCGGCGACACCCGCCTGGGCGTCGACGCCTGGAGCGACCTGGCCCAGCGGACCCGTGACCCGAAAGTACTGGCCCGCGCCGTCGAGGTTGCCGGATTCGCCCGCCAGTACGACCGCGCACTGGCCCTGACACGCCTGTGGCTGGAAGTCGAGCCCGATTCGACGCGCGCCCGCCAGGCCCAGTCATCCCTGCTGGTGCTGGCCAACCGCCTGGAGGAACTGGCCCCCCAGATGGCCGTACTGCTGGAACGCGACAAGGCGAACATCGCCAACAACCTGATGCACCTGAATCGCATGCTGGCCCGCCATGAAGACAAAAAGGCCGTGCAACGCCTGATTGACCAACTGGCCTCGCCGTACGACAGCCTGCCTGAGGCCCACTTCGCCATGTCCCAGGCGGCTGCCGGCGCCGGCGACGATGTGCGCGCCCAGAGTGAAATGGAAAAGGCGCTGCTCCTGCGCCCCGACTGGGAAGCTGCCGCGCTGGCCCGCGCCCAGTTGCAGGCCAGACAATCGAATGCCAGCGCCATTGCCGGCCTGGACGGCTTCGTCGAGCGCAATCCGGCCGCCCGCGAAGCCCGCCTGACCCTGGCCCGACTGCTGCTCGGCGAGAAACGCTACGCCGATGCGCGGCGGCACTTCGACCGACTGCTCAAGGACAATCCTGAAAGCCCGGAGATCATCTATCCGATTGCCATGCTCTCGCTGCAGCAGGGAGATGCCAAAACCGGCCGCCAGCAACTGGAAAAGTTGCTGACGACGGATTTTGCCGACAAGAGCACCGTGCATTTCTTCCTGGGCCAGCTCGACCAGGAACAGAAGAAGCCGGATGCCGCACTCGAACACTATCGTCAGGTCACCTCCGGCAACCAGTACATTGCCGCCCGCGCCCGCTCGGCGCAGATCCTGCTGCAACAGGGCAAACCGGATGCCGCGCGCGAACTCCTGCACAACACCCGCGGCGGCAGCGCCGAGGAGCGCACCCAGCTGACCATGGCGGAAGCCCAGCTGCTGCGTGACGCCGGTCGCCACGAGGAGGCCTACGCAGTCCTCGCCGGGGCACTCGCCAGCCAGCCGGACAATCCCGAACTGCTCTACGACGCCGCCTTGACCGCCGAACGCAGCGGCCGCCCGGAACTCCTGGAAACCCACCTCAAGCACCTGCTGACGCTGCGTCCCGAGCATGCGCACGCGCTGAACGCCCTCGGCTACTCATGGGCCGAGCGCAACATCCGGCTCGACGAGGCACACGACCTGATCACCCGGGCACTGACGCTGCAACCGGACGACCCCTTCATCACCGACAGTCTGGGCTGGGTCCAGTATCGCCAGGGACGCACCGAGGAAGCACTGAAGACGCTGGAGCGTGCCTACCGCAGCAAACCCGACCCCGAAATTGCCGCCCACCTCGGCGAAGTGCTCTGGAGTCTGGGACGCAAGGACGACGCCAAACGCCTGTTGACCGAAGCTGCCCGCCAGCATCCGGACAACGAAGTCCTCGCGGCCGTCATCAAGAAACTGCTGCCCTGATGCCCGTCACCCCGTCGCGCCGTCGCGCGGCGCGCCCTGCCTGCGTCGTGCTCGCCGGCCTCATGCTGGGCGCCTGCAGCAACCTGCCGCCCGTACCACCACCAGCCCGTGAGCAGCTATACGACTTCGCCCTTGAAGCCCGTTTCGCCCTGCGTGTAAGCCGCGCCGACAGCCCCCCCCAGACCGCCGGCGGCCGCCTGTCCTGGGAACACCGGGGCGACAACGACCGCATCCTGATCGCCAATCCACTCGGCTATGGTGTTGCCGAGATCGAGACAACGCCAGCGCTCTCCCGTCTGCGTACGGCCGACGGCAAGATCCGCGAGTCGACCGATGCCGACGCCTTGATGGAGGAAGCAACCGGCGAACGCCTGCCAGTCTCCCGGCTGCCGGCCTGGTTGCTTGGGCGCAGCAGCAGTGCCACGCTGGAACGGGACGGACAGCAAAGACCAAGCAGCCTGTACGAAGCCGGCTGGCAGATCGACTACGCCTACGACGATGCGGACGGCAACGCCCTGCCCGCACGCGTCACGCTACGCCGCGCCGACGAGATCGAACTGCGCCTGCGCATCGAGGAATGGCGGGATTTGCGATGAGCCGCTGGAGCTTCGACAGCATCTGGCCGGCCCCGGCCAAACTGAATCTCTTCCTGCACGTCGTCGGCCGCCGGCCCGATGGCTACCATCTGCTGCAGACCGTCTTCCGTTTCATCGACCGGGCCGACGGCCTGCGCTTCGAACCACGCAACGATGAACGCATCGTCCTGGCGACTCCGTTGCCTGGCGTCGCGCCGGACAGCGACCTGACCGTCCGTGCAGCGCGCCTGCTGCAGACAGCGACCGGCTGTCGCCGTGGCGTCACCATCCATCTCGACAAGCAGCTGCCGATGGGCGGCGGCCTCGGCGGCGGCAGCTCCGATGCAGCAACCGTACTGCTCGCCCTCGACCATCTCTGGCAGACCGGCCTGGGCAGACCCGCCCTGCAGCAGATCGGGCTTTCCCTGGGCGCCGACGTACCGGTCTTCATCCATGGCCGCAACACCTTCGCCGAAGGTGTCGGCGAGCGCTTCACCGATGTCGAGTTGCCCGCAGCCACCTATCTGGTATTGAAGCCGCCGGTCAATGTACCGACCGCCGCCATCTTCACCGCCCCGGAGCTGGTCCGTGACACGCCGGCGATCAGCGCCGCCGCCTGGCGGCCCGGACAGGGGGGCAACGATCTGCAGTCCGTCGCCTGCGCCCGCTTCCCGGTCGTCGCCGAACACCTGAACTGGCTCCGCCAGTTCGCCCCGCAGGCGATGATGACCGGCTCCGGTGCCTGCGTCTTCGCCGCCTTTGCCGACCGCCGCGAAGCCGAGGTCGTGCTCGCCCGCCTGCCGGCAGAGATGAGCGGCTGGATCGCCGACGGGCTCGACGAACACCCAATCGCCAAAATTTGAGAAAACACTGGACGCACGCTTATCACTTGTGTAATATCCGCGCCTCGTTCGCACGCGAACCCGTGCAGACGAACCCGCTGGGGAGTCGCCAAGTTGGTCAAGGCACCGGATTTTGATTCCGGCATTCGAAGGTTCGAATCCTTCTTCCCCAGCCAAGCTTCCTTCGGGCAGGTCACAAGCCTGCCCGATTTTCATTGTGGCGGGCGGATTGCGCATTCTGCATAAATCGTCCGGAGGAATGTGGAAATGGCCTACAACAGCCTGATGGTGTTCACCGGCAATGCCAACCCGAAGCTGGCCGCCAACGTGGCGACCCAGCTCAATGTCGATCTCGGGCGCGCCAATGTCGGGCGTTTTTCCGACGGTGAAGTCAGCGTCGAACTGCAGGAACACGTCCGCGGCCGCGACATCTTCGTGCTGCAATCCACCTGCGCACCGACCAATGACAACCTGATGGAACTGCTGGTCATGGTCGATTCGCTGAAGCGCGCCTCGGCCGGCCGCATCACCGCCGCCATCCCGTATTTCGGCTACGCCCGCCAGGACCGCCGCTCGCGCTCCTCGCGCGTGCCCATCGCCGCCAAACTGGTCGCCAACATGCTCGTCGCCTCCGGCGTCGACCGCGTGCTGACCATGGACCTGCACGCCGAGCAGATCCAGGGCTTCTTCGACATCCCGGTCGATAACATCTATGCCCTGCCGATCCTGCTCGATGACATCCGCAAGCAGAACTACGAAAACCCGCTGGTCGTTTCGCCCGACCACGGCGGCGTCGTCCGCGCCCGCTCGCTGGCCAAGCGCCTCGAATGCGACCTGGCGATCATCGACAAGCGCCGTCCGAAGGCCAATGTTTCCGAGGTGATGAACATCATCGGCGAAGTCGATGGCCGCACCTGCATCATCATGGACGACATGGTCGACACCGCCGGCACCTTGTGCAAGGCCGCCACCGCGCTCAAGCAGCACGGCGCCAAGCAGGTCGTCGCCTACTGCACGCACCCGGTGCTGTCCGGCCCGGCCGTCGAGCGGGTCAATGATTCCGACCTCGACGCCCTGGTCGTCACCGACACCATTCCGCTGCGTGACGATGCCGCTGCCTCGCCGCGCATCCGCCAGCTTTCCGTGGCCGAGATCATGGCCGAAACCATTCGCCGCATCAGCAACGACGACTCGGTGTCGTCGCTGTTCATCGATTAAGTTTTTTTAACCTTCCCGTTCTGGTCGCGGATCGGGAAAAACCTGGAGTATCAACATGACCTTTGAAGTTATCGCCAATGCGCGCTCTCTGCAGGGAACGGGTGCGAGCCGCCGCCTGCGTCGCGCTGGCACGGTGCCTGGCATCGTTTATGGTGGCGACGCAGCGCCGATCGCCATCGAAACCAATCACAATGACCTGCTGTTGAAGCTGAAGAAGGAAGCCTTCCATTCTTCGATCATCAACCTGGTCATCGACGGCAAGAAGGAACAGGTTCTGCTGCGCGACACGCAAGTGCACGCCTACAAGCCGCTGGTCCTGCACATCGACTTCCAGCGCGTCGACGCCACGCACGAACTGCACGTCAAGGTGCCCCTGCACTTCATCAACGAAGAAGTCGCGCCGGGCGTCAAGCTCAACGGCGGCCTGGTCAACCACGTCATGACCGAAGTGGACGTCCAGTGCCTGGCCAAGGATCTGCCGGAATTCATCGAAGTCGACCTGGCTGCCATGAATGTCGGCGAAAGCCTGCACCTCGGCCAGCTGAAGCTGCCGAAGGGCGTCAAGCTTGGCCACCACGCCAATGTCGAAGCCGTCGTCGTCGGCATCGTCGGCAAGGGTGGCTCGGCTGAAGCCGCCGAAGGCGAAGCGGCTGCCGAGTAAGCTCGCGCCCCTCGCAGTATTGGCCGCCGCCGGCAAAATGCCGCCGGCGGCTTTTTCGCACTTATGGCCATGAACCCACCCCGTCTCGTCGTCGGCCTCGGCAATCCCGGGAACGAATACGAAAACACCCGGCACAACGTCGGTTTCTGGTTTGTCGACCAGCTGGCCGACAAGCTGAAGGCGACCCTCGCCCCACAGGCCAAGTTCTTCGGCAAGGCGGCGCGGGCCGGCGAACTGTGGCTGCTGCAGCCGACCACCTTCATGAACCGCTCTGGCCAGGCCGTCGCGGCGCTGGCCAATTTCTACAAGATTCCGCCGGCCGAGATCCTCGTCGTGCACGACGAACTCGACCTGCCGCCAGGCGGCATCCGCTTGAAGCAGGGCGGCGGCAACGGCGGCCACAACGGCCTCAAGGACATCCAGGCCAAACTCGGCACGCCGGACTTCTGGCGCCTGCGCCTGGGTATCGGCCATCCGCGCACGCTGAACCTGGCCCAGCAGGTCGTCGATTTCGTGCTGCATCAGCCGCGCAAGGAAGAACTGCCGGATATCGAACATGCCCTGGCCCGCAGCCTGCTGGCCTGGCCCAAGCTGGCGGCTGGCGATTTTGCCGGCGCCCAACAACAATTGCACGGTAAAGCTGTCTAAGGAATAACCATGTCTCTCAAATGCGGCATCGTCGGCCTGCCCAACGTCGGCAAATCCACCCTCTTCAATGCCCTGACCAAGGCCGGCATCGAAGCGGCCAACTATCCCTTCTGCACCATTGAACCGAACGTCGGCATCGTCGAGGTGCCGGACCCGCGCCTCAAGGCGCTGTCCGCGATCGTCAAGCCGCAGAAGGTGCAGCCGGCCATCGTCGAATTCGTCGACATCGCCGGCCTCGTCGCCGGCGCTTCCAAGGGCGAAGGTCTCGGCAACCAGTTCCTCGCCAACATCCGCGAGACCGATGCCATCGTCCACGTCGTGCGCTGCTTCGCCGACGACAACGTGATCCACGTCTCAGGCAGCGTCGATCCGATCCGTGACATCGAGGTCATCGATACCGAACTGGCGCTGGCCGACATGGCCACCGTCGAGAAGGCGCTCAACCGCTACCGCCGGCCGGCCAATTCCGGCGACAAGGAAGCCAAGATCCTGGTCGCCGTGCTCGACAAGTGCTTCGCCCAGCTCGACCAGGGCAAGGCCGTGCGCGCCCTCGACCTGTCGAAGGAGGAATGGGCCAGCCTGAAGCCCTTCTGCCTGATCACCGCCAAGCCGGTGCTGTACGCCGCCAACGTTGCCGAGGACGGCTTCGAGAACAACCCGCACCTCGACGCGGTGCGCGCTCATGCTGCCACCGAGGGCGCCGAAGTGGTCGCGCTGTGCGCCGCCATCGAAGCCGAGATCGCCGACCTGGAGGACGCCGACAAGATCGAATTCCTCGAGTCGATGGGCCTGCACGAACCCGGCCTCGACCGTCTGATCCGCGCCGGCTACCAGTTGCTCGGCCTGCAGACCTACTTCACCGCCGGGGTCAAGGAAGTCCGCGCGTGGACGATCCACGCCGGCGACACGGCGCCGCAGGCGGCCGGCGTCATCCACACCGACTTCGAGCGCGGCTTCATCCGTGCCCAGACCATCGCCTACGACGACTTCATCACCTTCAAGGGCGAGGCCGGCGCCAAGGAAGCCGGCAAGATGCGAGCCGAAGGCAAGGAGTACGTGGTCAAGGATGGCGACGTGCTGAACTTCCTGTTCAACGTCTAAGGCACACACCGAGGAACGGACTCACGCCAATGGCGCAGCCAGCCCCTCCGACCGGATCACCGGACAGCCACGGCGGACAGTTCCCCCTGTCCTCGGCCGTGCTGTGGCGCGCCTACGAACACAGCCACGAGGCGGTGCTGGTTTCCGACGGCAACAACCGCATCATTGCCGTCAACGCCGCCTTCACGCGGCTCACCGGCTACACCGCCGCCGAGGTGCTCGGCCAGAATCCGCGCATCCTGTCCTCGGGCAACGCCGGCCCCGAGTTCTATGCGGCAATGTGGCAGGCACTGGCGCAGTTCGATCTCTGGGAAGGCGAGATCTGGGACAAACGCAAGGACGGCAGCCTGTATCCGAAATGGCTGTGCATCTCGGTCGTGCGCAATGCCGCCGGCCAGGTCGAGAACTACGTCGCCAACTTCACCGACATCAGCGTCAGCAAACAGGCGGCCGACCGCCTGGCGCAGCTGGCCTACCACGATGCGCTGACCCACCTGCCCAACCGCCTGGCTTTCGAATCGCAACTGGCTCACGCTCTGCGCGTCTGCGAGCGGGAGGGCCGGCAGCTGGCGCTGATGCTGATTGATCTCGACAACTTCAAGAACATCAACGACACGCTCGGCCACCACATCGGCGACACGCTGCTGCAGCAGGTTGCCGGCCGCCTGCGTGAGTCGGTACGCGCCAGCGACCTCGTCGCCCGCCTCGGCGGCGACGAATTCGTTGTCGTCCTGCCGGAGATCGACGGCCCGCTGACTGCCGCCCGCGTCGCCGACAAGATCCAGCAATCGCTGTCCGAAAACTACCGGGTGGACGAACACCTGCTGTACACCACGCCGAGCATCGGCATCAGCCTCTTCCCCGGCGATGGCACCGACGGCGGCGTACTGCTGCGCAATGCCGATTCGGCGATGTATCACGCCAAGAGCGTCGGTCGCAACAATCACCAGTTCTACGCCAGCCGGATGAATGCGGCGGCCAACGAGCGCCTGCAGATGGAAAACGCCCTGCGCCAGGCGATCGCCAGCATCGGCCTGCCGGAAAGCTGCCAGTTCGCGCTGCACTTCCAGCCGCAGATCGCCGCCCGCAGCGGCCGCGTCATCGGACTGGAAGCCCTGCTGCGCTGGAATTCGCCGCAGCTCGGTGCCATCTCGCCGCTGCGCTTCATCCCGATCGCCGAGGAAACCGGGCTGATCCAGCCCCTCGGCGACTGGGTCGTCTGGGAAAGCTGCCGGCTGATCCATCAATTGCAGCAACTCGGACTCGGCGACATCCGCGTCGCCATCAACATCTCGGCCCAGCAACTGCGCCACGAGAACCTGCTGTTGCTGGTCCGCGGCGCCCTGGCCTGCTACGAACTGGAGCCACGGGCGATCGAACTGGAGATCACCGAAACGACGGCGATGCAGAATCCGGAAACGACGCTGAACATCCTTGATCAGCTGGCGGCGATGGGCGTCAAGCTGGCCATCGACGACTTCGGCACCGGCCATTCCTCGCTGGCCTATCTGAAACACCTGCCGATCAAGCGCCTGAAGCTCGACCGTTCCTTCGTCAGCGACATCGAGACCGATGCCAACGACGCCTCGATCTGCGCCGCCATCATCGCCCTCGGCCACAACCTCGGCCTCGAACTGGTTGCCGAAGGCGTCGAGACGGCAATGCAGAGCGAGTTTCTCAGCCGCCTCGGCTGCGACTACCTGCAAGGCTTCCTGTACAGCAAACCGCTACCCTTCGCCGAGATCGTCGCCTACCTGCAGGCGCCGCCAACGCTCAGCGCATGACCGATCCCCACTCGGTCTCGAAATAGCGCACCAGCACCTGATTGTTCAAGCGGTTGACCTCAGCCGGCAGACGCGCCATGTCGGCCGGAAACTGGAACAGGGCGGCCGTCGTTTCCGGTGTCAGGAAACGGGTTTTCTGCGCATCGATGACCGGCGGCACATAGTTGTCGCGCCCGGCGATGATGAAGCCCCACTCCCCGAAGGAAGGCACCAGGGCATGATACGGCGCTGTCTTCAGGCCGACATCCTCGAGCGTCGCCACCACGCACCAGAAGGACTGCCGGGCATAGAGCGGCGAGGTGGACTGGACGACGATGCGGCCGCGTGCCGCCAGGCGCTTCTCCAGCAAGCGGTAGAAGGCCGAGCTGTACAGCTTGCCGAGCGTGAAGTTGGCCGGATCGGGAAAGTCCACCACGACGAAATCGTAGAAATCCTCGCTGGATTCCAGCCAGCTCAGCGCGTCGGCATTGACCACCCGCACCTTCGGCGAAGTCAGCGCCCCGCCGTTCAGCGCCACCAGCGGCGGTGCCGTAGAGAACAGGCGGGTCATGGCCGGATCGAGATCGACCACGGTCACCGACTCGACCTGCGGATACTTGAGGATTTCACGTACGGCCAGACCGTCGCCGCCGCCCAGCACCAGTACGCGCCGCGCGCCGGGCAGACTGGCCAGCCCCGGATGGACCAGCGCCTCGTGATAGCGGTACTCGTCCAGCGACGAGAACTGCAGGTTGTTGTTCAGATGCAGGCGCAGGTCGTCGCGCCAGCGGGTGACGACGATGCGCTGGTAGGGAGAGCTCTCGGCGTAGACGATGTCGTCGGCGTACACCGACGCTTCGGCCAGCGTCGTCAGTTGCCCGGCCCCGGCAAAGCCGCCGACGAGGATGGCGAATACCGCCCAGCACTGGGCCGCCAGCCAGCGCCTTGACGGCAGGTGCGCGCGGAACAGGTGCAATGCCCACAGCGCGATGGCGACATTGAGCAGGCCGAACAGCAGCGCCGTGCGGACCATGCCCAGATGCGGCGCGAGCATCAGGGGAAAGAGGATGGAAACTGCCAGCGCGCCGAGGTAATCAAAAGTGAGCACCTGCGACACCAGCTCGCGGAAATCCAGTTCGCGCTTCAGGATGCGCATGACCAGCGGAATTTCCAGGCCGACCAGGACGCCGACGCCGAACACCATCAGGTAGAGCACCAGGCGGAACGGCCCGGGCAGCCAGGTGAAGACGAGGAAGAGGCCGATCGCCGAAAAACCGCCGAGCAGACCGACCAGCAGTTCGATGCGGATGAAGCGGCCGATCAGGTCGCGGGTGATGTATTTGGACAACCAGGAGCCGACACCCATGGCGAACAGGTAGGTACCGATCACCGTCGAGAACTGCGTCACCGAATCGCCGAGCAGGTAGGAGGCAAGAGCCCCGGCAACCAGTTCGTAGGCCAGACCGCAGGAGGCGATGATGAAGACGGAGAACAGGAGGGCGTGGCGCATGAGGGGCGATGCTACCGCGAAACGCCGGCGCCGTATGCCGCCGGGAACATCGGGACAGCGGCCCGGTCAGACGACAAACCCGAAGACTGGACCCCCTCGTGCCGCCCCTCCGCCTGCCCTTGCTCCTGATGCTTGCCCTGCCCGTCCTGCCGGCGGGTGCCGCCGACTACGTCGTCGACCCCGAGCACACCTACGCCCACTTCGAGATCGACCATCTCGGCTTCTCCACGCAACGCGGCCGCTTCAACCGAAGCTCCGGCAGCATCGCCTTCGATCCGGCAGCCCAACAGGGCGCGCTGGAAATCCGCATTGACGCCGCATCGCTCGACACCGGGCTGACCGCCCGCGACGACATCCTGCGCGGTGAAAACTGGTTCAACGTACGCGACTTTCCCGACATCCTGTTCCGCAGCCAGAACATGATCTTTGCCGGCGACCAGCCGCAGGCCGTGGACGGCACGCTGATCATGCTCGGCGAAGCGCGACCGTTGCGCCTCGCGATCAGCCGCTTCAAGTGCGGCTTCAACCTCGCCAGGCGCCAGCGCGGTTGCGGTGCCGATGCCGAAGGGGTGCTCAAGCGCAGCGATTTCGGCCTGCATAACGGCATTCCCTTCGTCGGGGACGAAGTGCGCCTGCGCATCCAGGTCGAGGCCTATCTGCGATGAGCGACAGGCGCGCAAAAGCGCGCGCCGATGGCCGCTTTCTGCGAAAATAGCAGCCCTTTTTGCCGCTCCCGGAAGACCCCATGCCCCCTCATCCCGCCATCGCCAGCACCGCCGAGATCGTCGCCGAACTCAAGGCCGGCCGCATGGTCATCCTGGTCGATGAAGAAGACCGCGAGAACGAGGGCGACCTCGTCATGGCCGCCGAACACATCACGCCGGAAGCCATCAATTTCATGGCCAAGTACGGCCGCGGCCTGGTCTGCCTGACACTGACCGAAGCCCGCTGCAAGAAACTCGGCCTGACCCAGATGGCGCGCAACAACGGCACCGTCTACGGCACCGCCTTCACCGTCTCGATCGAAGCCGCCGAGGGCGTCACCACGGGCATCTCGGCCGCCGACCGGGCGCGCACGATCCAGGTCGCCGTGGCCAAGAACGCCAGCGCCGACGACATCGTGCAGCCCGGCCACGTCTTCCCGATCACCGCCCGCGAAGGAGGCGTGCTGGTCCGTGCCGGCCACACCGAAGCCGGCTGCGACCTGGCCGGCATGGCCGGCCTGGAACCTGCCTCGGTGATCTGCGAGATCATGAACGACGACGGCACCATGGCCCGCCTGCCCGAGCTGATCGAGTTCGCCAAGGAACACGGCCTGAAGATCGGCACCATCGCCGATCTGATCCATTACCGCGCCGCCTCCGAGAAGCTCATCGAACGCGTCGTCAGCAAGCCGGTCGCCACGCCGCACGGCGAATTCATGCTGCACGCCTATGTCGACCGGGCCAGCGGCGCCACCCATCTGGCCCTGGTCAAGGGCCAGATTCCTGCCGGCGGCGAAACCCTGGTGCGCGTCCATGAACCGCTGTCGGTGCTCGACTTCCTCGATCCGTCGAGCAAGCAGCAATCCTTCTCGATCGACGAAGCCCAGGCAGCGCTCGCCAAGTACGGCCATGGCGTCATCGTGCTGATGCACCGCCCGGAAGACAGCGAGGCACTGCTCACCCGGCTGACCGGCCAGAACACCGCCAACGCACCGCGCGCCCAGCAGAAATGGGACCCGCGCACCTACGGCATCGGCGCCCAGATCCTGCGCGATGTCGGCGTCGGCAAGATGCGCCTGCTCTCCAGCCCGCGCAAGATGCCCTCCATGACCGGCTTCGATCTCGAAGTCACCGGTTTCGTCACTTCTCCCGCGGAGCTCTGAACCATGTCCCGTTTCGACAACGTCTACGAATACGACAACAACCTGAACGGCGCCGGCCTGCGCATCGGCGTCGTCATGAGCCGCTTCAACCTGCCCGTCTGCGAGGGCCTGCTCTCCGCCTGCATTACCGAGCTAAAGCGCCTCGGCGTCGCCGATGCCGACATGAGCATCGCCACCGTTCCCGGCGCCCTGGAAATTCCGCTGACCCTGCAGACCATGGCGCAGAGCGGCAGCTTCGATGCACTGATCGCCCTCGGCGCCGTCATCCGCGGCGAGACCTACCATTTCGAGGTGGTCTCCAACGATTCCTGCCGCGCCATCATGGAAGTCCAGCTCGATACCGGCGTGCCGATCGCCAACGGCATCCTCACCTGCGAAAACGACGAACAGGCGGAAGTCCGCATGCAGCCCAAGGGAGCCGACTGCGCCCAGGCTGCCGTCGAGATGGCCAACCTTCAGAAAGCCCTGCTCCAATGACCACCTTCCTCAGCGACACCGAACACCCGGAAGAACCCAAGGCGCCGACCAAATCGGCCCGCCGCCGGGCTCGTGAATTCGTCCTCCAGGGGCTCTACCAGTGGCGCGTCGGCGGTGCCGACGAAGCCGCCATCGAGGCCTACACGCCGGAAATGGAAGACTTCGCCAAGGCCGACCGCGAGTTCTTCGTCGGCACGCTGCGCGGCGTCATCGGCCAGCAGGAAGCGCTGATCGCCCGCATCTCGACGCACATCGACCGCCCCTTCGGCGAACTCTCGCCGATCGAGGCCTGCGTGCTGATGCTCGGCAGCTTCGAACTGGCCAACCATCCGGAAACCCCCTACCGCGTGGTCATCAACGAGGCCATCGAACTGGCCAAGGCCTTCGGCGGCACCGACGGCCACAAGTACGTCAATGGCGTGCTCGACAAGGTCGCCGGCGGCCTCCGTCCGGACGAAGTCGCCGCGCGCAAGAAGGAGTAAGGCGATGGCCGGCGAGTTCGCGCTGATCGACCGCTACTTCGCCCGCCCGACCCCGTCGGCCGTGCTCGGTCCCGGCGACGACTGCGCACTGGTCCAGCCGACACCGGGCATGCAGCTGGCCGTGACCACCGACATGCTGGTCGAAGGCACGCATTTCCTGCCCGGCACCGATCCGAAGAACCTCGGCTGGAAGACGCTGGCCGTCAATCTCTCCGACCTCGCCGCGATGGGTGCCCGGCCGCGCTGGGTAACCCTGGCCGGCGCCATGCCGGCCGCCGAGGAAGCGTGGATCGCCGCCTTCGCCGACGGCTTCTTCGCCTGTGCTGCCGAATATGGCGTCGACGTGATCGGCGGCGACACCACGCGCGGCCCGTTGAATCTGTGCGTCACGGCGCTCGGCGAGATCGAACCGGGCCGTGCGCTGCGCCGCGATGGCGCCCGGGCAGGTGACCAGATCTGGGTTTCCGGCCGTCCCGGCCTGGCCGCCCTCGGGCTGGCGCAACTGCAGGGGCGGATCGAATTGCCGCAACCCTGGCCAAAGCTGTGCATCGCCGCACTCGAAAAGCCGCGCCCGCGCGTCGCCCTCGGTCAGGCCCTGGCCGGCATCGCCAGCGCCGCCATCGACGTCTCCGACGGCCTGCTCGCCGATCTCGGCCACATTGCCGAACGTTCGGGCTGCGCTGCCGCCGTCCGCCTGGTCCAGCTGCCGCACCTGCCCAAGGGCGACACCTACGATGCCGTGCTGCGCAAGCTGGCGCTGGAATGCCAGCTGGCCGGCGGTGACGACTACGAACTGTGCTTCACGGCACCCGGCACGCACAGCCTGGCCATCGCCCGCATCGCCGCCGAGATGGAGCTGCCGCTGTGGTGCATCGGCGAAATGACTGCCGGCCCGGCCGGCGACGTCACCGTCTTCGATCCGGACGGCCTGCCGGTCGCGTTCGAACGCAGGGGTTTCGACCATTTTGGCTGAGCAAATCCGCCGCCCGGACCTCCGCTTCCTGCTCGCCCATCCGGCGCATTTCCTGGCCCTCGGCTGCGGCAGCGGCCTCGCCCCGAAGGCGCCCGGGACCTTCGGCACGCTGTTCGCGTGGGGCAGCTTCCTGCTCTTCCGCCCCTACTTCGGCGATTTCCAGCTGCTCTTCCTGTTCGCTGCCGCCTACCTTGGCGGCATCTGGTTCATCGAGGTCACCGGCCGGGCGCTCGGCGACCCCGACCACGGCAGCATCGTCTGGGATGAAATCGTCCCCTTCTGGCTGATCCTGCTGCTGACGCCGGATACTTTCTACTGGCAGCTGGCGGCCTTCATGCTGTTCCGCTGGTTCGACATCACCAAGCCACAGCCGGCCCGCTACTTCGACCAGCACGTCAAGAACGGCTTCGGCGTCATGGCCGACGACCTGGTCGCCGCCGGCTACACGCTGCTCTGTCTGGCCCTGCTCAAGATCGTTCTCGCCTGACGCCGCCGCCGGAGCGGCATAGAATGGACGCATCACTTCCGCGGGAGCGTCGTCATGAGCCACAAGCACGCCCATCTGATGCGCAGCATCTTCCAGGATCCGCCACCGGCCAACATTCACTGGCGCGAAGTCGAGTCCCTGCTCCACCACCTCGGCGCCGAGGTCGAACCGGCGCACGGTGCCCGCTTCAAGATCACGCTGAACCGCGTCGAGGGCTTCCTGCATCATCCGCATAACAGCAGCACCTGCTCGCGCACCGACATCAAGGCCCTGCGCGATGTGCTGACCCATGCCGGCATCACGCTGGCGCGTTACGAAACCGGCGAGCCGTAAGCTTCCGTCAGGCAACGGGGGCCAGCAGATAGCACTCGAGTTGCTGGTCGTACTCGGTGAAATGGCTACGCAGGTCAGCCAGTACCTCGTCGATGCCGATAATGGCGTGCACACAGTTACCGTCGGCGGAAAGCTCGACGCGGATTCCCTTCAGGCGCTCGGCAATCGCCATATGGGCACGGTTGTGGGCCCGCCGATGCTCGTCCGGCACGTAGTCCTCCATGTAAACGGACTCCATCAGGTTATGCTTGAGGGTGGCTTCGACGAAGGCACGAACCAGCTGTTCGACGTTGCTGCGACAGAACTCCCGCTGATCGCTGCGGCAGCCGCCGCAGTTGTCGACCGTGGAGCGCTGGTCGCACAAGGCCTGTATCCGGTGGATCAGCCCGATCATGTCGTCATGATCGCGATGCATTCTTTGCACGGCCTGTTCACGAATCTGCAGCATGCACATCTCCCAATGACGAACGAGGAACCAGCGACGGGAAAGGCCAGGGCTGTCGCCGGACAGGTTTACAGGGGCAGCAGGGCAAGCGACGTAACGATATGCAGCGTTTCCGGGGGTGTCGTAAAGACTGGCAAAACGGCACAAAGTTCCGCCATGCGGACGATGGCAAGCCCCTTAAGGCAACGGGCCGGCAAGCCGCTCGAAAGACTGCAGGCGCACATCCACGGTCAGCGACAGGCTGCTCAGGGCGGCGGCCCGGGCCCGTCCCGCGGCACTGGCCCGATAGAGATGCGGCGTCATCGTCAGCAGATCGGCGATCTGCCCGGCGTCGTCGAGGTGCAGCCGATAACTGAGCGTCTCGCTGGCGACGCCGGCGAACCCCGGCGGCGCTGCCGCCTCGGCCGGCCGCTCGCGGCGCGGCTCGGCGTAGATGATCTCGCGCAATTCCCGTAGATGACCGGGCCCGGCATCGACGCGCAGCAATCTGCCACCCGGCCTGAGCACCCGGGCGAACTCGCCATCGACAGGAAAGCCGAACAGGCACAGCAGGCGATCGACACTACCCGCCAGTACCGGCAGATTGGCATTGCTGCCGACCACCCAGGTTGCCCGCCGCTCGCGTTTGGCGGCTGCCTGCACCGCCCATTTCGAGATATCGAGACCAAGCGTCGCCATGCGCTGCCCGGCCCCGAGGGCTTCACCCAGGCGGGCAAGGTAGTAGCCCTCGCCGCAACCGGCATCCAGACAGCTGAAAGCAGCCTGCGCCGCCAGCCCGTCGAGCGTCATGCGGCTCACCGCCGCGGCGATCGGCGCGTAATGCCCGGCAGCCAGAAAGCGGCGGCGGGCGGCCACCATCTCCCGGCTGTCGCCGGGATCGCGCGACCGCTTGTACTGGACCGGCAGCAGATGGACGTAGCCCTGGCTGGCGATGTCGAAACTGTGCCCACTCCCGCAGCGCCACGCACCGGCTGCTGCTTGCAAAGGTTCGCCGTCCAGAGGACAGGCCAAGGCGGGAAAGGAAACGAGGTTCATGAATGGATATCTGGATTTGCCGACAGCAACCGGCCAAAGGAGATCGATACAGTATCAAAGCTGCCATCCTGACCGGAACAGACAATTTTGTTCCGCCATCGGGATGTGCCCGCCCATCCCCTTCGGCAAGCAAATAAATCTCGAAAATTGCGCAAAAATCACAAATTCAAGATCACAATATCCGGTGATTTTCTGGCCAGGACTCTCGCGCCGGTCATGATGAATGGTTACACTTCCCGCCCGGGATGCTGAGCGGAAGGCGCCGCCTGATGCCAACATGGCCGGTTGAGGCGAAGACGCTCCGGCAAGTTGCCGGAACGGGCAAAGAGGACAGGGCAAATGGCACTCGAATACTGGACTGATGAACAAATCCTGGAGCAGCTTGATTCCGGTTACCACTGGTCCGGCCCCACGATCACCTACGCCTTCCCCGTTTCGGCAAACGACATCTACAGCTCCGACTGGGAAACCGAGGGCTTCCGTCCCCTGACCTCGACCCAGCAGCAATACGCCAAGCTGGCACTCGCCACCTGGGACGACGTGATGGCCGCCACGCTGGTGCAGACGACCAGCGGCGACTCCGATGTCGAGTTCGGTTTCACCTACATCGACATCGATTACGCCCATGCCTACTACCCGGATGCCGGCAGCGTCTGGTTCAGCAGCGATTACAGCGATCTGGCGTCACCGCAGGTAGGCCGTCACAGTTTCATGACCTATGTCCACGAGATCGGCCATGCCCTGGGGCTCGATCACATGGGCGACTATGACGGTGACTATTACTGGACGCCATCCAGCTATCAGGACAGCACCGTCTGGTCGATCATGTCCTATTTCGGCCCCAACTGGGGCTATGGCTACGAGAACGGTGAAGGACTGGTCGCCTGGGCTGACTGGGTGGGGGCCGACGGCAGGCTGTATACGCCGCAGACACCGATGGTCAACGACATCATGGCGATCCAGTCCATCTACGGCGCCGACACCACAACCCGCACCGGCGACACGGTATACGGCTTCTCCAGCAACATCACCGGGCAACTGGCGAGCATCTACAACTTCACGCTGAACCGCAGCCCGATCCTCACCATTTACGATTCCGGCGGCATCGACACCCTGAACCTCGGCGGCTGGAGCACGGCCAGCACCATCGATCTGGCGGCAGGCGCCTATTCGTCATGCAACAGCATGACCTACAACATCGCCATCGCCTACGGCTGCGACATCGAGAATGCCGTCGGCGGCAGCGGCAACGACCATATCCTTGGCAACCAGCTGGCCAACCGTCTGGACGGCGGGGCCGGCAACGACCAGTTGTACGGCCTCGACGGCAACGACATCCTCGACGGCAAGGCCGGCGCCGACACGTTGATCGGCGGTGACGGCGACGACATCTATTACATCGACAACCTGCTCGACGTCCTGACCGAGACCAGCGGCACCGACGAAGTACGCAGTACGGTCAGCCATACGCTCGGCACCGACTTCGAGCATCTGACCCTGCTCGGCAGTGCTGCCCTCAACGCCACCGGCAATGCCGCTGCCAACATCCTGACCGGCAACGACGGCGCCAACGTCCTCGACGGCCTGGCCGGCGCCGACACCCTGAGCGGCGGCAAGGGCAACGACACCTACGTCATCGACGACGCCGGCGACGTCGTCGTCGAGAACCTGACCGCCCTCCAGGGCGGTGGCGTCGATCTGGTCCGCAGCGCGATCAGCTTCGACCTCGGCGACAGCAGCAACGGCAACGAGCGCAGCCAGATCGAGAACCTGACCCTCACCGGCAGCGCCGATCTCACGGCCACCGGCAATGCCCTGGCCAATCTGCTGACCGGCAATGCCGGCGCCAACATCCTCGACGGCGGCCTCGGCAGCGATACCCTCAAGGGGGCCGCCGGCAACGATACCTACCGCGTCGATCTCGTCCGCAACGGCACGACGGCCACCGTCAAGCTCGAGGATGTCGTCTCCGAAGCCGCCGGCGAAGGCAGCGACACCGTCGAACTGCGCCTGCGCGACGGTCTCGACTACAGCTTCGCCACCGCCGTCAGCACGCTGATCCTCGACGCCCATGTCGAAGCCCTCGATGCCGACGCCACCGGCACGCTGAAACTCAACCTGACCGGCAACGCCCTGGGCAACACCCTGACCGGCAATGCTGCCGCCAATACGCTCACGGGCCTGGCCGGCGACGACCATTTGCTGGGTGGTGACGGCAACGATCTGCTCATTGGCGGACTCGGACTCGACCAACTCGATGGCGGCGACGGCAGCGACGTCTTCCGCTTCGACAGCATCCTCAATGCCGTGACCAATGTGGACGAGATCTTCGACTTCACGTCACTGACCGATATCCTGCAACTGGAAAACGGCATCTTCACCCGCCTGGCCGCCGGCAACCTGGACGCCGGGAATTTCTTCGCCGGCGGGGCCACCGTCAGCGCCCAGGATGCCAACGACTTCATTCTGTACGACAGCGACTCCGGTCGGCTCTACTACGATGCCGACGCGAACGGCAGCAGCGCTGCCATCCACTTCGCCACCCTGCTCGGACAGCCGCCGCTCACCCATACCGACTTCCAGGTGACATGAATCGCACCGCGGGAAGGCGCCAACGCCGCCCCCCCGCTCGCGCAGCAGTGACTTCCCGATGGAAAACGCAGGGCCCTGCGTTTGAGGTGCAACTCTCGATGAGGATGGCCGGTGGCGCAGCCGGTTCGGGCAACGGAAATTCAGCCTTGGCCGGCAAAAGCTGCTACGAGATTAGCCTGTCCATGAGAGAGACATTCCGCGTGGCAAAAGCAAAAACGGCAACCTGTGAGGGTTGCCGTTTTTGCTTGGAATGCTTTGGTGGCCAATCGCGGAATCGAACCACGGACACGCGGATTTTCAATCCGCTGCTCTACCAACTGAGCTAATTGGCCAAAAGGAGGGCGCATTATAGCGAGGTCACCGCCCCCGCGCAACAGGATTGGGCGTCAACAGGGGATTCGCGGCACTCGCTCAGGGGCCGAGTGGCGGAGACTGGCGATAGAGTTCGGAAAAATCGTCGGGCGGAGGTAACGGCGGTGCCGGCGGACGCCAGGGCGCGAAGAGCACGCGGGCGATGGCGCCGCGCCCCTTGGGGTTGGGCTTGAGGCTGGCACGGGCGTCGTGCTGGTCGGCAATTTCCTGGACGATGGCGAGACCTAGGCCGCTGCCTTCGGTATTCGCATCGTCGACCCGGTAGAAGCGCTCGAAGACCATTTCCGACTGCTCCTCGCTGATGCCGATTCCGTCGTCCTCGACTTCCAGGGCAACGCTGCGCGCTGTGACGACGATCCGGCAGGTGACATGCCCGCCGGCCGGCGTGTAGCGGAGGGCATTGTCCACCAGGTTCTTGGCCAGCTCGCGCAACAGGAAGGCATTGCCGACGATCATCGCCTGGCCTTCCGCCTCGTAGCCGAGATCGATGCCCTTCTCGATGGCGACCATGACCCAGTCCTCGACAACCTCGCGGATGAGAACGGCGAGATCGAGCGGTTCGTGTCGCTGTTGCGCCGGCTCGCCGCCGCCCTCGGTACGGGCCAGCGTGAGCAGCTGGTTGACCAGGCGGCCGGCACGATCGACGCCGGTGGCGATCTGTTGCAAGGCGTGACGCAGGGATTCCGGATCAGTCTCGCGCATGGCGAACTGGGCCTGGGTCTTCAGTCCGGTCAGCGGCGTGCGCATCTGGTGTGCGGCATCGGCGACGAAGCGCTGCTGGGCGCCGACATTGCGTTTCATGCGCTCGAGCATTTCGTTGAAGGCCTCGACCAGCGGCTCCAGCTCTTCCGGCACCCGACGCGTGGCGATCGGCGAAAGGTCGGCCGGATCGCGGGTTTCGATGGTCTGGCGCAGGCGGGTCAGTGGCCGCAAGCCGCGCGACAGGCCGAACCAGACGAGCATGACGGCGAGCGGGATGATGATGAACTGCGGCAGGATGACGCTGGCAACGATCTTGTTGGCCAGCTGGTTGCGTTTCTCGGTCGTTTCGGCGACTTCGACGAGAATCCAGTTCTTGCTCGATTCGGTCGTCTCGGCCAGGAAGGTATAAGCGAAGCGCAGATCCTGGCCATTGAACTCGGCATCGCGCAGGTAGATTTCGCCGGGCAGCAGGTCGCTCTGGGCGGAGAAATCGGGAATCGGCAGATCGCGATCACCGGCCAGGAACTTGCCGTTGCGCGTGACCACATGGAAATAGACGGAGTCGGTTTCATCGGCCCGCAGGAAGGCACGAGCCGAGGCCGGCAGGTTGAGTATGGGTTTGCCGTCGACCAGCTTGACCTGGCGGGCAATGGCGGCAACGTGTTCGCGCAGGGCCTGGTCGTAGGGAAAGTTGGCGACGCTGTTGGCGAAGTAGTGGGTGAAGGCGATCGACAGCGGCCAGACGAACAGCAGCGGCGCCAGCATCCAGTCGAGAATCTCGCCAAATAGCGAGCGCTCGGTATCGGCAGGAGCAGCAGGCAACTCAGTCGCCTTGCGGACGTTCGAGGCAGTAGCCGAGGCCCCGCACGGTGGCGATCTTGACGCCGCCAGCCTCCAGCTTCTTGCGCAGGCGATGCACGTAAACCTCGATGGCATTGTGGCTGACCTCTTCGCCCCAGCCGCACAGGTGATCGACCAGCTGGTCCTTGCTGACCAGGCGCCCCATGCGGGTCAGCAGGACTTCCAGCAGGCCGATCTCGCGGGCCGACAGGTCGAGCGTCTGCCCCTGGATCTGTGCGACGCGGCCGACCTGGTCATAGCTCAACTGGCCGCACTGGATGGTCGGCGTCGTCCCCGCCGAGCGCCGGGTCAGGGCGCGGACGCGGGCTTCCAGCTCGGCCAGCTCGAAAGGCTTGACCATGTAGTCATCGGCCCCGAGATCGAGCCCCTTGACCCGGTCACCGGTACCGTCGAGGGCAGTGAGGATGAGGACCGGCACCTTGGAACCGCGGGCGCGCAGGCGCTTGAGTACGTCGAGGCCGGGCAGCTTGGGCAGACCGAGATCGAGAATCAGCAGGTCATAGCTGACGGTGAGCAGGGCGGCATCCGCCTCCAGGCCATTGGGTGCCCAGTCGACGGCATACCCCCCCTGGCGTAACGAACGGGTCAGACCATCGGCGATGATGGCGTCGTCTTCAGCAATCAGAATGCGCATATGTCGATAACCCCGAGCGTCGTAAGACTTTTGTAAGCCTGCAACATTAATCTGTGCGGGCTGTTCTCCTTTTATGGTCTTTGGAGTGCGTGGCGCAAGCCGCGACTCAGGGGGTGGTCCGATCCTGCACTGGGCGACCCCCTACCGTTTTTTTCCCCCGAAACCTGACAAGTCTAGCAAATAAAGTCCGCTGCAAATCTTGCAGCGCACAAGCGCGCCCGTGCGCTCAATGCGGACTGTTGCCCACCGAACCGATGCCCGTTTCCGAGCGGATTTCCTGATCGCGGAAGAGCAGTCGCTCGCGTTGCGCCTGCTCGCCCCGGTCGAGCAGCGAGAACAGCCAGACGCCGATGAAACCGATCGTCATCGAGAAGAGACAGGGCGAGGCATAGGGGAAGGGGGCAGAGCCCGGCGCATTGTCGAACACGCCCTCCCAGATCAGCGGCGAGAACAGCGTCAGCGCAACCGACGAGAGCAAGCCGAGAAAGCCGCCGATCACGGCTCCGCGCGTCGTGCAGTTCTTCCACAGCACCGACATGAACAGCACCGGAAAATTGGCCGAGGCTGCTACGGCAAACGCCAGTGAAACCATGTAGGCGATGTTCTGCTTCTCGAAGGCGATACCAAGCAGGATGGCGACCAGCCCGAGACAAAGCGTTGTCAGACGGGAAACGCGCAGCTCGCCCCGCGGGTCGCCGCACCCCTTGTTGAACACGGCGACATAGAGGTCGTGTGCGACGGCAGAGGCGCCGGACAAGGTCAGCCCGGCGACGACCGCCAGGATAGTGGCGAAGGCGACGGCAGCGATGAAGCCGAAGAACAGATTGCCGCCAAGGGCGCTGGCCAGATGCACGGCAGCCATGTTGCTGCCGCCGATGAGCTCCCCCCTGGCATCGAGGAACTGTGGATCGGTCAGCACGAAGGTGATGGCACCGAAGCCGATGATGAAGGTCAGCAGGTAGAAGTAACCGATCCAGGTGGTCGCCCAGAGCACGGATTTACGCGCCTCCTTGGCGTTGGGTACGGTGAAGAAACGCATCAGCACGTGCGGCAGCCCTGCCGTGCCGAACATCAGCGCCAGGCCGAAGGAAATGACGGATACCGGATCGTCGAGGAAGCCCCCGGGCCCCATGATGGCCAGACCGCCGGCGGCAACCTCGCTGGCCATCAGGTTGGCCGCCTCGACCTGACCGAGACCGCCACTGACCGCCTGGGCAACCAGTTCGCGCTGGGCGAACTGGGTCTTGACCTCGATCGCCCGGGCGAACAGGGCCTCCGCGCTGAAGCCGTAATGCAGGAGGACGAGAAAGGCCATCAGCGTCGCCCCGAAGAGCAGCATCACCGCCTTGATGATCTGCACCCAGGTTGTCGACGTCATGCCGCCGACCAGCACATAGGCCGTCATCAGCGCCCCGACGATGAGCACCGACATCCAGTATTCAAGACCAAACAACAGCTTGACCAGATGACCGGCTCCGACCATCTGGGCGATCAGGTAGAAGGCGACGACGATCAGCGTCGAGATTGCCGCGAAGCCGCGGATGGGCGTTTGCCGGAAGCGGTAGCCGGCGACATCGGCGAAGGTGAACTTGCCCAGGTTGCGCAGGCGCTCGGCCATCAGGAAGGTGACGATGGGCCAGCCGACGAGGAAGCCGATCGAGTAGAGCAGGCCGTCGTAACCGTAAACCATGACGGCAGCCGAAATGCCGAGAAAGGAAGCGGCCGACATGTAATCGCCGGCGATAGCCAGGCCGTTCTGAAAACCGGAAATACCACCGCCGACGGCGTAGAAATCAGCCGCCGCCCGCGACTTGGCAGCCGCCCACTTGGTGGCGTAGAGCATGGCCACGACGAAGAAGCCGAAGCTCATGATCGCCGTCCAGTTGGTCAGCTGCCGGGGTGCCGCAGCCCCTGTCGCCGCCCCGGCGACGCCGGCCAGGAACAATGCGCCGAGCAGGACGGAGAAGCGGATGATCACTTGCGCAACTCCCGGATGATGTCGTCCTTCAGGGCGTCGAATTCGCGGTTGGCCCGCCGGACATAGACAGCGGTGACGGCAATGGTGAAGACGATGACACCGATGCCGAGGGGGATGCCGATGGTCGTCGCAGCCATTCCAGCGACAGGCGTTTCCAGCCAGTCGGCGGCGAAGGCGACCAGGGCCAGGTAGGCCAGATAGACGCCGAGCACCAGCAAGGTCAGGCCCCAGGCAAAACGGCGGCGCGTTCTCTTGAGAAGAAGGTATTTCGGATTTTCCCGGATCCGCTCATAGATGTTGCTTTGCATGAATTGCTTCCCGGACATCAGGCGAGGGGCGCATTCTAGCCGACGATGGAAGTTTCTTTCGCGGCGCGCAGCGCGGAAATGAAAAAACCCCGCGCGAGGCGGGGTTTTCGTTAGCCGCAAGGCCGACCGGACATTACATGCCCATGCCGCCCATGCCGCCCATACCACCCATGCCGCCCATGTCGGGCATGCCGCCGGCCGGCTTGTCTTCAGCCAGTTCGGCAACCATGCACTCGGTGGTCAGCATCAGGCCGGCCACGGAAGCGGCGTTCTGCAGCGCGGTGCGGGTGACCTTGGTCGGATCGAGCACGCCCATTTCGACCATGTCGCCGTACTCGCCGGTGGCGGCGTTGTAACCGTAGTTACCCTTGCCGCGCTGGACCTTGTCGACCACCACGGACGGCTCGTCGCCGGCATTGGCGACGATTTCGCGCAGCGGCTGTTCCATGGCGCGCAGCACGATCTTGATGCCGGCGTCCTGGTCGTGGTTGTCGCCCTTCAGCTTGCTGATGGCGGCACGGGCACGGATCAGGGCGACGCCGCCGCCGGCGACGATGCCTTCTTCCACGGCAGCGCGGGTGGCGTGCAGGGCGTCTTCAACGCGGGCCTTCTTTTCCTTCATTTCGACTTCGGTGGCAGCGCCAACCTTGATCACGGCCACGCCGCCAGCCAGCTTGGCAACACGCTCCTGCAGCTTCTCGCGGTCGTAGTCGGAGGTGGCTTCCTCGATCTGGATGCGGATCTGCTTGACGCGGGCTTCGATGGCAGCAGCTTCGCCGGCGCCGTCGATGATGGTGGTGTTTTCCTTGCCGATCTCGACACGCTTGGCCTGGCCCAGATCCTTCAGCACAGCCTTTTCCAGCGTCAGGCCGGTTTCCTCGGCAATCACGGTGCCGCCGGTCAGGATGGCGATGTCTTCCAGCATGGCCTTGCGACGGTCGCCGAAGCCCGGGGCCTTGACGGCGACGGTCTTCAGGATGCCGCGGATGTTGTTGACGACCAGGGTGGCCAGGGCTTCGCCATCGACGTCTTCAGCGATGATCAGCAGCGGACGGCCGGCCTTGGCGACTTGTTCCAGCACCGGCAGCAGGTCGCGGATGTTGGAGATCTTCTTGTCGAACAGCAGGACGAACGGGTTCTCGAGCAGGGCTTGCTGCTTGTCGGCGTTGTTGATGAAGTACGGCGACAGGTAGCCGCGGTCGAACTGCATGCCTTCGACGACGTCGAGTTCGTTGGCCAGGGACTTGCCGTCTTCAACGGTGATGACGCCTTCCTTGCCGACCTTTTCCATGGCGTTGGCAATGATTTCGCCGATGTCGGCATCGGAATTGGCGGAGATCGAACCGACCTGGGCGATTTCCTTGGTCGTCGTGCACGGCTTGGAGAAGCCCTTCAGCTCTTCCAGGGTGGCGGCGACGGCCTTGTCGATGCCGCGCTTCAGATCCATCGGGTTCATGCCGGCGGCGACGAACTTCATGCCTTCGCGGACGATCGACTGGGCCAGCACGGTGGCGGTGGTGGTGCCGTCACCGGCGATGTCGGAGGTCTTGGAAGCGACTTCCTTGACCATCTGGGCGCCCATGTTGGCGAACTTGTCCTTCAGTTCGATTTCCTTGGCGACGGAAACGCCGTCCTTGGTCACGGTCGGGCCGCCGAACGAACGCTCGAGCACGACATTGCGACCCTTCGGGCCGAGGGTGACCTTGACCGCGTCGGCCAGGATGTTGATGCCTTCGACCATGCGGGCGCGGGCGGAATCACCGAATTTGACTTCTTTAGCTGCCATTTAAATAGCTCCTGAATTTGATCTGTTGAGTTGGTCGACTGCAGCGCTTACTTCTGCAGGACACCCATGATGTCTTCTTCACGCATGACCAGGACTTCCTGGCCATCGACCTTGACGGCCTGGCCGGCGTACTTGCCGAACAGGACGCGATCGCCGACCTTGACGTCGAGGGCGATCTGCTTGCCGTTGTCGTCGCGCTTGCCCGGGCCGACGGCCAGGACTTCGCCCTGATCCGGCTTCTCGCCGGCGGAATCGGGGATGACGATACCGGAAGCGGTGGTGCGCTCGGCTTCAACGCGCTTGACGATCACGCGGTCGTGCAAAGGACGGATATTCATAAAGCTGACTCCTGAACAATGAGTAGTGAGTTGCGACAGACTGAAATGGGCCGGGCCGGAGCGTTGCGGCACCGGGACCGAACGGGAGCGACTGTTAGCACTCGTCGTCGGTGAGTGCTAATAATAGGGGCCGACCTGATGGATTTCAAGGGCCGTCGGTCAACTTTGTTCCGTGGTAGGAGGGAAATTTGATTTCGGGATTCTGGCAACTAGAAATCGGGATTCTGGCAACTAGAAATTGGGAACGGTGCAATTCTCCCGGCCGTAGCACGGCGAGTGATCGCCGGTGTAGGGCGCCGTAAGATTTCGACAATAAAAAAAATTATTTGTCGGCAGTCGTTCGGCGGATGTCTTCGCTTCGCCGTCGGCGCATCATTTTCATCGGTTACGGCATGATCATGGTGCGGCCGCTATCGATGTCCATCCTCACGCGTGGATTGGTGTTCGATGCGATCACGGCGGCCGGTTCGCCCTTCACGACGACCTCGATCCGCCCATCGAGCTCGGCACGGCTCTTCTCACGGTAGGCGGCAAACTCGGCTTCCTTATTGAATCCAACGCCGTGAAGGATTTTGCGGAGCGTCTCAGAAACCCCGGATAGCGCATTGACGCGGTTGCCGTCATTCGATGTGTCGCCCGCCCATTGCGAAACGCCGTACATCAATGCCAACGGGGCTGCGGCCATCCCAATATTTCCGGCCATCCGGAATCCGCCTTTGGCGGTCGGAATCTTGGCGGCCGGTTTTCCTCCTGGCAAACCAGGAATATCCGTGCCTCCGATGGAGGCGGGCCAGTTGACCACGAAGACAGGGGTTACTCCGGCGGCGGCTTCGAGAGCCTTTCCCTGGGCAACGCCAGCAGCGGTTCCGCCGAACTTGTTCATCAGCCCGGAAATGGCTTTCCCGCCGTAACGAGAAGCGCCGAAGATGCCCAAGGCCCCTAAAGCGCCGCCAGCCAACATGTCTTTCCCGTCCAGTTCCAGCCCGCCGTTTTCCTTCTTCTCGAGACCCCAGTTCACAAGGTTGGTAAACGCGTCGTTGATCGGTTGGGCAAACTCGTCGGCGGCAAGGCCGAGAACGCCGCGCAGTCTTTCAGCTGCAACTGCGGCATTGTTGATTGACTCCTGAATGTCCCGGCCAGTGCTACCTGCCGCAGTGCTGATAGCTTTCTCGACCGGGCCAAACTTGTCGAGGAGTCCCGTGAGCAAGGCGCGCTGTCCCTCGATGGTGTCTTTGTCGGCACCGCCGAACGCCATGTCGAGGGCTTTCATCTGCTGGGCGTCCGTCTTGAACCGCTTGAACTTTTCCTGCATCTCGCGCAGCACCTGAATCGGGTCGCGGTTCATGCCGTTCTCGTCAGTGAATTTAACGCCTGACGCCTTTTCTGCCTTGTCCCGATAATCCTTGATGGTGAACACGCGCAGAGTGGATTCCGCCAACGTCGACAGCCGTTCAGGGTTGGGCTGAACAAGGGACAACGTCTCAATGAATGCCAGCGTCTGATCCAGATTCATCCCGGCGGCCTTGGCCGACCCGCCTACCGTAGCGAACAGGGCGGGCAGGTTGCTCAGTTCTGCAAAACCTTGCTCACCGGCAACCTTCATCTTGTCGAGAACAAGGCGAGCCTGTTCTATGTCTCGCAGGTCGATTTTGAAATGCTCTTTGACAACACCCAAGGCTTTCGCGAGATCGGCCGCATTGGTCTTTGCCGTTGCCATCACTTCGGCAATTGGTCCGATGGTCGCCCTTGCTTCTGTAAGGCTGGCGCCGCCCGCGACCAGGGCGTCAACCCCTTGCCGAAGGGTATCGGTGGACTGACCGGTTTGGCGCTGCAGGTCGTAGAGTTCCTTGCGCAAGCCGCCAATTGCCTCGGACGTGGCGCCGGTGGTGTTCTTGAGGTATTGCAGCTCCTTATCCAGCGCTGCTGACTTCACGATGGTAGCCACGGCGCCGACGGTCAGGCCAAGAGAGGCGAACTGCCCTTGCACGCTGCCTATCATGCCCTTCAAAGCGTCGAACTCCTGGCGGGCGCCTCTACCGAAGCGCCGAACGCCGCCTTCGGCTTGGGTCAGGCCAGCCACGAAGCGCGATGCATCTGCATGCAGCCTTACCGCCAGTGACATGTCTCGGGTGCTCATTTTGGCCTCTCAGCGTGAATGGGTTACAGCCATGGGTCGAGGGCCATTGAGACGCTATGGCTGCTCTTGCGTCTCTGGCGTTACTCAGAGGAGGATTCCCAAGCTATTCGGTGATGCCGGCGCTCGTCAGCTGGCTGGCAAGTTCGTCGCGCTTGCTGATCAGCTCGTCCATTTGCTGATCGATTTCGGCAATGCGCTTGCGGCGCTCATCAATCGGCATGCCGCCTTCCTGCCAGGCGTGTGCAGTGTCCATGGCATCCATGAAGCGTTCGGCAATCAAGTCACCGAAATACCAATAGAAGGCACCCGGTGAGATATTGAAGCCGTCGAAGCATTCATCGCCATTCATGTACGGAAATTGCTGAGACTGGCCGGCGTTGTGGACGCGCTCCAGGGCACCAAAGCTCAGATTGAGATTGGCTCCGCTGGTTTTTCCGCCCCGGGCGAAACGACGCAATTGATTCAGGAACGGGCCACAGCGCCGGGAGATATCAGCCTTCACATAGGCGGCGTAATCCGCCCGGCTGACGGGCGCATCGATCAACGCCTGGCGTTCATGATTCAGCTGGTTGATTTGCTCATCCAGTGCCTGGATTTCGGTCTTGACCGATTCAGCAACCTTTTTTAGCTTGCCCAGAATGTTGGTCAGTTCAGACATGTTGCTGCTCCTGGTCGATTTGACTGGCCGCCGCTTTGGAAAATGCTTTCGAAAACGGCTCGATTACGCGGACTTCCAAGAGCGGCGCGGCTTCCGCGCTGGAGAGTTCGATTACATCCCCGGTGTTGTAGGTCTGATGGTTGAAGTCAATACGGCTCAGTGCTCGATATTTCATAACGTTGCTCCTTCGGATTATTTGCGGTGTTGCGTAACGTGATTGACGGCTTGGAGGCTGGTGACAAAAGTACCGGCGGCAGCCATCGACTCCTGGTAGGCCAGTGCCGCAGTGGCAATGTCTTGGGCGGATGCCGGCTTGCTGCTCTGGGCCCGGGAAATGCTGCTCAACTGCTGTTGCTGGCTGACGTGGCTGACGGCCTGGACGCTGGTGACAAAAGTACCGGCGGCAGCCATCGACTCCTGATAGGCCAGCGCCGCAGTGGCAATTTCTTGAGCCGTTGCCGGTTGGCCGTGCAGACGACGGGAGGCGGCGGCCAGGTCGGTCAAGCCGTCAAGGGCGGGGTTGTTCGTCAAGGCAATGTTGATGATGTCCAGAACCCGCCCGGCATCGTCATGGTGGAAGGTAGGGGAAATGAACCGATATTCCTTGGCGCGGATCATTGCCGATGCCCGTTCCGTCCATCGTGCGTCGGTCACATAGAGTCCGTCACCCTCCCGCCATTCCAAACGCTTGAACCACCCGGCCGCCGGATTCGGCTGGCCGTTGCTGGCCGTGTTGAGCGTCTGGTGCTCGTAGTCGATGACGTAGTCACCGAACCGGGCGGCGGCCAGCTTGACGATAGACAGCGCCTCAGGGCGGTTGAGTTGCCAGCCTTGAAGCCCGTGGGGGCGGCCATCGGATGCCGAGAAGCGGCCAGCCGGCATGATTCGGAAGGCGGCTAAGGGGGCGGTAAGCGGTTGGGTAGAGCAATTGGCGAGTAGTGTTCTCATGACGCCTCGTTACGGTGTTTTCTTCGGAGCTTCGGCGTGGCGCATGTCGCGCGCCCGCCAAAGAATTTGCCGAATTCGCATGGTCGATAGGCCGTGTTTCTGTGCCAGCTCGGCATGGTTTCGCCCGTTGAACTCAGCGATGATTTGCTGATCCCGGTTGCGGGTCTTGCCATTGGCGCCGGAGGGGATGTAAAGCGCTTGCCCCTTCCAGTGCTGCCGCATCTTCTCGGCAATCGAGATGGCTTTCTGACTGGCGTCAGGTGCGCCAATGCCTTCCTTGACGAACTCTTGCTCCAATTGAATGGCAAGGTCTTCAAGCAGGCCGTCTGCGCTCAAGTCCATTTTTCCCCTTCCGTTGTATTCGGTTGGGGCTATCGTGCCGCTCGGTAAAGGGCTTTACCGAGTAAAGGGCTTTAGTAAGTTGATGGGGGCTGCCGTGGCATCGTTTGCGGCGCAGGCGGCAAGCGATCTACCTTTTACCCATCTCGGGGATTGCCGAGCACCGCGAGTGCCAGCCGCCTGCCCCGAATTTCGATAAACTGCTCCTGCAGCTCGCCGGAGTGTCAGGAAAAGCGCCGTCTGACATCATGGGGCTTCGGGCCTGATGGTCATGCGGGAGTGCCTGGTTCGACCAGGATGGTGTCCCGCCCGGCGAGTCTGCATCTTTCCCCTCATCTGGTAACGCCCGAGAACCGCGTTAATGGTGCGTTAATTTCGATTTTCGCGGGTCGGTTGGTATCTCGGGTCCAACTGGAAAGAAAAAACCGCCAGAGAGCGATTCTGGCGGTTTTTGTAGCACGCGATCGTCGAGAAAACTCTTCTCATGTAAATCGCGGATCGTTTTGGGGTTGCATGCTTGCCTGTTGCCGCTGCAATCGGCTTGATAGCGGCTTTATAAGCGTACTGCCAATCCGAAATGAAAATGCACCGCTCAGGACTGTTGCCAGTTCGGCTATAGGCTGGTGAATTTGGTGGTCATTTGGTCTTGTTGTTTGCATGGTCGATTGCCTTTTGTGTGATTGATCAGTTTTTCTTCTGTTTCGCGTGCAGCCATCCCTCTAATCCGTTGATCAGGCTGGCCATGCCGTGCCGGTCGAGAAAACGGGGGCTGTGTACTTTGCATACGCGCTTGCAGAAGGTGATCAAGGCTGGATCGTGGGCCGCGCCGGACATACCCAGCTTCTTGGAGAGGTCGAGCGCGTAGCGCCATTGGTGCTGTGTTGGTTGCTCTGGATTGCCGGAGTCGGGCAGCGGTGCGGCAGGATTGGGGGCGAGAGCACCGAGGTCGCGTAACAGGTCAACGAGCATGGACAACTGCGCGTCACTGCAGGCCTTGCTGCTGCGCTGGCCGGTGTGTTTCTGCATCCAGGCGCGGCGAGTGTCCTCATCCCAGCCCAGGCGCTTAGTACCGGCGTGCAGCATCTTGTTGAGGGCGACGCGGTTCATGGCTTGCCCCGCTTGTTGGCTTTGCCGGACAAATCGGGCTTGAGCTGCTCGGCCAGCTTTTGGAGAAGCCCGGCATCCACCTGAACGCCATACATCTTTTCGGCAATGCGGAAGACGTCAGCCAGGGCGCGTAGGCCGCCGTTTTGTTCGGGGCGGCAAGCGATGCTGCAGGCGACTTCGGTCAGCTTCTTGCGCTCAGCCGGCGTCATGCCATTGCCGGCGCCGCGCCAGGCCAGCCAGGCGTCGACGTCTTCTTCGGTGGTGGCGGCGAAATCGTAGCGATTGGCGCGGCTGGCCAGGCGGGCAAATTTGGTGCTCTTGCCCCAGACCATGCCGCTTAAATCGGGGTTGCCTTGCATCACGATGGAGATGTCCACGGCGTCGTGGATGCTGGCCACAACGTTCAACGCTTCGCCTAGGAGCTGGCATTCATCCAGGATCAATTGGTCTCCGGGGCGCAGGGCCGATGTGACGCCGCCCATGAGATTGCCGTTTCGATAGGCGTGGCTCGGGGCGTTGAGGTGCAGGGCGATTTTTGCCAGGGCGGCGGCCGGCTTGGCGTCGCCTTCGTCGAACTGGATGCGCACGGCGCCCGGCTGGCTGTGAGTGCGGGGATGGCTGGCACAGTAAAAGCGTGCCGCCTCGCTTTTACCAATGCCCCAGGCGCCAGTAATGGCCAGGAAAAAGCCACCTTGCTGGGCTTGGGTGTAAAGGTTTTGCAGGTGGGTGAAGGTCGGCGTGATGGCGTAGCCGGCATCGTCGGCGCCGCCTTTTTGTTCGCTTTCGAGCCATGCGGCTAATGCCTGAATGGCTTCGGTGGTGTCTTCGTCCTGAAGGTTGCCGTATTGGCGAATCGGCTGCCCTGCAATGATGCGGTTTAACGCCGCTTCGTCAACGCCGGAGAGCCAGGCGATTTTGGTTCGGGTGAAGCCCGATGCCAGACGGGATTCAACTTGCTGCAAGATGGCTTTCTGTGGGTCGGTAAACACGTCTTCCCGATGTTTGTATAGCATGGCGCTCTTCCTTATGACTTGGCGGTTATGAGGGCTTTTAATGGGTCAAAGGCCGGGGATTCCCGGCTTAGCTTTTGTGCTTCCAGGGCTGGGGGCGCAAATCTCAGCGGGTCAAAGTCGATGGCGGTCGGCTTTGGCCCGCTTTCATTGATGGGCTGCATGTCGATGATGTGGCCCTCGGTGGGGTGCCGTAATTGCCCTGGTAGCAGCTTGGCCGGGGCTGGGAGTTGCATGGCGGCTAGCGCGTCGCCGATGGCTTCGCCTTCGGCGGTGGTGATGAGTGGACCATCCGGCAGCGTGGGCGCCGGAGGAAGTTCGGCATTAACGCGGACGGCTTCGGTCAGCAGATTGAGGGTTTTGGTTTGCCCCTTGAGTTGCTGTACATGGGCAAGTTTCAGGCCGTTAAGGCGCGATTGTTCCTTGGCGCCTTGGCCATCTTCCTGTGCGTAGGCGTCCGCTTGGGGAATTGCATGCAGTTGCCCGCTATCGTCCAAATAGAACAAGGCTTCACGCGCCCATTTGGCATAGCGGATTTCGACGGTTTGGCCGATCAACGGGACGATGATGTCGGCGCGGTACCAGGTCTTAATTCCGCGTTCCTCAACGACGAGGCCGCCCGTTTTGACCTTGATTTTGCGGATCTCGGAGAAGGCAAAAATCAGGTCGTGCCGGGAGACTCGGACAGCTCGCCAACCTTCTTCAATGGCCTTGCGTCGCTTGTCATTCGGGCTGCTGCCATCCTTTTGGGCGGTGTTGCGGTAGAGGTCGAGACATGTCCTGATATCGTGGGCAAAGTCGTCATCGGCGCCACGGTAGGCCTTTGGTTCCTGGCCAACCAGTTGTGTCCGCTTGTTCATGCGGTCACCGCCAACCCAACCAGGCATCAGTGAGAAAAACTGATATTCGACGATGGCAAAAACGTGCTCAATCTGTTTGGCTGGGGCGTTGTAAGGGCGAGCCCTCGATATCGCGGCGAACTGCTCACCATCGATCAATTCGGCTGCTTCACCTTTGCCCATGATGCTGACGTGAAAGGCCTGAAAGGCACTGACCAGGCCGGCCAGCGCCTGAAACCCTTTGATCATGGCATCCCATTTGTATTCCTTGCCGTTGTCCAGGCGTAGCTGTTTCGGAAGTCCCCAGGCTTGCACCATGTCAACGAAGGATGCGGCGATGTCGGCCTGTGTGATGCCTTTTCCGGGCGGGAGAATGACCACGGTAACGAACAGGTCATAGGTGGCCACGTCCAGCCAGGAAATCAGGCGTGCATGGACCGTCCGGCCGTCGATCTCTCTGGCCACGTCCATCGGGTGGACGTCGCCAATGACAATGTCGCTGGGCTTGTAACCATTACGATGCCGCTGAACGCGTGGCATCTGGGTGTCGAAAAAGCGCTTAGCGTTCTTTTCCTTGAGTGCGACCAAGGCGAATTCACGGAATTTTTCGACAAAGGGGCGGCCGGGTTCGCAACTCTTCAGCGTGGCGCCATCCCAGCCCGCAAGTCGGCATTGCTCCAGGAGTTCAACGCTGGCGAGCTGGTTGACGCGCTTCCAGCCGGGCGCACCTTCTTTCCACAGTGTTTTTACGTGGGTTTCCATGTGGGCGGCGATTTCAGCCTTTTTGTCGTTGGCCAACGGACATGCCTTGTCCCACGCCCGCGAAATCAGCACGCGGGGCGCACTTTCCTTACGGCGCTTTCGTTGCAAGGCCTGTTCGCCCTGTTCTTCGACGATTTTCAGCCAGGCTTCGAGGGTGCTAACGGCCGGCCTCCACGGCTTGCCGTTGGGCTTGGTGGTTTCCTTGGCAGCCGTGGCTTTCAAGGCCTCCCCTCGTTCCTTGCTGAACTTGGGGAATTGCAGCGCGTCGGCCAGCAACTCGAGCCGCCAGCGCCATAGCGCGTAGTCATCGGAAATTCTTGCGCTGTAGCGTCCTGGCGATGGGAGCGTTACTGATTCAGCTTCCTGAAGGGCGTGGCATGCCTGGTAACGCTTGTGCCAAATATCGCGCAAATCGGCGGGCAGACTAGGGCCGTAGGCTTGCAATGCGTTGCCTTCATAGCGTGCCATGAGGTCAACGCCTCGCCACTGCGCTCCCGATATGGCGGCAGTTAATGTCCGCCTCGCTTGACGTTCAGACAGGCCGGACAGCGCAGCGAATACCGATGTTGGTATCCATACGGATTCCCCGTTTGTGGCCGGTGGAATTTGGGGCAGGTTTCTTCTTGCTGCAGCGGATGACACATCACACCTCGACGATATCGCCGTTCTTTAGTCCAAGGAGGACGGCAATTCTGTGAGCCTTCCCGCGATAGCACTTGGCCTCGCCGTTAAGGACGCGGTGCACGGCCAGTCTCGTGAAACCGTTTGAGCGAGCCCAGCCTGTTATGGTGATTCCCTTCTGACGGAATTCAGTCTTTACCTGTTCGGCGGTCTTCATTTACGCTACCTCTCAACAATCAGATTTGTATCACAAGGGATTCAATTGAATATCACTTTGCCGGGCTTTGCAAGCGGAGATGACTCCTTTCCAGTCGCGCTTGGTCGCCGGATACGGGAGGTTAGAGAGGCAAAACGCTTGAGCCAGCGCGAATTTGGCGCATTGGGCGGTGTGCTGAAACTTGCCCAGATGAACTATGAAAGAGGTGTTCGTGTGCCTTCAGCCGAATACCTATATTCGCTGAGTCTTCATGGCATCGATACCCACTACCTGCTGACAGGCAAAAGGAGTGGCGATGCAGTGGCGAATCTCCCCGGTATTGATGGGCAGATGCTGGCAGCGAGCGTGGACACCGTCTGGCGGTTTTCCAAGGATGCGATCCCCGCATTAAGCAGCGAGGACTTTGCGCGTTGCGTTAGCTTGTTGTACTCGGCTCTTTCGCTCGTCGGACGTAAGGTGACCCGCAAGACAGCGGACGAACTTGGTGTGTTGCTGGTTACTACCTTTATTGCAGGCTTGGATCGGAAGCCGGATGGCCGCAAGTGATGGCCGCTTATGTCCGCAAGCGCTTTCTAATATGCCCCTGTTTTTTCCTCTAACCCGCGCCACAACGTGGTTTCGAGCGATGTCCGCAAACTTCGCAATCCCCCGTGGGCTCGTGGTGTGGCTTGCTGGTGCCCTTGTTCGTTTTGAATCGCGTTTGGGCTAGAAACTGTGCGGTATTCCGAGCTTTTTGCTTGAACGTGTACCAGAAATTTGCAAAGTGCCGAGGTGGGGCCACCAAGCTCCAACCCGCTTAAATACTGGGCACGGTTCCAGTTTAATTGTTGCCAGCGTTCCAGATTTCAAACACCACCCCTAGTGGCGGAGCAGATCGCCACCTGGTGGCAGTTGTCCAGTTCGGCCACCCACAGCCAGCCACCAACCGGAAAGCCAGCGCAGGGAATTCCGGAAGAATTTTTTACCACACCGGGGCACACCGGAAAAATCGTAACCAAAACAAAACATTAAAACCGGAAACGATCCGCAACATATACAAATGGCATCATTTCGCCAAATGGCGCCGAAACACCAGAAAAAGAATCATCCCGTTTCATGCATTCCGCCCATAGAATAGCCCCCGCCTGCTTATGGTCATAGGTTTCTCAGCACGCTGTCCGTCGTTAGTCCCCCAACTTCGTTTCGCCAGCCAAGAATGAAAAACAACCAGCCAGTCACCCAACGAGAAGCGCCTTTCCCACCCAACACCTACCTGGTATCGCGGACCGACCTGAAGGGCATCATCACCTCGGTCAACGACGCCTTTGTCGAGATCAGCGGCTTCTCCCGCGAGGAACTGATCGGCAAGAACCACAACGTGGTGCGCCACCCGGACATGCCGGAGGCCGCCTTCCACGACCTGTGGTCGACGGTCAAATCCGGCCTGCCCTGGCGCGGCCTGGTCAAGAATCGTTGCAAGAACGGCGATTTTTACTGGGTCGAGGCCTTTGTCGTTCCCTTGAAGAAAAATGGGCAGACAACCGGCTACATGTCGGTGCGGACGCCGGCACCGGCTGCCAGACGCAGCGCAGCCGAAGCGGCCTACGCGGCTGCCGGCCAGAAGGGCAGCCTGCCGGCCACCGGGCGCAGGAGCATTCCGCTGCGCGCCCGCCTGTGGGCGACGATCGCGATCCTGGTTGCCCTCATGGCCGTCGTCGGCTTCGTCGGACTGAGCGGTTTGCAAAGTACCGACAGGGAATTGCAGGCCATGTACCGGGACAATCTGCAGCCGTCGAACGTGGTCAACCGGATGATGTTCCTGCTCTCCGACAACCGCTCGCAGATCATGCTCGGCCTGCAGCACGACCCGGTCAATGCTTTCGCCAGGATGCACGATCATCCGCTCGATGTGCACATCAACAATACGTTGAACAACCGGCAGGAGATCAATGAACTGCTGGAAAAGCTCAAGTCGGCCCCGTTGAGTGACCGGCAGAAGGGCTTGCTCGAAACCTTCAGCGCCACCCGCGAGCGCTTCTCGCGCGAAGGCGTCAATATCGCCCGCGATCAGTTGAAGGCCGGCCAGTACGGAGAAGCCAACGTCACCCTGCTGCGCAGCATCAATCCGCTTTACGCCGAGATGCAGCGCGACGGCCTGGCGCTGATCCAGGACCTCGCCGACAGTGCCAATACGCGCCACATCGAAGCCGAGGCGCATTACGTGGTGATCCGCAATCTGAGCATCGGCCTGCTCGTCGTCGCCATCCTGCTCTCGCTGGTCGGCGGGCTGCTGCTGGTCCGTGCCATTGTCGGACCGATCCGCAAGGCTGTCGTGCATTTCGAAGGCATTGCCGAGGGCCGGCTGACCGACGACATCGATATCGGCGGCCGCGACGAGACCGGTCTCCTGCTCTGTCAGCTGGCCAGCATGCAGGGCACGCTGAAAGCCATGCTCGACGACATCAGCAGCGCCTCGAAAGCCATCGACTCCCGCAGCAAGCTGCTCGAAGCGCAGATGGCCCAGGTTGCCACGCAATCCGAACAGCAGCAGGCGAGCGTCGAGGGCGTTGCCGCGGCAACCGAGGAGTTCAGCCAGTCGGTCCAGGAAGTCGCCGCCAATGCCGAGGACACGGCAACGGCTGCCCGCGAGTCGCAGGCCAAGGTCAACGAGAGCAATGCCAACATCAGCCAGAGCATGGCGGCAACGACCCGCGTCGTCGAAGCGGTGACCTCCTCCAACGCGACCATCGACCAGCTGAATCAATCGATCGCCAAGATCGGCGACATCACGCGCGTCATCGCCGACATTGCCAGCCAGACCAACCTGCTGGCCCTGAATGCCGCCATCGAAGCAGCACGTGCCGGCGAACAGGGGCGTGGCTTCGCGGTGGTCGCCGACGAAGTGCGCAAGCTGGCCGAACGGACCACGACATCGACGGCCGACATCAACGCCACGGTCAGCGAAATCCAGCTGGTCACCGCACAGGCCGTGACCAGCATGGATCTCGCCGCCCACGAGGTGGAGAACGGCATCGGCAAGTTGCGCGAGAGCGTTGCCGGACTGGAGGGCATCACCCAGTCGTCCGCCCAGGTCACTCAGATGGCCGGGCAGATCTCGGATGCCGCGCGCCAGCAGGGGGTGGCCAGCGAAGAAGTGGCGGTCAGCATGCAGCAGATCACCGATCTCATCGAGCAGAACACGCATTCGGCCCGCTCGGCCCGCCAGGCGGCCGACGAATTGCTGCAGACCTCGCGCCAGCTCGACCAGCTGATCTCGGGCTTCGAGCTTTATCGGCGCTGAACGGCGCACCGGCAGGCACTACAATGGGGGGCTTCCAGCCCCCCATTCGGTTTTCACCCGCCATTCCCACGTCATGCCCCAGCAACAACTCCCGCCGCCTTGCCAGCCGGCCAGGCCAGCCACCTTTTCCCGGGATGGCGGCGCCGGCCACCCCGCCAGCGCCAGGTTCTTCCGAGCATGAGGCGCCTGATCGCCCTGCTGGCGCTCTGCCTGAGCGCCCTGCCCGGCCGCGCCGAACTGCCGGCGGCGGTACATCAGGCCCTGGCGGCAGCGCAGATTCCGGCGGGCAGCGTCGCCGTCGTCATCCAGCCGGTCGACGCAGCGGCGCCGCTGCTCGTCCACAACGCCGGACAGCCGATGAACCCGGCCTCGGTGATGAAGTTGCTGACCACCTATGCCGCCCTCGATCTCCTCGGCCCGGCCCACACCTGGCAGACCACCGCCTGGTCCGACGCCGTGCCGGCCGGCGGGACGCTCGCCGGCAACCTCTACCTGAAGGGCAGCGGCGACCCGCGTTTCGCCATCGAGCACCTGTGGGCCCTGCTCCGCCAGCTCCGCGTCCGCGGCATCGAGCGCATTGCCGGCGACATCGTTCTCGACGGCAGCGCCTTCGCCCCTGTCGACTTCGATCCGGCAGCCTTCGACAACAAGCCGATGCGCCCCTACAACGTCGGCCCGAGCGCCCTGCTGATCAATTTCCAGGCCCTGCGCTTCACGCTGCAGCCGGCTGACGGCCAGGCCCGGGTGATGCTCGAGACGCCGAGCGACGGCCTGCGCCTGGACAATCGCCTGCGACTGGTCGGCGGCCCCTGCGGCAGCGACTGGAAGGACCGCATCAACCTGCGCCTGCAGCCGGAAGCCGATGGCCAGCGCCTGGAGATCAGCGGCACCTACGCTGCCCTGTGCGGCGAACGGCCGCTCAACCTCGCCCCCCTGTCGCCGGCCACCCAGGCAGCCGGGTTGATCCGTGCCCTCTGGCGCGAACTGGGCGGCGGACTGCAAGGCCAGGTGCGCGAAGGTCGCCTGCCGGCCATCGCCACCCCGCTGGCCCGCCACGAATCAGCGCCGCTGGCCGAGATCGTCCGCGACATCAACAAGTTCAGCAACAACGTCATGGCCCGCCAGCTCTTCCTGACGCTGGGCAGCGACGGCACGCCCGAGCAGCCGGCAACGGCCGAGGCTGCCGCCCGGCGCCTGACCGACTGGCTGGCCCGTCGCCGCCTGCACTTTCCCGAACTGGTCGTCGACAACGGCTCGGGACTGTCCCGCCGCGAACGCATCAGCGCCGCCAGCATGAACCGGCTGCTGGTCGACGCCTGGCACAATCCACTGATGCCCGAATTCGTCTCCAGCCTGCCGCTGACGGGCATCGACGGCACCATGAAGAAGCGCCTGAACGGCTCGCCGGTTGCCGGCCGCGCCCATATCAAGACCGGCACTCTCGACGGGGTCAGGACCGCCGCCGGCTACGCCCTCGACGGCAGTGGCCGGCGTTACGCGCTGACGGTCTTCATCAACGATCCCCGGGCCAACGCCGGCAACGCCGCGATCGACGCGCTGCTCAGCTGGGTCGCCGAAAAACCATGAGCGACGGCGCATTTCCCGCTGCCCATTTCGCTGCCCGCGGCCTCAACCGCCAGCACGTCTTCAACATCAACGAACTGCCGGCTGCCATCCTGGCCGGCCTGGAACGCCGGCCGGCCGAACGCCAGCTGATCCTGCTCGGCCATGCCGGCCGGCAGCTGTGGGATTGCGTGCAGGCCGCCGGCATCCGCGGCGAACACCCGATCGACGATCATTGCCGGCAGGCCGTCACCGATTTCTTCGCCGAGCATTTTCCCGACCGCCCCTACCGTCTGCCCTATCCAGGCGATGCTCCGCTCGGCCTGCAGGCGCTGGGCACGCTGGCCGGCTGGCACCACACCTCGCCCTTCATGATCGGTGTCGATCGCCACTGGGGCAGCTGGTTCGCCTATCGCGCGGTGATTCTCTGCGCCACCGATTTCGACCCGACACCGATCGTCGACTACGGCAACCCCTGCCTCGACTGCCGCGCCCAACCCTGCATCGCCGCCTGCCCGGCCGGCGCCGCCGGCACACCGTTCAAGCTGAACGCCTGCGCCGACGAGCGGCTACGCCCCGGCTCGCCCTGCGCCTACGGCTGCCAGGCGCGCAACGCCTGCCCGGTCGGCGCCGCGCATCGCTATGACGAATCCCAGATCCGGCACAGCTTCGCGCAGTCGCTGGCCATGCTGCGCCAGTGGCGTCAGGTGCCGACCGGCCGCACGCCGGACAGCGCGAGCCAGCCGCGCACGACGCGGTAGCCGACCCACAGCCCGAGCAGGGCGATCAGGACCCAGGCCAGCGGAATGCCGATGATGGTGACGATCAGCAGGCCATAGACCAGCAGCCAGAGCAGCGTGAACCAGAAGGTGCGGATCTGCCAGCGGAAGTGGCTCTCCAGCCAGGTGCCGGCGACGTCGCCGCGCTTCAGGTAATTGAGGAAGACGGCAAGCAGCGACGGCAGACCGAAGACGAAGCCGCCGGCCACCGTCGCCGAGGAGGTGACGCCGATGACGACGGCCACCGCATGCAGGCCGTAGATGATGTGGGTCAGCTGGACCAGCGAGGGACGGACGCCCTGAAGATCGGCTACGGGAATCGGGTTGTTCATGACGCATCCTCCATCAGGATTTTCTGCAGGAAAAGGGCATGGCCGGCCTGCGGATCCAGCACATAGGGGGCAAAGCCGGCGCGGGCATAGGCGGCCAGCGCCTTTTCGTTGTTGGCCAGCACTTCCAGGGTCAGCTTGCAGCAACCCAGTTCACCGGCGCGCCGCGCCGCCCAGTCGAGCAGCACCTGGGCGATCGCGCGGCCGCGCCAGGCGCTGTGCACGACGATGTCGTGAATGTTCAGCAGGGGTCGGGCGGCGAAGGTCGAGAAGCCGGCGAAGCAGTTGATCAGGCCCACCGCCTCGTCGCCGGCCATGGCCAGGGCCGCGTGAAAGCCGGGCAGCTGCCGCAGGCGGCCGACGAGGTGGCGCCGCGCGTAGTCGGACAGCCCGCTGCCGCCCCCCATCGGATCACGCGCATAGTGGTCGAGCAAGGCGAGCCAGGCCGAGGCCTGCTGCGGGTCGTCGAGATCGAGCGGAATGGCGGCAAACATGCGAATCCTCCTCTGGGCGGGCCGCCCGCCTCGCCAATGCCCATGCAGTTGCGCTACAGTACGTCGGTCGGCCCCAGAGCCGACGATGATACGACAAGCCGCAACGGCACAAGGGAGTCTCCATGCAACGCAGACAGTTTGGCCTCTACGCCCTCTTCGGGCTGTCCGGGCTGGCGGCGCTTCCCGTCATCGCCGCCCAGCCCGGCAAACGCAAACAGCTCGTGGCCTTCGCCCAGGACACCATGGCCAACGACTGGCGGGCTGCCCAGGTGCGCGATCTGCAGGAAGCACTGGCGGCGCATTCCGGTATCGAATTCGTCTTCAGCGACGCCAAGGGCGACACCGCCCGCCAGGTCCAGGACATCGAGAACTTCGCCGCCCAGGGCGTCGACGTGCTGATCACCAGCCCGCGCGACGCCGAGTTGATGCGCGAGCCGATCGCCCGCCTCCACCGCCGGGGGATTCCGGTGATCCTGCTGTCCCGTCGGGTCAACGGCGAGGAATTCACCCATTTCGTCACCGCCGACAATCGCGCCATCGCCCGCCAGGCGGCGCAATACCTGGCCAGACGCCTGAACGGCAAGGGGCGCATCCTGATGCTGCAGCATATCCCGACGACCACCCCGGGACAGTTGCGGACCGAGGGTTTCCTCGAGGAACTGAAAAAGCATCCGGGGCTCAGCGTGGTCGCCATCAAGCAGGCCGATTCCCAGCGGGCGCTGGCCATCCAGAAAGTGGAGGAAGCACTGGCCGAGAAACTCGGATTCGATGCCATCTATGCCCAGTCGGACAGCATGGCGATGGGTGCCATCCTCGCCCTGAAGATGGCCGGACGCGACCCGAAGCAGATACCGATCACCGGCATCGACTACATCAGCGAGGCCCGCAACGCCATTCGCAGCGGTGAGCTGGCCGCCAGTTTCACCTACCCGACCTTCGGCCGTGAAGGCGCCGAAGCGGCGATCGCCCTGCTCCGCGGCGGCAAGCCGGCAGCGCGTGAGGTCATCGTCAAATCGATTGCCGTCACCCGCGACAACGTCGAACGGATCGCCCCCATCTTCTGACATGCCGCGCCTGTCGCTGGCCCAGCGCCTGCTCATCTTCTGGTTTGCCGCGACGATCGCCGTCCTCGTCGTCGCCGGCGGCATCCACAGCGCCCTCCGCCAACACTCGCTGGCCAAGGAAAGCGAGCGTCTGCTGCACCAGGCCATGGTGCGTCTGGACAACGAGCTCAATCATGCTGGCAACGAACTGCTCGGCATCGGCAATTCGCTGAGCGCCTCTCCCAAGCTGCTGGCAACGCTGAATCTGTTCCACGGCTATTTTGCCGCCGCCACCGGCAGTCCGGACATCTTCGATGCACCGGCCGAAGAACTGGCCAGCATGCTGGGCGAGAGCGCCCGCACGGCCGATCTCGACTGGGTGATCGTCTACGGCGCCCACGGACCGATTGCCGGCTTTGCCGGCGAGCGCAACCTGTACTGGTCGCAACGCGAAGGACAGGATCTCCAGCTGTTTGCCAGCAAGAACCGTCTATCCCCCTTCGAGGCGCAACAGACACCCCGCGAATGGCTGGCGGCCGCCAGCCACGACGGCGCAGCTCACCTGGCCCGCTGCCGGACCGGCGCCGGGCTGGCCATCGTCCGTGAACTGACGATCGGCGCTGACAAGCCGATCGGCCGTATCTCCCTCGGCCGCTGCCTGGACCAGAACCTGATCGACACGATGGCTGCCGAAGCCGGCATTCCCCTGGCCATCGAAGCCAATGGTCGCCTGCAATCGGCCGGCATGGCCAATGTCGACACCGGGCTGGCGCACGATAGCGGCGAAGCCCCCCGACTGCACTGGTTGAGCACGCCACGTATCGGCCGCAGCGACAACTCGACTTTCGCCGTCGCCACCGCCCCCCTGGCCGACGGTGAGCAGGCGCGTGCCGTCTTCGCCCGCGATCTGGCGCAGGGCGACAATGACACGGCCAACCTGATCGGCGCCGGCCTGCTCGCCCTGCTCGGCGTTTCGCTGCTGGTCATGATCGGCGGCCTGGTTTTCATGCGGCGCCAGGTGACGGCGCCGCTCGCGCACCTGATGGCCGCAGTCGACTCGGCACGTGCCGGCCACTTCGCGCCGCTGAGCGCCCCCATGCCGGACAACGAACTGGGCCGCCTGGCAGCCGTGCTCAACGAGACGATGGCCGAGCTGCTGCGCCAGCAGACCCATCTGCACACCCTGGTAGCGACCATCCCGGATCTCATCTGGCTGAAGGACAAGGATGGCGTTTACCTGGCCTGCAACCCGCGCTTCGAGGAGTTCTTCGGCGCCAGCGAGCGGGAAATCGTCGGCCGGACCGACTTCGACTTCGTCGACGCCGAACTGGCCGGGTTCTTCCGCCGCAACGATCAGGCCGCCATGGCGGCCGGCGGCCCGAGCAGCAACGAGGAATGGCTGACTTTCGCACGCGGCGGCTATCGCGGCCTCTTTTCGACGACCAAGACGCCGATGTCGCTGCCCGATGGCACGCTGATCGGCGTTCTCGGCGTCGCCCACGACATCACCCCGCTGCGCCGGGCTCTCGACGAACTGGCCGGGCATCGTGACCGCCTGGAGGAGAAGGTCAGCGAACGTACCGCCGCCCTGGAAAGGACTCACCGCCAGTTGCTCGAAACACAATTCGCCATGGACAGCGTCGGCATCGGCATTCACTGGGTCGACCCCGGCGACGGGCGGATCACCTATGTGAACCGCCACGCCGCCGACATGCTCGGTTACACCGTCCAGGAGATGCTGGCCATGCGCGTCCCCGACATCGACGACAAGGTCACTCCGGAGTTCTTCGCCGCCACCATCGATCAGGTACGGCGCGAAGGATCGCTGCAGATCGAAAGCGTGCAGAAAGCCCGCGACGGCCGCCGCATCCCGGTGGAAATCAGCCTCTATCACCGCCCGGGCTGCGACGAACAGCCGGAACGCCTGATCTCCTTCATCAGCGACATCAGCCGGCGCAAGGAGGCCGAACTGGCGCTACAGCACGCCAAGGATGCCGCCGATGCGGCGAATCAGTCGAAGAGCCGCTTCCTCGCCAACATGTCGCACGAGATACGTACCCCGCTCGGCGCCATCACCGGCATGGCCAATCTGATCCGGCGCGCCGGCCTGCCCCCTGAACAGAGCGAACGCCTGAACAAGATCGAGATGGCCGGCCATCACCTGCTCGAAGTGATCAACGCGATCCTCGACCTCTCGAAGATCGAGGCCGGCAAGTTCGAGCTGGAGGAAAGCGACGTCAACACGGGCGCCGTCGTCGCCAATGTCGCCTCGATCATGCAGGACAAGGCACAGGAAAAAGGCCTGCAACTGATCGTCGACAGCGAGCCGCAGCCGGTTCCGCTGCTCGGCGACCCGACCCGCCTGCAGCAGGCCCTGCTCAACTTCGCCGGCAATGCCATCAAGTTCACCGAACAAGGCAGCGTCACGCTGCGCGTCCGTCACGAAGAAGCAACGGCGGAGACGCAGGTGGTGCGCTTCGAGGTCGAGGACACCGGCGTCGGCATCGACGAGGAGACGCAGGGCCGGCTGTTCAGCGCTTTCGAGCAGGCCGACAACACGATCAGCCGGCGCTTCGGCGGCAGCGGCCTGGGGCTCGTCATCAGCCGCCGACTGGCCCAGGCCATGGGCGGCAATGCCGGCGTACACAGCGTGCCCGGTGAGGGCAGCACCTTCTGGTTCACCGTCCGTCTGAAGAAGGGCACAACAGAGCGGCTGGCATCCGAGACTTCGCAGCACGGCGAAGCGGCGGAAGATATCCTCGCCCGCGACTTCCGCCATTGCCGCTTGTTGCTGGCCGAGGATGAGCCGGTCAACCGCGAAGTGGCGCTGAGCCTGTTCGAGGACGTCGGCATCACCGTCGACAGTGCCGAGGACGGCCGGCAAGCCCTGGCGCTCAGCAGCGAGCGCGACTACGACCTGATCCTGATGGACATGCAGATGCCGAACATGGACGGTCTCGAAGCCACCCGGCAGATTCGCAACCGCCCGGGGCAGCGGCACATTCCCATCCTGGCGATGACGGCCAACGCCTTCGCCGAGGACAAGGCGCGCTGCCTGGAAGCCGGCATGGACGACTTCATCACCAAGCCGGTCGACCCGGATCTCCTGTTCGCCGCGGTGCTGAAGTGGCTGCGCCGCCCCCCCGCCTGAAACGGCAACCGGCTACAGACCGAGCTCGCCCCACAGGTCGTCGACGCGCTGCCTGACGGCGGTGTCCATGACGATCGGCCGGCCCCATTCGCGGCTGGTCTCGCCCGGCCACTTGTTGGTCGCGTCGATACCCATCTTCGAACCGAGGCCGGCGACCGGCGAGGCGAAGTCGAGATAGTCGATCGGCGTGTTGTCGACCAGCGTCGTGTCGCGCACCGCGTCGAAGCGCGTGGTCATCGCCCAGATCACTTCCTTCCAGTCGCGGATGTCGATGTCGTCGTCCACGACGACGATGGTCTTGGTGTACATGAACTGGCGCAGGAAAGACCAGATGCCGAACATCACCCGCTTGGCGTGGCCGGGATAGGCCTTCTTGATCGAGACGATGGCCATGCGGTAGGAACAGCCTTCCGGCGGCAGGTAGAAATCGACGATCTCGGTGAACTGCTTCTGCAGCAGCGGCACGAACACCTCGTTCAGGGCCACGCCCAGTACCGCCGGCTCGTCGGGCGGCTTGCCGGTGTAGGTGCTGTGGTAGATCGGGTTCTTGCGCATGGTGATGCGCTCGATGGTGAACACCGGGAATTCGGCCTGCTCGTTGTAGTAGCCGGTGTGGTCACCGTAGGGGCCTTCCAGCGCCATTTCGCCGGGATGGATGACGCCTTCCAGCACGATCTCGGCGGAAGCGGGCACTTGCAAACCGGAGCCGAGGCACTGCGTCAGCTCGGTCTTGCCGCCGCGCAGCAGGCCGGCAAACTGGTATTCGGACAGCGAATCGGGCACCGGCGTTACCGCGCCGAGGATGGTCGCCGGGTCGCAGCCCAGAACCACCGCCACCGGGAAGGGCTGGCCGGGATTGGCCAGCTGGAATTCGCGAAAATCGAGCGCCCCGCCACGATGCGCCAGCCAGCGCATGATCACCTTGTTCGGCCCGAGCACCTGCTGGCGGTAGATGCCGAGGTTCTGGCGGTTCTTGTGCGGCCCCCTGGTGACCACCAGGCCCCAGGTGATCAGCGGTGCGACGTCGCCGGGCCAGCAATGCTGGATCGGCAGCCGCGAGAGGTCGACGTCCTTGCCTTCCCGGACAACCTCCTGGCAGGGCGCGTTCGACACCTTCTTGGGCGCCATGTTGAGCACTTGTTTCAGCACCGGCAGCTTGTCCCAGGCATCCTTCAGCCCTTTCGGCGGCTCCGGCTCCTTGAGGTAGGCGAGCAGCTTGCCGACCTCGCGCAGCGCCTGCACCGAATCCTCGCCCATGCCCAGCGCGACGCGCTTCGGCGTGCCGAACAGGTTGGTGAGTACCGGCATCTCGTGACGCCGGCCCTGCGTGTGGGCCTTTTCGAAGAGCAGCGCCGGGCCGCCGGCACGCAGCACGCGGTCGCCGATCTCGGTCATTTCCAGATGGGTATCGACGTCGACCGCGACACGCTTGAGTTCGCCGGTCTTCTCCAGTTGCGACAGGAAGTCGCGCAGGTCGTGGTATTTCATCGAATCCGCCAGGAGTAGTGACACGCCACGCAGGTGCCGGTCAGATTGGGAAGCAGCGCCAGGGCCTTGTCGCGGTCGCCGCTGGCCGCCGCTTTGGCGAAGGCGCTGGCGGCCTGGTGCCCGTCCATGCCGATACCGTGCATGGCAGGCGGCATGTGCGGACCGGGACGGGCGTCAAAGGGCTTGCTCCGGTGCTTGCCCATGGCCGAGACGCCCAGTTCGGCCTCGGCCAGGGCTCCGGCCTCGACCACCTTGCCGGCCGCCATCAGCGTCAGCACTTCATTGAGGGCCACCAGGTTGCCGAGCATTTCCTGACGCAGGCTTTCCTGCGCCGCCGGCGGCAAGGACGCCATTTGGCGCGCATCCTCGGCACAGGCCAGGATCGGCAACAGACACCCGGCAACGACAGACAGATGCTTCATCCCGTGCTCCTTCCGGACAGCAGAAAATCGATGACGATACCGCCGAAGATGACGGCACCGACCCAGTTGTTATGCAGGAAAGCCTTGAAGCAGGCCATGCGCTCGCGACCGCGGATCCAGGTGAAATGCACCCCCATGATCACCGCCGCGACGAACAGGCTGGCGAAGTAGGGCCAGCCCAGCTGCCAGTGCCAGCCCAGGCCGCCAAGGATGGCGAGCGTCGAGAGGTAGCACAGCATCACTGCCGCGACGTCGAAACGGCCGAAAGTGATCGCCGATGTCTTGATGCCGATCTTCAGGTCATCGTTGCGGTCGACCATCGCATACTCGGTGTCGTAGGCGATCGCCCAGAAGATGTTGGCAAGCAGCAGCCACCATGCCTCGCCCGGCACCGCGTCGAGATGTGCCGCGTAGGCCATCGGGATGCCGAAGCCGAAGGCGATGCCGAGGTAGGCCTGGGGAATGGCGAAGAAGCGCTTGGTGAAGGGATAACTCGCCGCCAGGAAGACCGCCGGAACCGACAGCCAGATCACCAGCGGCTTGCCGAGCAACAGCACCAGCCCGAAGGCGAGCAGGCAAAGGAAGGCGAACAGCATCAGCGCCTCCCTGGTACTGACCCGGCCGGCCGTCAGCGGTCGTTCCTTCGTCCGTTCGACATGTTTGTCGAAGTCACGGTCGGCGTAGTCGTTGATGACGCAACCGGCCGAACGCATGAGCACGGTGCCGAGCACGAAGACCAGCACCACCGCCCAGTCCGGGCGGCCGGCCGCCGACAGCCACAAGGCCCAGAGTGTCGGCCAGAGCAGCAGCAGGATGCCGATCGGCTTGTCCAGCCGCATCAGGCGCTCGTAGAGATCGAGCCGTTCGCGGATGGCCTGCCACTGCATCAGGAAGCCTCTCCGGCATCGCCGGGACGGGCTCGCTGCGCCTGCTGCCAGCCGAGCACGGCCTGCGTGGAGTAGGCCATGATGGCCTGATAGCGCTCACCGGGTAACGCGTGCTGCAGCGCGGCGAAAAGCTGCTGCGTGCCTTCCGCCGCCATCGGCGGCACGCCGCCGGTGAGCAGGGAAATCTGCATGCTGGCCAGGGCGTCGGCCAGCAGGCGCCAACCCAGGGTCGGCATTTTCCCGTTGAGACCAAGCATCATGCTGCCCAGGGCCTGCACGATGCCGCCGACCTGTTCGCTCGTTTCGCAAGCCGCCATGGCATGCCACAGCGCCAGATGTATCGCGCGCCGCAACGCGATCTTGAAGTCGATGACGGCTGCCTCGTCTTCGTTGATGGCGGCGAAATATTGCTGGAACCGGGCATCGGCGCCGGCATCGAGTCGGGTGCGCAGGCCGCCGATGAGAACCGTCAGGTCGGGAATCGCCTGCAAGCGGAAAGCCTGGGTATAGGCCAGCCCCCACTGATCCATGCCGCTGACCAGCAGGGCCAGGCGCAGGGCTCTGGCCTCGTCGCTGCCTGCCGCCTGGCACCAGTTGAAGCAGCGCGCCGCCGCCTCGCCGAGCGCCCCCTGGTCTGCTGCCTCATCCGCCGCAACGGCCAGGCGGAAGGCACCGGCAAAGGCATCCTGCGCCATCCGGGCAGCCAGGCGCTGGGTTTCCGTATCGGCCAGCGCGGCAAATTGATCGGTCGGAATGTCGGCTGAAGTACTCATCTCGGATCGGTGGCCAAAGGTGGCAATTTTAGCGGGCCGACCGCCCGAACGGGCGAGTCGGACAGGCTATTTGACCGAGCCCCGCAGCTCGCCGACCCTGGCCTGCAGCGATTCGGGCGTCACCGTCGCCGGGGCCAGCGCTTTGCCGACCCGCAAGGCGATCGGCGAGAACAGGCCGCGCCGGAAGGGGGTCTTCATCGCCTCGCCGTCGATGCGCGAGAAATAGCTGCCCCACAGCCCGGACAGCGCCATCGGCACGACCGGCACCGGATTGGCGGCAAGGATGCGCGCAATGCCCGGACGGAAAGGCTGCAACTCGCCGTCGCGGGTGATGTTGCCCTCAGGGAAGATGCCGACCAGTTCGCCGTTGGCCAGCGCCTGCGAAACGTCGGCGAAGGCCTTGTCCATCAGCGCCGGATCATCCCTGGCCGAGGCGATGGGAATCGCGCCGCCGTGGCGGAAGACAAACCCGAGCAAGGGCGTGCGGAAGATGCGGTGATCCATGACGAAACGGATCGGCCGCGGCGAGGCCCCCATCAGGATCACCGCATCGGCGAAACTGACGTGGTTGGCGACCAGCACCGCCGGCCCGTCGAGCGGGATGTGTTCGACGCCCTCGCTGCGCAACCGGTACACGGCCTTGACCAGCAGCCAGGCAATGAAGCGCAGCAGGAATTCCGGCACCAACCCGTAGATGTACACCGCTACCGCCGCGTTGAGCAATGCTGCGATGCCGAACAGCGCGGGAATCGACAACCCCGCCCCCAGTGCCGCGGCGGCGCCGAGCGCGCCGACGACCATGAACAGGGCATTGACGATATTGTTGGCAGCGATGATCCGCGCCCGGTGGCTGGCCTCGCTGCGTGTCTGCACCAAGGCGTACAGCGGCACGATGAAGAAGCCGCCGAAGACACCGAGCATCAGCAGGTCGAACAACACACGCCAGATCGCCGGGATACTGAGCAGAACCGTCAGTTCATGCGCGGTCGCACCGGCCAGGCCAGCCGGCGAAGCAAAGTACAGGTCCAGGCCGAACAGCGTCAGGCCGATCGAACCGAAGGGCACCAGGCCGATCTCGACGTGCTTGCCCGACATCCGCTCGCAGAGCAGCGAACCGAGGCCGATGCCGACCGTGAAAATGGCCAGCAGCAGGGTCACCATCGACTCGCCGCCGCCCAGCACGTTCTTCGTGTAGGCGGGAAACTGGGCGAGGAACAGGGCACCGTATAGCCAGAACCAGGAGATGCCGAGAATCGACAGGAATACCGTACGGTTGCCGCTGGCGAAACGGATGCTGCGCCAGGTTTCGGTCAGCGGATTGAGATTGACCTGCAGCTCCGGCGCCGGCGGCGGGGCCTCCGGAATGCCGCGGCTGTACAGATAGCCGAGTACGGCGACGGCCAGCCCGCCGACGGCGATCCACATCGGCTGCGCCACCGCTCCCGCCAGCAAGCCGCCGGCCAACGTGCCGACCAGGATGGCGACGAAGGTGCCGGCCTCGATCAGTGCGTTGCCGCCGACCAGTTCGTCCTCGTGCAGATGCTGCGGCAGGATCGCGTACTTGACCGGACCGAACAGCGTCGATTGCAGGCCGAGCAGGAACAGCGCGGCAAGCAGCCAGCCCAGGCTGTGCAGCCAGAAGCCGGCTGCGGCGATGCCCATGATGATGACCTCCAGCACCTTCGACAGACGCGCCAGCCAGGCCTTGTCGTACTTGTCGGCAAGTTGGCCGGCTGTGGCCGAGAAGAGGAAGAAGGGCAGGATGAACAACCCGGCCGCCAGATTGGCCAGCACTTCGGGCGCCAGCGTCGTCCATTGCGCCGCCTGGAAAGTCAGCAGCACGACCAGGGCGTTCTTGTACAGGTTGTCGTTGAAGGCGCCCAGGAACTGCGTCCCGAACAGCGGTGCGAAGCGCTTTTCCCTGAGAAGTGCGAATTGTCCGCTCATGAGCGTTTGCCCGAGAAAATGCGGCGGGTATTGAAGACCGCCGGCGAGAAGGAATGTCCCTGCCAGTTGAGCAGGCGCTTGAGGACGAAATCGAAGAGCAGCGGGTTATGCTCGCGTAGCGTATCGAGGTCGGCAACCGCCGCCTTCGGCAACAGCCCGGCACGGGCCAGCGTCGCCGACGAAATCAGCGGCAGGATGCCCGGCAGCGGATAGTCGGAACCGTGCAGCAGGCGTTCGTGCAGGTCTCGGCGTTCGAGCAGGGTACGGATCACTGCCGGCTGACGGTTGCGCAGCGTGATCGCCGAGACATCGCCGTACAGCAAATCCCTGGCGCGCGGTTCGGCCATCGCCTTGAGGAAAAGTTCGAAGCTCGGGCGTAGCGCACCATCGTCGTCGATATCCGTGCCCATCGTCGCGCAGTGGGCGACGACGATCCTGACGCCGAGATCAAGCGCCCGGCGCAGGCGCAAGGGGTTGCCGAAGGCCTGCGTGTCGCTGCCCTTGACCGCCTTTTCCTCGCCGCAATGGACGATCAGCGGCACGCCGCTGGCGGCCAGCTCACGGTAGAAGGCATCGCATTTCGCATCCGCCGGGTCCATGCCCTGTGCTGCCGGCAGCCACTTGACCGCCCGCGCACCGCCGGCGATCGCCAGTTTCAGGTCGTCGACCGCCGTCGCATGGTAGGGATGCAAGGAGGCGACCCACTCGAAACGCGCCGGAAAATCGCGCGCCAGCTTGGCCGCCCAGGCATTTGGCACATAGAAGGCCGAATGCTCCGGATGCGCCTGGCCGGCCGTATCGTGGAAACGCTCGAAGGCAAAGAGCATGACCTTGAAGCCGGCCGGCATGGCATCGCACAGGTTGAGCAAACGGGCGACGTAGGCAGCATCGACGGCGCCTGCCGCGTCATGGGCACAACCGGCGTTCATGTAGAACAGGCGCTGCGCGTACTGCACCGGCTGCAGCGGCGACGACAGCTGCGGCCCGATCTCGATGCCGCTGCCGCCATCGCCCAGCCCGGCCAGATGCACGTGGCAGTCCCACAGACCGGCCGGATCGATACCGGCCCAGGCCTGCTTCAGCCACGGGCTGTCGAGCAGGCGGACCGGGATGGCGGCACGACAGGGATTGACGACGACCGGCCGGGCCAGGCTGACGCCGGCTGCGGCGACGGCGGCCGTACCGGCGAGCAGGCCGAGCATTCGGCGGCGTTGCGGATTGAACGTGGTCATGCGGCCTCCGCCATCTGCTTCAGCGTCACATAGTCGATCTTGCCGGTGCCGAGCAACGGCAGTGCCTCGACCACCTTGATCTTGCGCGGCACCGCCAGCTCCGGCAGGCCGAGCTCGCGCGCTTTCGCCGCCAGCGCCTCGCGGCTCAGGGCCGGATCGGTGGTGAACAGTACCAGAGCCTCGCCCTTGCTTTCGTCGGGCTGACTGGATGCCGCGTGCGGCTTGTCCGGCGCGGTGGCGACGGCGAGTTTCTCGACGACTTCGAGGCTGACCATCTCGCCGGCGATCTTGGCGAAGCGCTTGACCCGGCCGACGATTCTGACGAAGCCTTCATCGTCGATGCTGACGACGTCGCCCGTTTCATACCAGCCATCACCGGCAGCGGAAACCGGCGGCTGCAGCACGCCCGGCTGTTCGGCCTTGAGGTAGCCGGCCATGACGTTGGGACCGCGCACATGCAGGATGCCGCCATTGTCGATGCCTGGCACCGGCACCAGCCTGTGCTCGATACCCGGCAGCAGGTTGCCGACGGTGCCGGTTTTGTAGGCCATCGGCGTATTCACCGCCAGCACCGGCGCCGTCTCGGTGGCGCCGTAACCTTCGAAGATGCGCACACCGAACTTCTCGAACCACTGGCTGCGCACCGCCTCGGAGAGCTTCTCCGCCCCGGCGACGACGTAGCGTAACCGGTAGAAGTCGTAGGGATGGGCAAACTTGGCGTAATTGCCAAGGAAGGTCGAGGTGCCGAACAGCACGGTGCAGTTGCGGTCGTAGGCGACTTCCGGAATCACCCGGTAATGCAGCGGCGACGGGTAGAGGAAGAGGTTGGCGCCGGTCAGCACCGGCAGCAGCGCGCCGGCAGTGAGACCGAAACTGTGGAAGATGGGCAGCGCGTTCAACACCTTGTCGTCGACCGAGAAGTCGATGACCGCGCGGATCTGGGCGATGTTGGCGAGGATCGCCCGGTGTGGCAGCACGACGCCTTTCGGCTTGCCCTCGGAACCCGAGGTAAACAGTACAACCGCCGCTGCTTCGGGCGAGGCATGCAGCTCGAAGGCATGCGGGAAGCGCAAGCCCCACAGCACCAGCCACAGCTTGTCGCCCAGGCCGATGCGCTCGCGGATATCCTCCAGGTAGAGCAGTTCGACGCCGCGCAGCCCGGCCAGCTTGTCGCCGAGCTTGGCCTGCTCGACGAAGGCGCGCGAGGTGACCACCGTCTTCACCTCGGCAGCATCGCAAGCGGCCTGCATGGCATCGGTGCCGGCAGTGTAGTTGAGCATCGCCGGCACGCGCTTGCGGGCGGTGAGCCCGAAGATCAGGCCGATGGTCGGCACCAGGTTGGGCAACAACAGGCCGACCTTCTCGCCCGGTGCCGACACGCGCTCGATCTGCCGACCGAGGATCAGGGCCATCTTCAGCAGGTCGTTATACGAATACTCGATCTGCTTGACGTCCTCGAGCAGACGCCGGCTGCGCCCGTACACCGTGGCCGCATCGCACAGTGCGCCGAACAGGGTCTGTGTCGGGCGCGAGGCGAAAATCATCTCCTGCATCAGCTTGCGCATCTGCTCGCCGGCCCGCCGCCGACGCAATTTGGCAGTGGCCGCTTCCGGCATCGGAAAATGCGCCTCCGGCAGCACGGTCAGGCGGATCTTCGGGAAAACCTCTTTCGGATACTTGCCGGACAGCCGCGAGAAGTAGGAGCGCGACGCGCCGTCCAGACGCACCGGGATCACCGTTGCGCCCGTCTTCGCGGCAACAAAGGCGGGACCGTCGTAAACCTTCATCAGCGAACCGGTCTGGGTGATCCGTCCTTCCGGGAAAATGACCACCGGCCGACCGGATTCGATCAGGCGGATCACATGCTTCATCGCCATCGGACTGGTCGGATCGACTGCTAGGTAATCAACCTGCGACAGCAGCAGGCGGAAATACCAGCGCCGGACAACGCCAGTGTGTACGACGAAAACCGGATCGATCGGCAGGAACAGCCCAAGCAGCAAACCATCGAGAAAGGACTCGTGGTTGGCGACGACAAGCAGGCGTTGATGCGAGAAGTCCGACTGATGGAAACGGACATCAACACGAAAGAACAGCATGGCCAGTGCCCGCAGCAACGGCCGCAGCAAGTTACGCATCAGGTGTTTTCCTTGAGGTAGTCGAGGACGTTGGTGAACGTGGATTCCAGTGCCGAACGATCGATCCAGAACCAGACCTCCTTGCCGATCTTCTCGGAAGCCAGGACGCCGGATTCATGCAGCACCTTCAGATGATGGGAGACAGTCGACCGCGCCAGCGTCGACACGTCGGCGATCTGCCCGACGTTGAGCCGCTCCCCCGGCTCGAACAGCAACAGGATGCGCTGGCGATGCTCATCGCCCAACGCCAGGAAGATCCGCGACATGGCGGCCCACTCGGGAGGAATGGCTCGGGTGTAGTTCGTTTTCATATCGACGATCTTAGTTATATCGATATGTTTTCGTCAAGCCGGCTGCCAACATTTTTTCTGGCCGCTCGTTGCTCAGGGCCTTCTACTGGAATCGGCATCGCCGGGGAGAGTGCTGCGCACAGGAGCGCAACAGAGAATCTGAACCCTGAAAAGCAAAAAGCCAACCTGGAGGTTAGCTGAATGCAAGGTTCTTTGGCGCGCCCGGAGCGATTCGAACGCCCGACCCTCTGGTTCGTAGCCAGATACTCTATCCAACTGAGCTACGGGCGCGCTGAAAGAGACGCGCATTATACGGATAGCCGGCAAAAAGGCCAGCCAATTCTTGCGACCGACGCTGATGAGCGACGCGCCCCAAAATGCCCGTGGCGCTGCCAGCGACTTGCGGGCGACTGGCGTGACTGCGCAGGCCTCGGCTGGTTGAGCCATCGCCGCCCCAGAGTTGCCGCCGCGTCAAAACCTTTCGCCGGCAGCCCCGTGTCATCATGACCATCCTCGTTGAAAGACGTTACCACCGTGCGCCTGCCGACAGCGCCTCCGGGAGGATCAAGGGTAAGGTTCAACTCGCGCAATCTGCAGCGGTTTGTCGGCCCCCGATCTGCACCCGGAGCGGCAGGCTGGCTGCCGTTGGCGCCGGGCCGACGGTCTTGCCCGCAGGGCCCGTGGTGCTCAGGCGATCTCCCAGAAGTGGACGACCCGAGGATGCAAGGTCTCGGCAGCAACACAAAGGGCGGCAGCGTTCCTGCCGTCGACCACGGCAATACTGCCCCCCGCCGGGCCGGTACCCTGGACGAAGGCAACGATGCCGCGGCGGCCGAACAGCCGGTAGGCCACGTCGGCCAGCCCCTTGCCGACAGCCAGGACTTCCGGCGCGCGATGTCGCGTGGCGAGCCATTCGGCAAGGCGGTTCGGGGCGTTCTCCAGCTTGCGTCCGGCCAGCGCTCCATTCTCTATTTTCAGCGGCCCGCTGAGCTGGACACCGGCGCCGACCAGGGCCAGGCTGGTCAGGATGGCACCGTTGCCTGCCCGCGCCATGGCGGATTCCGGGCAGCCAAGGGTTTCGCGGAGGGCGGCCGCGGTCATGCCGGCGTAGTGACGATGAGCGGCGGCCAGGGTGGCGTAATTGAGGTTGAGCATGCTGTTTACTCCAGGACGGGGATGGATGCCTACTTGATGACGTACTTGAATTCGCCGTTCTTGCCGGCGCTGACCTTGATGCGCTCGACGCTGGCGGCTTCTGCCATGCGGGCGAGGACGACTTCGGCGATTTCGGGCAGCAGGGTGCCGTTGAGGATGTGATCGACATTGCGGGCGCCGGAATCGACCTCGGTGCAGCGGGCGAGGACGGCTTCGACGAGCTTGTCGTCCCAGAGGAACTCGGCCTTGTGATTGGCGGCGACACGGTCACGGATGCGGCCGAGCTTGAGCTCGATGATCCGGACCAGCACATCGTCCGAAATCGGGTAGTAGGGCACGACCTTCATGCGGCCGAGGAAGGCCGGCTTGAAGCTCTTGAAGAGGACCGGGCGCAGCGCATCGGCCAGCGCATCGGCCGCGGGCAGTTCGGTCGCCGGCTTGTTGAGGCAGGCCTGCATGATCTGGGTGGAGCCGACGTTGCTGGTCAGAATGATCAGCGTGTTGCGGAAGTCGATCTCGCGTCCCTCGGCGTCGTCGAGCACGCCCTTGTCGAAGACCTGGAAGAAGAGTTCGAGAACATCCGGATGGGCTTTCTCGACCTCGTCGAGGAGGACGACGCTGTACGGATTGCGGCGCACCGCTTCGGTCAGCACGCCACCTTCGCCGTAACCGACGTAGCCCGGTGGCGAGCCCTTGAGGCCGGAAACGGTATGAGCTTCCTGGTACTCACTCATGTTGATGGTGACCAGCTTGCGCTCGCCGCCGTAGAGGATGTCGGCCAGCGCCAGCGCCGTTTCGGTCTTGCCGACACCGGAGGGACCGGCAAACAGGAAAACGCCCTTCGGCTTGTTCGGATCTTCGAGGTTGGCGCGAGCGGTGCGCACGCGCTGGGCGACGGCCTCCAGGGCATGGTCCTGACCGATGACGCGCTCCTGCAGCAAGGGCTTGAGGTTGAGCACAGTCCTGATCTCGTCCTTGACCATCTTGCCGAGCGGGATGCCGGTCCAGGCGGCAATGATCTCGGCGACGACGAGGCCATCCACTTGCAGCGGCACCATCGGCGCTTCGCCCTGGATGTCGCGCAGACGGGCCAGCGCCTTGTCCAGTTCGCTGTCGCCCTTGCCTGTTTCGGGCTTCCTGCGGCTCTTCGGTTTGCCTTTGGACGCTGCGGCTTCGGCCGGGGCTTCGGCATTTTCAAGCTGTGCGCGCAGTTCGAGGATACGGCCGACCAGTTCCTTTTCTTCCTCGAAGCGGGCCTGATGGATGGCCAGATCGGATTCGACGGCGGCAATCTGCGCCTTCAATTCGCCGATGCGCGTGTCGTGCCAGGCTCCGCTGGCGGCCTCGCGCTCCAGTGCGGCAAGCTCGGCCTTGTCGCGGACGAGGCGCTTGGCCGCCTCGTCGATCAGGGCCGGGGTAGCGCTCTGCCCGAGCGCGACCTTGGCGCAGGCAGTGTCGAGCACGCTGATCGCCTTGTCCGGCAGTTGCCGCCCGCTGATATAGCGATGCGACAGGCGGACGGCCTCGGTGACCGCCTCGTCCATGACGCGGATGCCGAAGTGCCCTTCCATCAGCGGCACCATGCCGCGCAACATGGCGGCAGCCAGTGTTTCGCTCGGCTCTTCGACCTTGACGACCTGGAAGCGCCGGGCGAGTGCCGCATCCTTCTCGAAGTATTTCTTGTATTCCGCCCAGGTGGTGGCAGCGACGGTGCGCAGTTCGCCACGTGCCAGGGCGGGCTTCAGAAGGTTGGCGGCATCGTTCTGACCGGACTGGCCACCAGCGCCGATCATGGTGTGGGCTTCGTCGATGAACAGGATGATTGGCTTCGGGCTTTTCTTGACCTCGTCGATGACATTCTTCAGTCGGTTCTCGAACTCGCCCTTGACGCTGGCGCCGGCCTGCAGCAGCCCCATGTCCAGTGTGTGCAGGTCGACACCGAGCAAGGGCGGCGGCACGTCATCGGCAGCGATGCGCAGGGCCAGACCTTCGACAACGGCGGTCTTGCCGACGCCCGCCTCGCCGGTGAGGATGGGATTGTTCTGCCGACGGCGCATCAGGATGTCGATCACCTGGCGGATTTCGCCATCGCGGCCGATCACCGGGTCGACCTTGCCTTCACGCGCCCGCTGCGTCAGGTTGGTGGTGAACTGGTCGAGTGCCGGCGTCCTGCCGGCTTGCGGCGCGGTCCCTTCAAGCGGGTCGCCGGCGGCCTCTGCAGTCCCGACAGCCTTGCCGAGGCCGGCGACTTCCGCCGCTTCGCCCGAGCCATCGGTCATCTTGTCGAAATTGTGCTTGAGTTCGTCCAGCTTGATGCCAGCCAGCAGTTTCGAGCCGCGGAATGCCAGCTGCGACAGTTCCGGCTCGGTGAGCAGCGCCAGCAGCAGATGGCCGGAACGGATGCGCGGCAGGCGGGCATCGAGCGAGGCGATCAACCAGGCCTGCTCGAAGAGTTTGGGGATGTGGGGCGAGAACACCGGGGTACGTGTGTTGCCGTTGCGGAAACGGTCGATTTCCTGGTTCAGCTCGCGCTCGACCCCCGTCGGGCTGATCTGGCTGGCTCGCAGGATAATCATCAAGTCGCTGCCGGGCTGCTCCATCAAGGCGAGCAGCAGATGCTCGAGGTCGACCTCGTAGTTGCCGCGGGCCATGCACAGACTGGCGGCACGTTCGGCAGCCTGGCGGCAGTTGCTGTTCAACTTGCTGATCAGTGTCTTCAGGGAGGTGCTCATCGTTGTTTCTTCAATGGATGGAATGGGTGAGGTAACGGGTATCGCTGCGATCCCGCGTTTCCGGCCGGGTCAGCAGAAAGCTGTCGTAGCCGAGGCGGCCGCCTGGCCCGCCACCGAGCGCCAGTGGCTGGACATCGGCGGCCCGCAGGATGGGACGGATTTCATATTCGAACTGGCCACCGGTCGCCAGCGTCAGCAGCTTTTCCAGGGCAGCCGCCACGTCGCCGCGCGGCAGGAAGGCCATATAGCGTTCGTAGCTGAGCGGGCCAATATGGATACGGATGCGCAGATTGCGCTGCCAGACACGCTCGCCGGCCAGCACGTTCTGGCCAAGCACGGCATTGCGCCCGCCGAGAGTCGAGCGCTGCTCGCCCGGCACGACATACCAGCGGCCGACGAATTGCTCGATGAGCACCTTCTCGCGGAAATAGCCGCCGAGGGCGCGCGACAGGGTTTCGGCGGATACCGGACGCTGCCTCAGCAGGCCGGCAATATAGGCAACCGATTCATCGTCGACGGCGCCCGGGCCCCGGTTCATGCGTTCGCGCAACGCGTCGAAGCCGAGACCGGTCAACGAAAGGAGCAGGGGCAGGAAGCGATTGCGCCTTTCCGTCTCATACTGGATGGCCAGCCGGTACTTCTTCCAGGCCCGGTAGAAATGACTGACCGCGCGATTGCTGAAGAGATCGAGAAAGGCGCGCCCCGAGGTGTCGCGCTTGAAACGTTCGCGATGGATGACCTGTTCGGTGTAATGAATGGGCAACGTTCCATTGACCCCGAGCATGCCCATGAAACGTGGTGTGATCTCAACCTGCTCCAGTTCGCCGGTTTCCCGCCCCTCGGCATCGCGCCGATAGCGCGGCAGCATCGCTTCGACCTGGCTGGGAGCGAAACCGAGGCCCAGCGAATTGCGGAAACGGATGCGCTCACCGACGCTGTCGGCCATCGCCGTGCGTCCCTGGCGGCGAAAGACGATCTCGTACAGGCGCACCAGTTGAAAGAACTCGTAGCGCTCCGGCTCCTGCAGACTGTGTTCGACTAGCCCAGGATCGACTCGCCGTTGCGGGGTGCGCATCGGATCAGTTCCTCTCCGGTTCGGTTCGAGACGATGACCAGCTGGCTGAAGCTGTTCAGGCTGACATACAGGCCGAGAAACCGGTCGATACAGCGCGCGAAGATATCGAGACCACTTCCGACGAAACTGGATTCGTCGATGCGCAGCCTGACCTCCTGGCCACGGACAAAGCAGGCGAAGGGCTTGCCGGCCAGCCAGACGGTGCTGTCCCGCACCTCGATGCCGAGCAATCCTTCTATCTGCCGGCGGGTGGCGGCAGTCCGCGGCAGATCGTAGAGAGCCAGCATCTCCTGAAAGGCGGCAAGGCCGCTGCCACTCAGCGACAGGTGATTGAGTGACAGGTGCGAAATGATCCGCCATTGGCCATCCCGCCGATGGTCAAAGCGACAGGGCGGCGTCGGTTTGCGCAGCAGCTTGATGGCGCGCACGCTGGAGCCGCCTTCGAGAAACAGGTCACCCGATGGCAGGCCGACCGACATCAGGGTCGGCAGATCGCGATTGGTGCAGCTCAACTGCAGGCTGAGAACATCGGTTTTCGGCTGTACCGGATCGAAGTCGGCATCGACGATGGATAGCGAGGTCTCGTAGCCCGGACTGCTTTCGGCAATCAGATGGTCGCGCTGGACACACCAGTAGTGACCGTTGCGTTCCGGCGTCTCGCCATGACGCAGGGAAAAGAACGGGCGAAACTCGACACTCTCCTCACCCTGCGGCGTCTGGCGAACGCGGCGCACGGCATCGATCGAATAGACATCGTAGGCATAGGCCCGCCGCCCGTCGGCAACGACCGGGTAACTGGACTGCCGGTTACTGATACGGATCGGATCGCCACGCTGGGCAAACAAGTTAACCACCGGTACGCAGCCCAGGCGCAGGTTCTGTGTGCCCAGCGTCTGCAACAGGCGCGAGGCGTCGCTGTCGGCGCGCAGATCGCCGAGCGCCAGATGCAGCGTGATCCGGCCTTCGGCAAGCAGGCTAGCCGGCAGCGCGGCAAAATCGATGTCGAAGAAATTGAACTTCTCCGGAAAGCAGAAATACTCGGTCAGGTAGCGATAGGCGCCGTGCGAGTTTTCCGGCATGTCGATCAGTGCCTCGTCCGTAGCGAATCCCACCTCGCCGATAACACCCGCCCTGGCAACCCGCCAGCGCTGGTCTGCACCGACCGCGTACACCTTCAGGCAACGCAGGAACAAGGCATCGCGCAGGGCAGAAGCCACAGAGGGCTCGGCATCAATATAGACGCGCAGCTTCTGCAGCTTGGTGAAGCCAGCCTCTCCCTGCCCCCGCTGTACCAGAGAGAAGGACAGGGTGGCATTGCAGCCGACCGGCAGACGGACCTCCGTCGGCGCGCTGGCGATCGGATCGAAGCGCAACTCGCCAAGCGTCACGGGTGCCAACTGAAGGTTCCAGGCCGTACGGAACTTGCAGACTGCCCCCCGGATCGGCCGCGTCTGCAATTCGGTGGCCCGCGGGATGCTGACGATTGACGACATGTCCCCTCCGCCCGCCTCGAAATGCGCGATCGAACAACTGGGGAACGGACGCAGGTAATGCGGATAGAGGACGTTGAGCAGTGCCTCGGTGAACTGCGGGTAACTGTCTTCCAGCTTTTTCGCAACGCGTCCCGTCAGCAACGCGAAAGACTGGATCATCCGCTCGACATGCGGATCATCACAGCCCTCACCGGAGAGCAACAATTGCGCAGCGAGCTTCGGATAGCGCTCGGCGAATTCGCGGGAATGCTGACGCAGAAAACTCAGCTCCCGCTCGTAGTAGGGCAGCAGGTCTTCCATCACCCCCCCTGGCGCGCGCGATGGCGACTGACCGAATATTGCAGGCTGGTCGGCTGCAACAGCGCATCAAAGGCCACGGGCTCCTGCGCGGGGCGCACGAACAATACGGCATTGATGGAGAAGTAGAGCGCGTTCACGGTCTTGCGATGCAGTTCCAGTTCGACCCGCACATCGCGCAAGCGCGGCTCGTGAGCGGCAATAGCCGAGGCAATCGCTGAGCAGATATGGCGGCGGTCATGAACGCTGGCCAGACTCAGTCCGGCAAAGTCGGCCAGGCCGAAGGCAGCGACCGAGCGCCCAGCCAGCGGAAAGTTCTGCAGCAATGCGTCCCCCAGTATCACCCTTGTATTGAGCAAGGCCTCAAGATCGCGGGCGACGGAATCCTTGAGCTGTTCGAGCGACAGACGCCAGCGCGCGGCACCGACAGGCAGGTCGTCAAACAACTTGTCGAAGAGGGAAGGCTCGAAACCCTTGATCATAAAAAACGGCGGAAACGAGTTTCCGCCGTGTTCTTCACCACATCGTCGGTCAGGTCAGGTTCGGCGTGTTCTTGGCGAGGTTCCAGGCACCCTGGATATTGACCTTGCCGGACTTGTTGCCGTCGATATTCAGTTCGTCGTAGGTCCACTTGACTGCCGAATACTTCAACGAGAAGGTCTCCTTCGGAATCCCTTCGTCATCCACCGAAGGCGAAACCGAAGCAACGATGACGTTCTTCAATTCGATCTTCATGTACTGATGGCGATTCTGGGTGGCCGACGGATTGCCGGTCGTATTCTTGCCGCCGAATGCGCGATAGAAATAGATCACCACATCGTTGACCACCAGGCCGGAGGAACATGCCTGGTAGAGCTTCGGGCTGGCGCCGTCGATGTCCTTGGTGAAGATCATCTCACCGTGCTCGACACGCTCGGCGGTGTGACCGCCGGAACCCGAGGCCGTCGCCGACTTCGGCTGGCGCATCGTGTGGCTCCAGGTCGAAACTTCCACCGTATCCTTGTGCTTGGCATCACGGGAGTCACCCTTGATGTCGCTGCCCATGAACTCAACGTAAATATCTTTCATTTGGTACTTTCTCCTTCAGCGTTGCAGGTTGAAAACTTCAGTTCTTGCCGTTTTGCGGCAACTCGGCGACCAGACGCAAAGACACCGAGAGTTCGTCGAGCTGGAAGTGAGGACGAATGAACGACACCGCCCGATAGACACCAGGCCGTCCCGGCACTTCGCTGACTTCGATGGAGGCCTCCCGCAATGGGAACTGGGCCTTGGTTTGCTGAGACGCCGAATCGTCGGCGGTCACGTACTGATCGATCCAGCGCTGCAGATAAGACTGCACATTGGCCGCCGAAGCGAAGCTGCCGATCTTGTCCCGCATCATTGCCTTCATGTAGTGCGCAATGCGGGAGACGGCGAAGATGTACTGCAACTGTGCCGACAGCGAAGCGTTGGCATTGGCCGAATCGAGGTCATATTTCTTCGGTTTCTGCGTGGACTGGGCGCCGAAGAAGGCGGCGTAATCGGTGTTCTTGCAATGCACCAGCGGAATGAAGCCGAGATCGCTGAGCTCCTTTTCGCGTCGGTCGGTAATCGAGATTTCGGTCGGACACTTCAGTGCCACCTCACCGTCATCTGTGCGGAAGGTATGCGTTGGCAGATCCTCGACCAGACCGCCACCTTCCACACCGCGAATCGCGGCGCACCATCCGTAGTTTTCGAAAGCCTCGGTCAGGCGTGCGGCAAAGGCGAATGCCGCGTTACACCACAGGTATTTGTCGTGATTCGTGCCATCCACTTCCTCGACAAAATTGAAGCCTTCCGTCACCTCGCCATCGATCGGGTTGTAGGGGAGGCGCCCCAGGAAACGGGGCAGCGCCAGCCCAACATAGCGCGAATCCTCCGACTCACGGAACGACTTCCACTTCGCGTACTCCACGGTATCGAAGACCTTGCCCATGTCGCGGGGCTTGCCGAGATCGGTGTAGGACTCCAGGCCAAACAACTGCGGCGAGGCTGCCGTGACAAAAGGTGCATGTGAGGCAGCCGCGATGTGCGACATCTGCTCGATGAAGTACATATCTTCCGGCTGGCGCGTCAGCTCGAACTGGCCAATCAGGGCGCCGAAAGGTGCGCCGCCGAAGGTACCGAACTCCTCCTCGTAAACCTTCTTGAACAACGCGCTCTGGTCGAAATCAATCGCCGATTTGAAATCCCGGACGAGGTCGCGCTTGGCTGCGTTGAACAACTTGATCTTCAACAACTGCCCTGTGGACGTCTGCTTGCACAGATAGTGCAGGCCGGTCCAGGCACTTTCCAGCGCCTGGAACTCAGGCGCATGCATGACTTCGCTCAGTTGTTCCGAGATCAGGCGGTCAAGCTCGGCAACTCGCGCATCCAGCGATGCCGCGAGATTCTCGGAAACGATGACTTCGCCCTCGAGAACCTGACTGACCAGTTCGCTGATGATGTCCCGCGCCCGATGCTTCTCCTGATCCGATTGAGCGACCCGACTCTCTTCAATGATCTGGTCGAGCAACCCGGCCTCGTGATGCGGTACCGCACCGGCGGTCGTTGCCTGCTGCAGGTTCATTGCCGCTCCCCTTCCGGCTTTTTGCCGCCGATGTGATTCAGTTGTTCGGTGTTGGCGAGGACATCGTTGAGCAGATCCTCCAGCTTTTCATTGCCAGCCAGTTTGTTGCGCAGATCGGCGAGTTTCGAACGCGCCTCAAGCAACTTGCGCAACGGCTCAACCTGTTGCACCACCGACTCCGGCCGGAAGTCCTCGAAGCGACGGAACTCGAGGTCGACAGCCATCTCCCCCCCGTCCCGACTCAGACGGTTCTTGACCCGGTAGACCGTTCGTGGCGCCATGCCATCCATGACATCATCAAAGTTATCCATATCGATATTGACGAACTTGCGGTCGCGGACCTTGCCCTGCGCCTCCCTGGACTGGGCGACAAAGTCTCCGAGCACGCCGACCACGAACGGCAACTCCTTTGCCTCGATTGCATCGCCGATCTCAACGTCATAGGTCAACTGGACCCGCGGTGGGCGAACCTTCTGCAACCGCTTCTGCACACTCTCTTTTTTTGCCACAACCTTCTCCCAAGTAATCATCGAAACCGTCAAACCAGGAACCACCGGCCAGGGATGTCTGTCACCCCCGAACCGTGCTCACTTCAATTGACTGAACGGATCGCCGCCCGCCGCGGACTTCTGGGCTCCGTTCTCTGCGGCAGCCTTTGGCGACTTGGCACGCGCCTTCCCCCGAGCCGCAGCAGCCGCCTCACGCTTCTTGCGCGCCTCGAGTTCTGCCGGTGGAACCAGAACATCTTCTCCCAGGGTCTCGCGCATGACACTGGCCAGGCTGGCAGCATCCGAACGGGCATTCCCCTTCAACTCGACATCGTTGCGCAGGTCGGCCAGTGATTGAGCGGCGACCCGCAAGCCGGCCACAGCCCGGATACTTTTGGCGGTTCGGTCCGTATCATCCCGCTGCAGGACCTCCTCGGCGGAAACGATGGCCTGCGCATAATCTCCTGCGTCAAACTGGATTTTTGCCATCCGCCCCCAGGGCTCCTTGCGGCTGGGATTCTTCTTTGCCAGATCAACCATGACGAGAACCGCATCGTCGTGATTTCCCTTTTCCAGCAGGGCATCAACCTTCTGTCCGGACACCCTCATGGCCTGGGAAAATTCTTCCTGATTCATGGCCACCTTGTTCGACGCGCAGGCACCGAGCATGACGACAGTTCCCAGCAGAACAACGGAAGACAGTCTTCTAGCAATACACATGAGCACTCCAGGGAAACACTTCAAGCACGGACAATTAATGACATTGGTTTGCCACAACGAGTGCGGCATAGTACATTACGCGTCTGGCATATTGCAATACAAAAGCATATTCCCGGCACACCATTCAGCAATGCCTTTGAATAATCGTGCATGGCACGGCACCACACATGAACCATCGGCAACACCAGCAACCCGGACCATCGAGGCTTTTGGCCGGAATCGCGCTATGCTTCCTCATCCTTTCCGGTTGCAGTTCAATGTCCAACGTCCAACTGGCCGGTGCGGCAATTGGCCTGGTTCTGGAAGCAACCGGCGTCATCAAGAAGGACACCAGTGATCCGGCCAAGAGGACGACGGATCTGTCGATCCGGATTTTTGCCGGTGAGCAGCTGAACACGACCAACAATGGCCAGGCACTGTCGCTGGTCGTCAAGATCTACCTGCTTCGCTCACCGGAGCGGCTTCGCACACTTACTTATCCGCAGATCACCACTACTGACAGCGAAAAGGAAGGGCTGGGCGAAGACCTGCTGGCCGTACGGGAAGTCACGGTCATTCCAGGGAAATCCTATGACCTGCAGGTCAAGGTCCCCGGCGAAGCCAGCACCATCGGGATCGTCGGGATGTTCCGCGCCCCTTACGCCGCGCGCTGGAAGCTGGCTTTCGACGCCAAACAATCGTTCAAGACGGGCATTACTGTCGGCGCCCACGCCTGTGCGCTAACGGCCAGCCAGGGCGGCCTGCTGAGCGAGATCAGCCCGGCATCCGTGCAATCTCTTGTCGGCGTGCAATGCAATTCCTGATGATGGCAAACAAATGAGCACCGCAAAAATACTATGGGGCGAAGGACTGTTTCTTCGACCACAACACTTTCAGTTACAGGACAACCATACGGAAGCCCTGATCCGGCGTGCCATGCTGGCAGCGAACCCCTTCGCCTGGGGAGTCCGCGATCTCGAACTCGACCAAGAGTCGCTGAAGAACGGCATTCTCCGATTTAGCCGCATTGATGTCGTTTTCGCCAACGGCGATTCGTTCATCGCACCGGATGTCGATCAACTGCCTCCGCCCTTGTCCCTGGAAGGCGCTGTTGCGGAAGAAACCACCCGCGAGTTCCTGCTCGCACTCCACCACCTTAACCCGCATGGTGGAAACAGTACCGAAAGCGCCGCCGGCGGGGCGCAAACGCGTTACCTCGCCGTTGCCCGGGAAATGGCGGACTTGTACACCGATTCTGCGGAGGCGGAGATTTCCACACTCAGCAAGCTCTCCTGCCTGAAAGGGGCAGACGAGCCTCGCGACCAGTACCTGTCGATTCCTCTGGTGCGGATTCGTCGTACAGCAAGCAACGGTTTCGAACTTGATCAGACCTTCATGCCGCCGTCGCTGCGCCTACGCAGCACGCCCGGCATCTATCTGTTGCTGCAACGCCAGATTGATGCCCTGCTTGCCAAGGTCGAGGCGCTTTACGGCTTCCACCGCGAGCCGTCGAAGAACATCATCGAGTTCCGCTCCGGCGACATCGCTTCTTTCTGGCTGCTGCACACAGCCAGTAGCGCCTGCGCCACCCTGACCCATCTGCTGCGCAATCCGGAAAGCTCACCGGAACGCCTGTTCCAGGAACTTCTGCGCCTTGCTGGCGGACTACTGACCTTTTCCAAGGGACATACCCTGAATGACCTGCCGGCTTATGACCATGCACAGCCGGGCCCTTGCTTCAGCCGCATAGATCAGATTCTTCGCGAACTGCTGGAGACGGTGATCTCGACGCGCTACTTCGCAATTGCCCTGAGCCAACCCAAACCCGCCTTCCATTCGGGCCGCCTGGATTCGGAGAAGATCGACAACAACACGGCCTTCTATCTGGCCATCACGGCCAGCCACGCGCAATCCGAAATCATCGAGACAGTCCCGCTACGCCTCAAGGTCGGCGCTCCCGATGATGTGGAAAAACTGGTGCTGTCGGCCATGTCCGGGGTTCGCCTCAGTCATGCTGCACAAGTACCAGCACCGATCCCGGTTCGCCCCGGCGCCAGCTATTTTGCGCTGGACAACCATGGTCCCCTTTACGAACGGATGCTTAAGGCACAGTCGATCATGATCTATGCGCCGGAAAGCTATCGCGACCTCAAAATCGAAATGATTGCCGTCATTCCATGACCCACGCACCCAGCCTCGTTTCAATTGCCCCCTCCCTCTCGGGCGAAGACAGCACCGTCGAGCGCCCGGCGCGAAGCCTTGTCGACCTCCTCTACGACGGCTTCTACATGCTTATCCTCATGCATCATCGTTGTGCGCCCAAGAGCGCTGAGGAGTTCTCCGCCGACATCCAGCGTTTTCTCGAACAGTTCGAAAGGACGGCCAGGAAGGCGCATTACAGCAGCGAAGACATCTTCGATGCCAAATATGCCTTCTGTGCCGCCGTCGACGAAGCCGTCCTGACATCGCAGATGAACATCCGCGAAACCTGGGAACGGAAACCGCTGCAACTGGTTCTGTTCGGCGATCAACTGGCGGGAGAGCATTTCTTCGACAAACTGGAAACGGCTCGCAACGGGGGGGCCAACCGCATCAATGCCCTGGAAGTTTTTCACATGTGCCTGCTGACCGGTTTCAAAGGGCGCTACTTGCTGGAAGGGCCGGAAAAGCTGAAGTACCTCAGCGCCCAACTGGGTGAGCAAATTGCCCACATCAAGGGGAAAAGCACGCCTTTCGCCCCGCACTGGGCTGCCCCAGACAGCATCTCCAATGCACTGAAACGCGACATTCCATTTTGGGTCATCGCTGCGCTGCTCGCGCTGCTAGCCTTGGTGGCGTTCATCGGGCTCGACTGGCACGCAAGTCGCAGCGTCCAGGAAACACTGGCGCAGTACCGGGACATCGTCCAGCTTGCCCCGCGAGCGCCGAGCCTGACGATCACGCTGCCCTGAGGCCTCGTGTCGCGGGCGTTTACTGACTCGATCCATGTATGACAGCAGCTTCGGCATGAGGCCCATATGAAGGAACTGGAATTGTTGGTGCAACCGCTGACTGGCGATGGCGGACACTGTGGGACGGATCTCATTTTCTCAAGCGAGTTCGACGCAATTCGCGAGGCACGCCGCTACGACGACCCATCGCTGTCGCAAGGCGAATGGGTCACGCAGATCAAGGAAGCGGAATGGGACAAGGCCATCCGCCTTTGCGAAGACATCCTGGCCGGCCAGTCAAAGGATCTGCGAGTTGCCGCCTGGCTGACAGAAGCATATGGCCAGACGGCTGGCTTGCGCGGACTGGGCAACGGATACCGACTGCTCGCCCGACTGTGCGAGATATTCTGGGATGACATCCATCCACTGACCGACGATGGAGAACTGGAACAGCGCACAGGCCCCCTTGACTGGCTACTCGGTCAGACGACGCAACTGATTCGTCAAACACCGCTGACGCGCTCGGCCAAAGGCAGCTTTTCGCTCATCGACCAGGAATCGGCACGCTCCATGGCGCGGAATATCGAAAGAAACCCCGAACTGGCGGGAGATTATGCGCGCACCGGTTCCGTCACCCTGGACATCTTCGAAGCCGCACTCAAGGACACGCCTGCCAGCAGTTTCCGCGATGAAATGAAGGCGGCCGACGAGTTGAAAGCCGCGATGGGCGCACTGCAAGCGGTACTGGAAAGTCGCCTCGGCGAACACGCACCGACCTTTGCCCCGGCCTACGAAGCACTCGACGATGTCGTCCGCTTTTGCCGCCGCCATGGAGGCGGCGAAACGGAAACAGCGGCAAGCCAGGCAGTAATGCCGGAGTCCGAAAACATGCCAAACGCGGTATCCGGCATCACGCCCAATTTGTCGCCAGGGGGCATGCCACAATCACGCGCCCAGGCAATTCGGCAGCTGCAGGAGATTGCCGATTTCTTCCGGCGCACCGAGCCGCACAGTCCGGTTGCCTACCTCGCCGACAAGGCCGCCCGCTGGGGCAGCATGCCCTTGCACGAATGGCTGCGAACAGTCGTCAAGGACGATGCCGCCCTGTCACGCATGGAGGAGTTACTCGGCGTCGAACGGCCTGCCCAGGATAACAGCGGTTACTGAACGCAGCCTCCGGCTGGTTCAGTTCACCAGCCGGAATTCGATACGTCGATTCTTGGCTCGCCCCTCGGCCGTATCGTTTGTTGCAACCGGATGATCGGGCCCGGCGCCGACTGCATGCAGTGATTCCCCGGGAACAGCATGCTCGATCAGGTAGTCGCGTACGGCGCCCGCCCGGGCCAGGCTCAGTCCGACATTGGCCAGTCGATGACCGGTGCTGTCGGTATGACCGATCACCTGGAGACGTGGCGTCCCGATCTGCTTGATGGCGACGATCATCTCGTCAAGAATCGCCCGCCCGCGTGGCGTGAGCGTGGCAGAACCGCTTTCGAACTCGACGACACGATTCGATAGCGTGTCATCGAGCACGGTCTGGCCACCGCCATCGGCGACGACCAGTGCATTGTCGATGCTGTAAGTCGGGTTGAGCGCCATAGCCATATCGCTGACCACCTGCTGACGCTGCGCTTCGTTGGCAACCTTGCCGCGAATCGCCACTTGTGTGCCATTGACGCTCACCTGCCCCTTGCTGACCTGCTTGAGATTCGGCCCCAGCAACTTGGTCATATACTCGGTCCAGTTAGGCGGTGGTACGACACCGCCAACCTCGAGACGATCAACGACGTTGGCGGCCCCGTAAAGCTCGCGCAACTTGCCCAGTACCGCGGCACGTGCCGCCTCATCAGGCACCGTACCGGAGACAGTGACCTTGGCGCTGGCGGCTGCGGCATCAGGCGCAGCCGCCAGCTCGGCTGCCATCGTGCAGCTTGCCGCCAGCACCAAGGCCGAAGCAACGGCCAGAAGCTTTGTTTTCAAGTTCATTCCCCCAGAAAGACTTCGCGGAAGGTATTGATGGCCAGCTCCAGGCTGATGGCAGGCTGTGCGAGATAGGCCGACAACTTGGCGACACCATAGTCGTTGGCAATCTCGGCCTGTTCCTCGATCCACTCGGGATCGAAGAGGAGGATGTTGCGGCCGCTGGTCGTCTCCGGAGCCAGTGCTTCAAGCAAGGTAGCCGACGATGCACCATTGAAACCAAGCACCAGTCGCGGCGAATCGGCGGTCCGCTCGATGATCACCTGCATTTCGACAGCGGTACGCCGCAGGAAGGCTGAAACGAGGTAGAGCCAGAGTCCGGCGACCAGATTGCGGTAACGCTCTTCCCTGGGCAACGGCAGAACCAGATCCTTTTCGATGTTGACTGCCCCTTGACCGAGAACAGGGCGCATCAGCAGGCCAATGGCAAGGATGATGCGGCGCAGCGGCTCGCTACCGTTCATCGCCAGCATAGTCGCCAGGCCATTGAGGGTTGTGCGACGGACAAAGTTACCCAGGGGATCAAGCTGGATGGCTGTCGCGAAGTCGCCGGCACAATCCACGGCATCCAGTTCGCCGAGCAGTTGCCCAACATCCGCCCCTTTCAAACCGGCGTCCGATATGCCGGCCAATGCGGCGAACGAATGGCCAAGGCCTGCGGGAGCACACCGGAACATCAGGGAATCGTCGCGTTCGACCATCGCCGCCGTGATGAACGGGAAGCGGCGACCGGATGAATCGCTGCTCGGGCGCAGATGGCCGACCACTGAAAGGCGACTGCGCGCCCCGACAAAGGCGAAGTCGAATGCACCCGCGCCGTCATAGGCGATCTTCCAGCGGGAGTCTTCCGACAGCAGCTCCATCGCCTGCGATACCCAGCGGTCAAGCACCTGGATCAGCTGATGCTGACCGCTTCCCTTGACGAAATCCCCGCGGGACGGAATCTTCCCGAAGCAGGTTGCCGGGGAACTGTTTGCGTTGCTCATTGCGCCCCCCTGCCCTGCGCAGCTGCAGCATCGGCAACGGTCGGCAACGCGGCATCTCCGGTAACGGCAGGCGACGTGGATGATCCGGCGTCCGCCACCTGGCGAGGCAGGACCAGCCCGGCAAGACCGCGGCTGCCCCCAGTGCCGTTGCGACCACCGGCTTGCGCCTGGACACTGCTCAGGAGGCGCAGATCAATGCCGATATTAATCCCCCCGCCGCTCCAGGCCAGATGGAAGCTTCCATCCTCGCTCCGTGTGCGGGTCGCCGAGTTGATCATTTTCTCGAGGCCGAAGCGCCCGGGAAAATTGACGACTTCAATCACCCTTCCTTCAAAGCTGGTGGCAACAATGCGTGCCCCCGGCACACCGGCGCTGTTCGGCCAGACGAAGTTGGCCCACTGTGCGACACCATTCCGGTAACTCAGTTTCTGGCCGTCGATTTCCACGACGTAGCCCGTCGTTCCCGGCGAAGGCTGGGGGCGCAGCATGAACACCGTCTGGGCCTGAGCAGTCGATGCACCGCCACCATCACTGGCGGCACCTCCTTCCAGCGGGGCGACCCAGCGGGCGAATTCATTCATGAACTCGGGCTGTAGTTGCAGACCAACATCCCCCCAGGTACGTGGCGTGATCGTATCGCCACGACGTACGACCACTGCCCCCATCGCGTTCTCGACATACTTGGCAATAGCACCCTCGGGGCCGAAGACCTGGGCGATCTCGGCCGGCGAAGCCTCAATGTTGGCATTGGGCGAGAACGGATACTTGATGGCCAGCTTGCGGCTGAACGGCTCATACACCTGCGCGTCCCAGGTCTTGTTCAGATCCTCGGCAGCCGGCCGGACAATGGCCGCATAGGATTGCAGCAGAGGCCGCAACAACAGGGGACGCAACACGCCCCGCTGGTTGTCCGGCATGCCGGTAAGCATCTGCTCGTCGACGAAACGCAGGGTTTCCGCCAACTCTGAATCACCACCATCGATCGTCGCCCGCATCAGTTTCAGCGCCCCCGGCCCAGGATCACCCTGGTTCTTCAGGTTGTTGAGTCGGGTGCGGATCTTCGACAACTGGCGAAGGTAGGTATCCAGCATGGGATCACTCTTGTCACGCGGCATCACCAGCCGGGCAAAACCGGCGAACTCGCTGCCGATCGGGCCCATGGGTACCTCCGCGCCCTTTGCCGAGACATTGACATCGACCTGGACACGACTCGGCGACATTTGCAGGATCGAGCGCTTGAACCATTCGATGAAGCCTTTCTGGGCCCTTTCGAGCCCGACATTGGCCATTGCCGGGTTATCCCAGGCAGTCTGCTCGAAGACCGTCCTGATCAGGGTACCGAGGGGCGAATTCTGCGTGTCACCAATGCGGTTCATGGCCTGAACCGCCTCGGGGAAAGTTGCGAACGATGCCACGCTGACCCCCTGGACAAAACGTCGCCATTCCTCGGCATAGTCGCGCTTGTACATGGCTATCAGCGCCTTCTGAATCTGCTCCGGGCTGCCTTCCAGCGTCAGATCATCCTTGCTGGAACTCTGCAGAACCCAGTCGGTATTCTTCTGTTCGCTAGTCGCCGCTTCCTTGATCGCGCCCTGGACATACTCGCGCCAGGCTTCAGCGGTGAATGCGCCGGAAACGACATGACTGCCGGTAACCAGCGCTGCGTTGTCCGGACCGACCATGCTGGCCACGCTCAAGGGCGCGAAGCGGGTCGAGGCGCGCGCCTTGATCTCGCCATAGACGCGCTCCGCAGCAGGCATGCCGCGGACCACGCGGCGCAGTTTGTCGCGTACGTCATCGACCAATACCAGGTTGGTGTCGATGGTCGGCCAGTCGGCCCGCCCGGCTTGCTCGAGGTGGAAGGCGAGGATCCGCCCGGCCGAACGGATCATCTGCTCACGCGACATGGTTCCGCGGTTGGCTTCCAGCCAGCTGCGCCAGAAGCGGGTCACCTGATCGGAGAGATGGCCCACGTCGACATGCTCGCGATCTGCCAGCATCAGGTAGGTCTTCAGGGCGTTGTAGCCATCCTCGACATGCGACGGCACCGCATCCTTGTAGGTCCGCGCCGCCACTTTTTTCACCGGGGAGTCACCTCCGCCAGCGGCAGCCCCCCCCTGCCCGAGCCGCTCGCCATTGGCATTCACCTCCATCAGGAAGCTCTCCAGGCTTTCCTGGACCGGTACCAGCATGATGTTGTTGATGCCGGAGAAATACTCCTCGCGCAAACGATCAGCCATCCGTTCGCCCTGATAGAGCCCAAGACCGATCGACAACGGATGCGCCTCGTTGAACTGATCAAGTTGCGCCAGACGGTCCTGGATGATCTCCAGTGCCTCCAGCCGAGATTGCAGGTCTATGCGCCCCTCCTGAATCCGGGTCGCCTTGGCAACATCCTGCGCCACGTTGTCCAGCAGGCTCCGGTTGTTGAGATACGACCAGCTCCACCCGGCCAGCGCCAGCCCCAGACCGCACAGCGCACCGAGCACGGCAAACTGGCGCAATCTGGCCTTGGCCCGGGTGGTGTGCTGACGGACCAGATTGCGATCCGGGAAGATGACCCGGGAAAAAAGATCCTTGAGAAAATAGCCATGGCTCAAGGCGGTCCGCACCGGTACCGCACCGCTTCCGGCCAGCGAAAACTTCTTCAGGATACGCTCGTTGGAAATCGGCTTGATATCGGCACTCTGGATCGCCGAGGTGATATAGAAACCACGGAACACCGGCTTGAACTGGAAGGGATTTTCCTCGAACAGCGTAGCGATGAAGGCTTGCAGAGCCGGCTTGATCGCCGCGAACTCAGAGGGAAAGGTCAGCAATCCAGGCAAGGTGTTTTCGCCCTGCACGCGCGACAACTGGGCCACGCTCATCGCCCGCAGGCCTTCGTAAAGTTCGTCGAAGCGCCGTTCGAACAAGGCCAGCAGTTCATTGCCGCCGGCCTGGTCATAGGGCATCGTCGCCCCCCAGACACGATCCCGCTCATTCCAGTCGAGATCGAGGAAGAAGTCGTGGAAGCCCGGAATCAGGTCGACCTTGGTGAACAGTACATACACCGGCGCATAGACCTCGAGCTTCTCGGTCAACTCCTGAACCCGCTGGCGCAGGTTCTTGGCCAGGCTGACAGCGAATGACGGTGAGTTGCCCATCAGTTCGCCGATGCTGACCGTGACGATGATGCCGTTGATGGGTGCCCGCGAACGGTGCTTCTTCAGCAGACCGAGAAAACCCAGCCATTCCTCGCGATCCTCCTCATGCACCGAGTAACGCCCGGCCGTGTCGAGCAGGATGCCCTCGGTGGTGAAGAACCAGTCGCAGTTCCGTGTCCCGCCGATGCCCTTGATGATGGCATTGCCGCCATCGTCAAAGGGAAACTTCAGGCCGGAGTTGACGATGGCCGTGCTCTTGCCGGCAGCGGGATTGCCGATCGTGATGTACCAGGGTAGTTCGTAAAGAGCTTCCGATCCCGACATCTGCCCCAGCTTGGAAGTCTTGATCGTCTTGACTGCCGCATGCATGCGCTGCTTGAGCGTCTCGATCTCGGCTACCCCGGCAGCCCCGACCCGTTTCTGGGCACCGTCGGCCTGCTGCTCCAGCATCGAACCAATCGCCTCGCCCGCCTTGCGGGCGCGCTGGCGGCGAACGAACCAGACAGTCAGCCAGGCCAGAAGAATGACAACGCTGGCGATTGCCGCCCAGAGCATGGCGACCTTGAGCGTCCTGGCCCCCAGGAAGAATAGTGCCGTGACGGCAGCGACTCCGACAAAGGACAGGAAACGGGAGTCGGTCAGTAGGGATCGGATTCTGGACATTGCTCTGTGGACTTCCTTTAAATGCAGGCCGGTTGTGGATCGCCCGGGGGCAGGCAAGGCCTGGCCAGCAGCACCGCCCGCTCACGTTCATGCTGGTTGCTCAGACAAAGCACCGGTGCGTCAAGCGCGCGTACCTTCGCAGACGCACAAGCCAAAGCCATCAGCCCACCGAATGGCGTCAGGGTGCCGGTACTCGTCCCGCAGGCCGGGCAATCCTTGAGCGGATCGAGATGATCGAGCGCACTCCCGATGCCCTCCAGCATTTCGGTGAGATTGGCCGCGCGATGATCGGCGTCGCCCACCACAGCCTTCACGGCCGCAACGGGAAGCCCCCCGACATCGAGCACGCCGGCGACCAATTGCCCGATCAGTTGTCCGCCGACCCGCCCACCAGCGTTCACCGGCTTGTCGCGTACCCCGTGAGCGACCCGGCTGACAAGCACGCTCTCCTGAATGGCAAGAAGCGCCTGGGCTTGCGGCGAGGCCAGCAGCAGTGCAAATGCCCCCTCCCCGGGTATCGAGCGATCCTGATGGTGTGGCGAGAACAGTCTTCGCGCTGTTTCCCAGCGTGCCACGCTCTGCGGGTCGACCGCTGAAACAGCGCCGGCCAGCAGTGTCAATTGCCCCGCTCCTGTTGCCTGGTTGGCCGACAGGATCAAGGCGTCCAGCTGCTGCAAGACCTCGCCGTCACCGGCGACGGGAATCAGAGAGAATGCCGGCTCACCCAGGCTTGAGACAGGCCACGCCAGCCCGTGGAGCCACGCACGCAAGCCGCTGACAGACTCTTGCCCCCAGCTCGCCGGAAGTAGCCAGACCACATCCAGATGCAGCTTGCCCGGATGAGCATCCAGAAGGGTAGCAAGACGGTCGCCAGCCTCGGTCAACACGCCATGCAACAGCGCCAGCGCGCGCAGAATCTCCGGACGTCCTGCCAGAGGCGGGGGAATCAAGCGGCTTTCCGCCAGCGCTTCCACCACTGCCGCCACCTCGGGATCTTTAACAACTGCCGCGAAGACGGGGAAACCTTCGTCGTCGGTCAGGGCTGCCTGCGGCTCCGGCCGTTTGCCGGCATCGATCGCTGCCAGAACCTCGTCAGCCGAGCGTCCTGCCGCCGACACGACGAAGGCATCGATCAGATGTGCGACAAACTGCCGCTCGGCGGCGGCCGTTCTTGCCCGCGTACCGCTCAGCGGATCGTCGTCAACCGGCAGGGCCGGCGTTGCCGCCTTGACTTCAGGGGGCTGCGCCAGATGTTCGATGAAACCGCGCAGCAGCCAGTAGCCGCCGATCAGCGCCAGCGGCAGCACCCCGAGATAGAGGATCAGCTCCCCCTGTTCCGGCTGATGATCGTTGGACTGCCACCAAGCGAGAACCAGCGCCCAGACGAGAGCCATCGTCAACAGGCTGCCCCCCAGGACACGAAAGATGAGCGAACGCATCGGCCTACCCTGGCCCCGTCAATCCGTGGTCATCGACTGACCGGCGATCAGGGAGGCCCCGCAGGCGGTCAGATCCCCGTGACGCGCCGCCGGCTTGCCATCGATCAACGCCGTGCTGTCGCCGGTGGCAATCGTTGTGACACTGCCGTGCCCCTTTAGCGGGCAAGTCACCTTGTCGCCGACGCGGGCGATGCCCTTGCCTTTGGAATCGGTCGTCTCCGAAGCCGAAATGACGACGCCGCCATGACTGGTCTTGTCGCCCAGCAAAATGAAAGGTCTGGTCATGCTTTACTCC